>NZ_JBJOSA010000001.1:0-447900 GCF_045897515.1 Rossellomorea oryzaecorticis | reverse complement strand
ACCAGGTAGATAGGTCAGAGGTGGAAGCATGGCGACATGTGGAGCTGACTGATACTAATCGATCGAGGACTTAACCACAAAGAGTCATTTTTAAATGAACAACACGGCAATACCGGTATTCTTGACATCAATCCTTTATCTAGTTTTGAAGGAACAAACCTTCAATTGAATATTCGTCTGGTGATTATGGCGAAGAGGTCACACCCGTTCCCATGCCGAACACGGAAGTTAAGCTCTTCAGCGCCGATGGTAGTTGGGGGATCTCCCCCTGTGAGAGTAGGACATCGCCAGGCAAATAGAAAAAAGGGCAGCTCTTAGGAGTTGTTCTTTTTTTGTGTGGGGTGAAACGATGATGGTATAGCAGTGGATTGGATAATGGTTAACCAAAAACGTCTTCACATCTTTTTATTAAAACTATCAAATTTCCTTCTTTAAAGCCCGTTATTTGTCTATTTTAATAAAAAACCTTGTCTTGGGTTAAAAAAGCAAGTCATGTTTTCTGAAAAAACGTGTCTATTTTATATAAATATCACGAAATTGAGTATTGGGTTGATGGCTGAATCCTAGATATTATCGAAAATCGACTTTTTATTATCGGAATCAACGAATGTATTATCGGAAATCGAACTTTTATTAGCGAAACAGAAACTCCTTTTTTCAAATGCATTGAGATATAATCGAATCCGTCTTCTTATTAACGCAAACCTGCATTTATTATCAAATTGAAGCCTTTATCATTCACATCACTATCAACAATCCCTATATCAACTGAATGTATCTTTCCCTAAACAAGTCTTGTAATAAAAAAATCCCACGTCCAATCTCTTTAAATAAAAATGCCCCCAAAAAGTAACCTTTTCGGAGGCATCCATCAATATAAAGTCATCAAACCGACTTCAAATAATACCAAATCATATTCGTAAACTTATGCACATGGGACTCTTCATCCGTGTCATTGAATAATTGCTGGAATGGTTTCAGCAGGGGCTTAAGGACGACTTTACGGATCCGGTCCTGCTGCACTTCATTTATGATAGCGTCGAATAAGTCCTGCTGCTCATCGTTAAAACGACAATGTTTCTGAAGGCGTTCACCATGCTCCACTATATCCGATTTCGTAACAGTTCGTTTATCAATATTGGATTGCAAAAGATCGATTGCTGAGTGATCCAACATGGCTGTATCATGTTTCAACATATATGGAATGATCAATTCAATATATGACAGCACTACATCCACCAGCTTCTCAACTGACGAAGAGCTGTTTGTCACCCGCATCGTAAACAATTCATATTGAAGCATTCCATAAAACAGGACCGTCCCCTCAAAGGCAACTTCCCTTATTTCATCACCCATGACTTCGATGAAACGGTTGGACAGCCATTCCATCTCGATCATCCTGTGCTGCATGACCAGTTTTTTAAGATCAGCTTCGTTGGATGAAAGGATTGCTTCGAAAAGTACATTTAAATTGCGTTCTTTATTTAATCTGATCAGGATGGTGATCTGCTCTGCCAGGACGTTCCGGTCCTTTGCATCTTTTCCAATCTGCATGGCGACCCTTTGCTGACTGGCGTCATAGCGCAGGTACTCCAAAATATCAGCGATACAATCGTTTTTGGACGTGAAGTAATTATAGAACGTCCCTTTTGAAATATTGGCTTTATCTATGATTTCCTGGATTGAAGTCTGTTGGAAACCTTTCTCTATAAATAATGATAATGCGATATCTGCGACTTTTCTTTTTCGATTATTCATACGTGCCTCCAGTCTTCCCTCTATAGATTAGTATAGTTTTCTTAGACTGGAAAGACAATATTTTTATACTAACGGTATAAAAGTGTTGATTTATTTGAACTATGGGTATAAAATAGTTCGAGTAGCAAAATAAAATACTAAAAGAAAAAGGGATGAGGGTATGGACTCAGCAATTCAAAATAAAAAACCGCCTTATTTAATGTTGGCGATACTTTTCATTGGAGCTTTCGTCGCATTTTTAAATAACTCATTATTAAATGTAGCACTGCCATCCATCATGGTTGACTTGGAAATAGCAGATTATTCAACTGTTCAGTGGCTTGCTACGGGGTATATGCTTGTGAGCGGGGTGTTGATACCGGCTTCAGCGTTTTTAATCACTCGTTTCTCGAACCGTAACCTGGTCATTACTTCTCTGGCCATCTTCACTCTGGGTACTGCACTGGCAGCTTTTGCACCAAACTTTGGTTTGCTTCTTACAGGCCGTATGGTTCAGGCTGCAGGTTCCTCTGTAATGGGGCCACTATTGATGAACGTTATGCTCGTCAGCTTTCCCCGTGAAAAGCGCGGGGCGGCGATGGGAGTCTTCGGACTGGTCATGATCACAGCCCCTGCAATCGGACCGACATTGTCCGGTTACATCGTGGAACATCACGACTGGCGTCTGCTGTTTGAAATGATCCTGCCATTGGCTGTCATGAGCTTGTTACTGGCCGTATGGAAATTCAGAAATATCATGGATCAAAATAAAGAAGCTTCACTTGATATGATGTCGCTCATTCTTTCTGTCATCGGATTTGGAGGATTGTTATACGGGTGCTCCACTGCAAGTTCAGACGGATGGACGGATGGCATTGTGTTAACGACTCTTATTGTCGGTGGCATCGCCTTGGCTGCTTTCATTATCCGTCAGTTCAAGATTGATGAGCCGTTATTGGATCTTCATGTTTATAAGTATCCGATGTTCGCACTTGCATCCGTGATCGCGATCGTCAATGCGGTTGCCATGTTCTCAGGAATGATTTTGACACCTGCATATGTTCAGAGTGTCCGCGGTATTTCCCCGCTGGATTCAGGTCTGATGATGCTTCCGGGTGCGATCATCATGGGAATCATGTCTCCGATCACTGGTAAGTTGTTTGATAAATTCGGTCCTCGTGTGCTTTCGCTTACCGGACTTACGATCACTGCAGTATCCACGTATATGCTGGCACACTTGCAGATCGATACGACTTATACTCATATCATCATGATTTACACACTGCGTCTGTTTGGGATGTCCATGGTGATGATGCCGATCATGACGAATGGTTTGAATCAGCTTCCTAACCGTTTGAATCCGCACGGAACAGCGGTGAATAATACGGCACAGCAAGTATCCGGTTCAATCGGTACGGCGATCCTGATCACCATCATGAATACAGTTGCCAAGACTGAGGCAGAGAGCTTGATGAGCGGTGTAGATCCGGCGACTGTGACAGAACAGTCGACTGCCCTGTTGACACAGCAATCCCTGCTAGCAGGGATTCAATATTCCTTCTACGTTGCCCTTGGAATCAACCTTGTAGCCCTCGTATTGGCCCTGTTCGTCAGACGCGTCGATACAAGCGAAGAAGCAGTAAGCAAAATCGAAGGCAAAAAAGTAACAAAACCGGCAGCAATCTAAAACGGTCAAAAGGTTCAATGACGTGCACTTCCGCACAGTCATTGAACCTTTTTTGTTGAAAAATATTATTTGAAATGCTTTTCGTCCTGAATTGAGGGATTAAGAAGGTCTAATAATAAGCTTCAATCCCTTTATCCAGAATTGAAAGTGTGTAAATTTATCTATATTCAAAACCGGTTCCAGCGATTGATTGGAGTGCAAAACGTAGACTCCTGCGGGAAAAGCGTGTTAGGTGAGACCTGTCTAGCTCCAAGGCTTAGAGGCACATGTCATAAGTCAACTCGCCCAAGAAGACAAAGAACGCCTTCGTGGACGATTCGCCTTATGCCACCCGCCTCTGACCAAAGCCTTTCCGCTTTTCTAACCCGCAGGCTTGCCGAGGAGGCTCACCAACCGCCCGCGGAAAGCGAAGTTTTGCATGGAAATCATTAGCGGTAATGTAAGGAATCAAATAAATTGAAACAAAATTGCTTCTCGTATTAGGGTTGCCATTCGGGCACCGGGATATAGCCAAAAAAAAGACAAAAGCCTCAGCATGGCTTTTGTCAACAAATGAAGAAATTTAGAATGAATCTTATAAAATAAGATTACACAAGAAGGAAGTGATTAGCTATGTTAAGCACTAATATTCTTAAGCAATTCCTATACTAACGCGGCTAAAGGTGAAAGCAATTAAAAAAAGATTAGAATTTGATGAGAAATCCCTTTCCGCTGATTTATATTCGAAAAAATTCGCTTTTGCTAAATATTGTCATACGGAACTTCGCGTTTATTTTCCTTCCAGCGGTTCATATTCCGCGTTATTTCTAGTAAAATAGGAAAATGATTTGAGCATCCTATGGGAGGGACGAAAGTTGTTAGAGAATAGTGTGATGATGGTGCTGATCATCTTAGTGATAAATATTGTGTACGTGTCGTTTTTTACGATACGGATGATCCTGACGCTGAAGGGGTACCGTTATTTTGCGGCATTTGTGAGTACGTTCGAGGTCGTCATTTATGTAGTCGGTCTCGGCCTGGTATTGGACAACCTGAATGAAATCCAGAACTTGATTGCCTATGCGGTCGGTTACGGAATCGGGGTTGTGGTCGGTATGAAGATTGAAGAGAAGCTCGCTTTGGGGTATATTACGGTTAACGTGATCACCAAGGAATATGATAAAGCTCTTCCGGATCAACTCCGTTCGAAAGGCTACGGGGTGACCAACTGGGAAGCGAACGGCCTGGAAGGAAATCGGATGGCCCTGCAGATCCTGACGCCGCGCAAGTATGAAATGAAGCTGTACGCAACGATCAAGGAGCTGGATCCTAAAGCGTTCATCATCGCATACGAGCCGAAGACGATCCACGGCGGGTTCTGGGTGAAGACCGTCCGAAATATACGCAAAGGAAAAATCAAAGTATGAGTAAAAAGAAGCTTTTATTTGAAGTGCAGGAACATGAAACGATCGGCGATTGCCTCGACCGTATGAAGGAAATGGGTTATATGCCGGTCAGAAGGATGGAGAAGCCTGTTTTTGAAGAGATGAAAGACGGTGGGAAAACAGATGTTGTCCCTGTAAGGCAGACAATTGTGTTCGAAGGAAAGAAAATGGAAGAGTGATTCCGCTTAAAACCGAACATTAATTTTCAGACATTTAAAATCGTTCGATTATTCGTTGACAGTGCCGGTGAATAACGGTATGATGAAGACAAATAAATCGAATACCCTCATATAATAACGGGGATAGGGCCTGTAAGTTTCTACCCGGCTGCCGTAAACGGCCGGACTATGAGGGGAAGTGACTGTCTGGATGCAGAAGTGTCTTTGCTGTCCCTTTTTGGAAGGGCTCTTTCTGTACGGTGAAAATACCCAGATCAATTGCTTTCTCTCATATTGGAGAGATCAATTGATCTGGGTATTTTTTGTGAAGAATTCGAGTGGAGGTGCCGTCACGATATGATAGGGATCATTATGGGAAGTACATCAGACTGGGAAACGATGAAGCATGCGTGTGACATTCTGGAGGAGCTCGGGGTTCCTTTTGAGAAAAGGGTCGTCTCGGCCCATCGTACACCTGATTATATGTTCGAATATGCCGAAACTGTGAGGGACAGAGGCATAAAGGTAATCATCGCCGGTGCAGGGGGTGCAGCTCATCTTCCTGGCATGGTGGCTGCCAAAACGACTCTTCCTGTCATCGGGGTGCCGGTGCAGTCGAAGGCGCTGAACGGGATGGACTCCCTTCTGTCCATAGTACAGATGCCCGGCGGGGTGCCGGTTGCGACCGTTGCCATCGGTAAGGCGGGAGCGGTCAATGCGGGACTGCTTGCCGCGCAGATCCTCTCGATCGATGATGGTGCCCTGGCAGACAAGTTGGAAACCAGACGTGAGGAATTACGCGAAAAAGTGATGGAAAGCAGTGATGACCTTGTTTAAAAAGACAATTTTACCTGGACAGACAATCGGGATCATCGGCGGAGGGCAGCTTGGAAGGATGATGGCCCTTGCTGCGAAGCACAACGGATTCAAGATAGCGGTATTGGATCCATCACCTGCATCGCCTTGTGCACAGGTTGCGGACCTGGTGATCACCGCTCCATTTGACCAATATGAAGCACTCGACCGCCTGGCAGAAGCATCTGATGTGATTACGTATGAGTTTGAGAACATTGACTATGACGCGTTGAAATGGCTCTCGGGCAGGGCGTACGTGCCGCAGGGTGCGGAACTGATCCGCATCACTCAGGACCGCATCCAGGAGAAGGCAGCATTGACCCTGGCGGGGGTTGAAGTGGCTCCTTATGCTGTGATTCTACAGGAAGAGGACATCTATGATAATATAGAAAAGCTTGGCTATCCAGCTGTTCTGAAGACTTCAAGGGGCGGATATGACGGCAAAGGGCAATTTGTGATCCGCAAAGTGGAAGAAGTGGCAGAAGCGGCGGCGCTTTTGGAAAACGGACCGTGTGTACTTGAAAAATGGATTCCGTTTGAGCGGGAACTATCGGTGATCGTCACGAGGAATCCCGACGGACAGCAGACTCATTTTCCGGTGGTGGAAAATGTTCATGTTGACAATATCCTTCATGAAACGATTGCCCCGGCGCGAGTCTCTGAAGATATTTCAGGCAAGGCGATTGAAATGGCCGAAAAAATCAGCGAGACACTCGACCTGGTCGGGACGCTTGCGATTGAGATGTTCCTGACGGAAGACGGCTGCATATTCATCAATGAACTGGCGCCGAGGCCGCATAATTCTGGTCATTATTCAATCGAAGCATGCGACTCTTCCCAGTTCGCCCAGCATATCAAAGCGGTTTGCAACTGGCCGCTAAGAAAGCCTTCCTTATTAAAGAACGCTGTGATGGTTAACCTATTAGGTGAGCATATAGAGCCTGTAATGAAAGCTATTCCAAATCAGCCTTCCTGGTTTGTGCATCTGTATGGAAAAGATGTGCCGAAGCAGAAACGGAAGATGGGGCATGTCACGATTCTGACCGATGACATTGAGCAGACGCTTGAGTCCGTGAATGATGCCGGGGTTTGGAAGGTGCAGGAAAAGATCGGAGGACGAATGAAATGATTGAACGTTATACACGCCCTGAAATGGGAGCGATTTGGACAGAGGAAAACAGATTTCAGGCATGGCTTGAAGTAGAGATCCTTGCTTGTGAAGCCTGGTCTGAACTTGGCGATATCCCGAAAGAAGATGTGGCGAAGATCCAGGAAAACGCGGGCTTCAATGTGGAACGCATCAAAGAAATCGAAGCAGAAACACGCCATGATGTCGTGGCTTTCACGCGTGCCGTTTCTGAAACACTTGGGGAAGAAAGAAAATGGGTTCATTATGGATTAACTTCAACGGACGTAGTCGATACCGCTCTTTCTTATCAACTGAAGCAGGCGAATGAAATCATCCTGAAGGATCTTGAGCGATTCGTAGAGATTTTGAAAAATAAAGCAATCGAGCATAAACATACGGTCATGATGGGACGGACGCATGGTGTTCACGCCGAACCGACGACTTTCGGACTGAAGCTTGCCCTTTGGTACGAAGAGATGAAACGAAACGTCGAGCGCTTTAAAGCTGCTGCTGACGGTGTGGAATTCGGTAAGATTTCCGGTGCTGTCGGAACGTATGCGAATATCGATCCATTCGTTGAATCATATGTGTGTGAAAAATTAGGCATCAAGCCTGCACCGGTTTCCACTCAAACGCTGCAGCGTGACCGCCATGCTCACTACATGGGTACACTTGCTTTGATTGCGACATCGATTGAGAAATTTGCTGTTGAAGTGCGCGGCCTTCAGAAGAGTGAAACCCGTGAAGTGGAAGAGTTTTTCGCAAAAGGTCAAAAGGGTTCATCAGCCATGCCTCATAAGCGCAACCCGATCGGTTCAGAGAATATGACGGGGATGGCGCGTGTGATCAGAGGTTATATGATGACTGCCTATGAGAATGTGCCGTTATGGCATGAGCGTGATATCTCTCATTCATCTGCTGAACGGGTGATTTTACCCGATGCGACGATCGCTCTCAATTACATGTTGAACCGCTTCGCAAATATCGTGAAGAACTTGACGGTATTCCCTGAAAATATGAAGCGCAACATGGATCGTACACTCGGGCTGATCTACTCACAGCGTGTCCTGCTTGCCCTGATTGATAAAGGGATGGCGCGCGAGGAAGCATATGATACGGTGCAGCCGAAGGCGATGGAAGCATGGGAGAAGCAGGTTCCGTTCCGGTCGCTGATCGAGGAAGACGGCACGATTACATCCAAGCTTTCTCCGGCGGAAATCGATGACTGCTTCGATTATAACTACCATCTGAAGCATGTCGATACGATTTTTGAACGCTGCGGACTGGTTGAGTAATATTTCGACAAGTACATAGGGCAGGGGTTTTTAAAAGGATCCCTCCCTTTTTTTATCCAAATATAGACTGAAGATTGCCAATATTGAAATTACAGGGGGATTTTAGATGGAAAAAAGGACGCTTTTATATGAAGGAAAAGCAAAACAAATTTTTTCCACGAACGATGAAGAGGTCGTCTGGATCCGATACAAGGATTCAGCCACTGCTTTTAACGGGGAGAAGAAAGCGGACATCGACGGCAAAGGGGTTTTAAATAATAAGATTTCGAGTCTGCTATTTTCAAAGCTTGCCGAACAAGGGGTCGAGAGTCATTTCATCAAGCAGTTGTCAGATCATGAGCAGCTCGTGAAACGGGTCGACATCATTCCGCTGGAAGTGGTCGTGCGGAATGTGATCGCCGGTAGTCTATCCAAGCGCCTTGGCATTGAAGAGGGGACTGAAATGCCGAAGCCGATCATCGAATTTTATTATAAAAATGATGACCTCGGCGACCCGCTGATCACGGATGATCACATTGACTACCTGGAAATCGCAACAAAAGAAGAACGGCTGCAGTTAAGGGAAATGGCCCTAAATGTCAATGAAGTCCTTCAAGGGGTTTTTAAAGAAGCGGGAGTGCTGCTGGTGGATTTCAAGCTTGAGTTCGGGAAAGACAGCAGCGGGAAGATTCTGCTCGGGGATGAAATCTCGCCGGATACGTGCCGTCTGTGGGATCGGGAGACGAAGCAAAAGCTTGATAAAGATGTGTTCAGAAGAGAGTTAGGCAGTTTAACAGAAGTCTATTCAATCATACTAGAACGTTTAGGGGGAAAAGGTCTATGTACAAAGTAAAAGTTTACATCACGTTAAGAGAAAGCGTATTGGATCCTCAGGGGAGCGCGGTTAAACAGGCGCTTCATTCAATGGAGTTCAAGGCAGTTGAAGATGTACGCGTCGGAAAGTATATGGAGCTTACCCTTCCGTCGACGGTGGAAAATGTCGAAGCGGCTGTTGAAGAGATGTGCCACCGTCTGCTGGCAAACCCTGTAATCGAGGATTATCGATACGAAATCGAGGAGAGTGTGGCTCAATGAAATTTGCGGTGATTGTATTTCCGGGATCCAACTGTGACATTGATATGTACCATGCAATCAAGGATGAGATCGGGGAAGAAGTCGATTACGTCTGGCATGATGATCTTTCTCTGGAAAACTATGATGCTATTCTTTTGCCGGGAGGATTCTCATACGGGGATTACCTGCGCTCAGGGGCGATCGCGCGCTTTTCAAATGTGATGAAGGAAGTAGTGAAGGCTGCCCAGCAGGGGAAACCGGTACTGGGTGTGTGCAACGGATTCCAGATCCTCTTGGAAACGGGCCTTCTTCCGGGGGCGATGCGCCGGAATGACAGCCTGAAGTTCATCTGCAAGACGGTTCCGTTAACGGTTGAGAACAATGAAACGATGTTTACGAACAGCTATGAAAAAGGGACGGAGATTCACATCCCGATCGCTCACGGAGAAGGCAATTACTTTTGTGACGAAGAGACGCTCCAAAGACTGCAGGAGAACAACCAGATTGTGTTCACCTACAGCGGCGGGAATCCGAACGGGAGTGTGGCGGATATCGCGGGGGTCACGAATGAGAACGGGAATGTCCTTGGCATGATGCCTCACCCTGAACGGGCGATGGACACTTTATTAGGTAGTGAAGACGGGAAGAAACTCTTTCAATCGATTGTCAAACACTGGAGGGAAAAACATGTCGTTAATGCTTGAACCAACCCCATCAAAGGTGAAAGAAGAACAGCTTTATCGTGAAATGGGCTTAACGGACGAAGAATTTTCAATGGTGGAAAACATCCTGGGAAGAACACCGAACTACACGGAGACCGGTCTATTCTCGGTCATGTGGTCGGAACACTGCAGCTATAAAAATTCAAAGCCAGTCCTGAAGAAGTTCCCGGTGACTGGCGAGCGAGTTCTGCAGGGACCCGGGGAAGGAGCTGGGATTGTTGATATCGGCGATGATCAGGCAGTGGTGTTCAAAATCGAAAGTCACAACCACCCTTCAGCGATTGAACCTTATCAAGGGGCGGCGACGGGTGTCGGCGGCATTATACGGGATGTATTCTCAATGGGAGCGAGACCCATTGCCCTCCTCAACTCTTTACGCTTTGGAGAGCTGGATTCTCCTCGTGTTCAGTATCTATTTAAAGAAGTAGTCGCAGGGATCGCAGGCTACGGCAACTGCATCGGCATACCGACGGTCGGAGGGGAAGTCCAATTCGACTCATCGTATGAAGGCAACCCGCTCGTCAACGCGATGTGTGTCGGATTGATAGATCATAAGGATATCAAAAAAGGCCAGGCGCACGGTGTTGGTAACACGGTCATGTATGTCGGGGCGAAAACAGGCCGTGACGGGATCCATGGCGCGACATTTGCTTCAGAAGAATTGAACGAAGGCTCTGAAGAGAAACGACCTGCCGTCCAGGTTGGAGATCCTTTTATGGAGAAACTACTGTTGGAGGCGTGTCTTGAATTGGTTCAAAATGATGCACTCGTCGGGATCCAGGATATGGGTGCGGCCGGATTGACCAGCTCATCTGCGGAGATGGCGTCAAAAGCCGGATCGGGGATTGAAATGAATCTTGATCTTGTCCCTCAACGTGAAAGAGGGATGACGGCTTACGAAATGATGCTCTCGGAATCCCAGGAACGTATGCTGATCGTCGTTGAAAAAGGCCGCGAACAGGAGATTGTCGATCTGTTTTCAAAATATGACCTCGAAGCTGTTTCAATAGGGAAAGTGACGGATGACAAGCGTCTCCGACTCCTTCATAAAGGAGAAGTGGCAGCGGATGTTCCGGTCGATGCCCTTGCGGAAGAAGCGCCTGTTTACCATAAGCCTTCCGAGGAAGCGGCTTACTATAAAGAATTCCAGGCAATGGAAACACCGGTACCTCAGGTGGATGATTATAAAGAAACGCTGATCTCATTATTGAAACAGCCGACGATCGCGAGTAAGGAATGGGTCTATGATCAATACGATCATCAGGTCAGAACAAGCACGGTCGTCACCCCTGGATCGGATGCAGCGGTGGTCCGGGTGCGAGGGACGAGAAAAGCGCTGGCGATGACGACAGATTGTAATTCACGTTATCTGTACCTTGATCCTGAAGTAGGCGGGAAAATCGCAGTAGCGGAAGCGGCCCGCAATATCGTGTGCTCGGGCGGAATCCCGCTTGCAATCACCGACTGCCTGAATTTCGGAAATCCTGAGAAGCCTGAAATCTTCTGGCAGATCGAGAAATCCGTGGACGGGATGAGCGAAGCATGCCGTGAGCTGTCCACACCGGTCATCGGCGGGAATGTGTCCCTCTATAACGAATCAATGGGCACAGCCGTTTATCCGACGCCTGTTGTCGGGATGGTCGGACTGGTTGAAGATCTTGATCATGTTACGACCCAAAGCTTCAAGGAAGCAGGGGATCTCATTTATATCATCGGGGAAACACAAGCCGAATTCGGCGGAAGCGAACTGCAGAAGGTGACGGAAGGAAAGATTTTCGGACAGGCGCCAGCCATTGATTTGAAAGTTGAACTCCGCCGACAGATGCAGCTGCTCGAAGCCATCCAAAAAGGATTGGCCGCATCGGCCCATGATCTCGCGGAAGGCGGACTTGCAGTGGCGCTTGCAGAATCGACGTTCGGCACAGAAGGACTTGGAGCAGAAATCTTTGTTGACGGGGAATGTCATGTGACGGATTTATTCAGCGAAACACAATCTCGCTTCCTGGTGACGGTGAAGCCGGAGAATCGCGATGAGTTTGAAAAACTCGTAGGGGAAGCGAAAGCAGTCGGAGCCGTCAAGAAAGACGGGGAAGTCACGATTGCATCACGTAAAGGAGAAATCCTTGTACAAGCGGCTGTCGGGGAACTTGAATCAGCCTGGAGAGGAGCGATTCCATGCCTGCTGAAATCAAAGGTTTAAACGAAGAGTGCGGGGTATTCGGGATATGGGGACACCCGAATGCCGCCCAAATTACGTACTACGGCCTTCACAGCCTGCAGCACCGCGGACAGGAAGGAACCGGGATCATCGTATCGGACGGAGAGACGCTTCGCGGTCATAAAGGGGAAGGACTTGTAACCGAAGTGTTCCAGGAAGGTTCAATCGAGAAACTAACGGGTGACGGAGCGATCGGGCACGTCCGCTATGCGACCGCAGGGGGCGGAGGCTATGAAAATGTCCAGCCGCTCCTTTTTAACTCGCAGAGCGGCGGGCTTGCGCTTGCCCATAACGGGAACCTGGTCAATGCAAATGCCCTGAAGCATCAGCTTGAGGGGCAGGGCAGTATTTTTCAAACCACTTCGGATACAGAAGTACTTGCCCATCTGATCAAAAGAAGCGGATATGCACAGTTGAAGGACCGGGTGAAGAATGCACTGACGATGCTGAAGGGTGCCTATGCGTTTGTGGTCATGACAGAGACCGAGATGATGGTGGCGCTTGATCCTCATGGGCTCCGCCCGCTCTCACTTGCAAAAATTGGCGACGCTTACTGCGTGGCTTCTGAAACCTGTGCCTTCGATATCGTCGGAGCTGAATTCGTACGGGACATCGAGCCTGGTGAACTCCTGATCATCAATGATGATGGGATCACTTCTGAACGCTTCAGTTTTTCGAATGGAAATGCGATGTGCACGATGGAATATGTGTATTTTTCAAGACCGGACAGCAATATCCAGGGCATCAATGTCCATTCAGCCCGCAAACGGATGGGAATGGAGCTTGCATATGAATCACCGATCGAAGCGGATGTCGTGACCGGGGTGCCTGACTCAAGTATTTCAAGTGCGATCGGCTACGCGGAAGCATCTGGGATCCCGTATGAAATGGGGCTCATCAAGAATCGCTATGTCGGGCGTACATTCATCCAGCCGTCCCAGTCCCTCCGTGAACAGGGTGTGAAGATGAAGCTTTCACCGGTAAGAGGGGTCGTGGAAGGAAAGCGCGTCGTCATGGTGGATGATTCCATCGTACGCGGGACGACCAGCAGGCGGATCGTCAGTATGCTGAAGGAAGCGGGAGCGAAGGAAGTGCATGTCTGCATCAGTTCCCCTCCTATTAAAAATCCGTGTTACTACGGAATTGATACATCGACTCATGAAGAACTGATAGCGTCTTCTAATTCAGTGGAAGAAATGCGTCAGATCATCGGGGCGGATTCGCTGACATTCCTCAGTACGGACGGTGTATTGAAAGCGATCGGGCGCGATGATTCTTCCCCTAACTGCGGGCAGTGCCTTGCCTGCTTCACCGGGAAGTATCCGACGGAAATCTACCCGGATACGCTTCATCCGCATGAAAAAGAGCTAGTGAAATAGGGGGAAATCGAGATGGCAAATGCGTACCGCCAGGCAGGCGTAGATATAGAAGCAGGATATGAATCGGTCGAACGGATCAAGAAGCATGTGAAACGTACCGCACGCGAAGGAGTACTCGGTCAGCTGGGGAGCTTCGGCGGTATGTTTGACCTGTCACAGCTTGGTTTAAAGGAACCGGTCCTCGTGTCCGGGACGGACGGCGTCGGGACGAAGCTCAAGCTTGCGTTCATGGCTGACAAGCACGATACGATCGGCATCGACTGTGTCGCGATGTGCGTGAATGATATTGTCGTACAAGGAGCGGAGCCGCTTTATTTCTTAGATTATATAGCGACCGGAAAGGCTCATCCGGCAAAGATAGAAGGTATTGTAAAAGGAATTGCGGACGGATGTGAAATGGCGGGCTGTGCGCTGATCGGCGGCGAAACAGCCGAAATGCCTGGGATGTATACAGACGAAGAATATGATATCGCCGGTTTTGCCGTTGGTGCTTGTGAAAAGAAAGAAATTGTAACAGGAGAGAACATTTCTGAAGGAAATGTGTTAATCGGACTGGGTTCAAGTGGTATACACAGTAATGGATACTCTTTAGTGCGAAAGGTCTTCTTTGAAGATCATCCTTTCTCTTTGGAAGAATCATTGCCGGGATTAAACACCACAACCACACTAAGGGAAGCATTGCTTGCACCGACGAGGATTTATGTAAAACCGGTGCTGGCCGCTTTGAAACGATACCGCATCAATGGGATGTCCCATATCACCGGGGGCGGATTCATCGAGAACATCCCGCGGATGATGCCTGAAGGACTCGGAGCTGAGATCACGGAAGGAAGCTGGGAAGTGCCTGATATCTTCACGGCGCTTAAACAGTACGGAGGTATCCCTCATGAAGAGATGTACAACATCTTCAATATGGGGATCGGATTTGTGCTTTCAGTCGAAGAGGATGACGCCGCAGAGATCGTCGATTTCCTGAACGGACAGGGAGAGGCAGCCTGCATCATCGGTAAGGTTTCAACCAAAGAAGGAGTACAATTCGTACAAAAACCGAGTCAGTAATGGAGGCTTAGTCATGAGACAGATTGCCATTTTTGCTTCAGGAAGCGGGAGTAATTTTCAAGCCATCGTGGATGCCGTTCAAGCCGGTACGCTGAAGGCGAACATCGGTCTGCTGGTATGTGACCAGCCGGGTGCCTTTGTCATCCACAGGGCACAGTCGGCCGGAATCCCTGCTTTCGTATTCCGTGCAAAAGACTATGAAAACAAGCAAGCATTCGAAAGGGAAATCCAGCGGCACCTCGAAGCTGCCGGAGTGGATTTCATTGTGCTGGCAGGCTATATGAGGCTGATCGGCCCAACCCTGCTTGAAAGCTACGGAGGCAGGATCGTCAATATCCATCCGTCGCTTCTGCCTGCGTTTCCGGGGAAAGACGCCGTCGGCCAGGCACTCGAAGCCGGAGTGAAAATCACCGGGGTAACGGTACATTATGTGGATGCCGGGATGGATACAGGTGAAATCATCGAACAGGAAATCGTCCGCATTTCCACAGGGGAAACACGGGATTCCCTTCAGGAAAAAATCCAGCATGTCGAACACCACTTATACCCGGTGACCCTCAACCACCTCTTCCTTACAACAGGGTACTGAAATTGCATGAAGAGCATATTGCTTTATTATGGTAGTGTGGTAAAGTGATGAGGGACGGGCCTTTTAACAAGGCAATTAAATAGTGATCAGTCAGAGGAGGAGCCATATGAAAAAAAGAGCGTTGATCAGTGTTTCAGATAAAAGCGGAATCGTGGAATTCACTCAGGAACTAATCCAGTTGGGATATGAAATCCTTTCAACAGGCGGGACGAAGAAACTGCTTTCCGAAAACGGCCTGGAAGTGAAAGGCGTCGAGGAAGTCACAGGCTTCCCGGAAATCCTTGAAGGCCGCGTAAAAACTCTTCACCCTTCCATCCACGGAGGACTTCTTGCAAAACGCGGCGAAGAATCGCACCGCCTGCAGCTCGAGGAGCAGGGAATCGAAGGCATCGACCTTGTCTGTGTAAATCTCTACCCATTTCAGCAGACAATCGCCAAGCCGAATGTAAGTGTTGACGACGCGATTGAAAATATCGATATAGGCGGACCGACGATGCTTCGTGCAGCAGCCAAGAACCATGCATATGTGACCGTAGTCGTGGACGCACTCGACTATGATCAGGTGATTGCAGAGCTGAAGCTGAACGGAGAGGTTTCCCATGAGAACCGCCGCAAGCTTGCTGCCAAAGTATTCCGCCACACGGCAGCATATGATGCGCATATCGCGGGTTATATGACAGAAGTATCCGGAGAGGAAAATCCGGAACGCCTGACCATGACCTATGAACTTAAACAAAACTTGCGCTACGGTGAAAACCCTCATCAGAAGGCATCCTTCTACCGCGCACCGCTTGGTTCTGAATTTTCCGTAGCAATGGCGAGGCAGCTGCATGGGAAAGAACTTTCCTACAATAATATCAATGATGCCAATGCAGCCCTGCAGATTGTCAAGGAATTCACTGAGCCGGCGGCAGTCGCAGTCAAGCACATGAACCCGTGCGGAGTCGGAGTGGGTGAAACAATCAGCGAAGCGTTCACAAAGGCTTATGAAGCCGATTCAACTTCCATCTTCGGCGGCATCGTCGCATTGAACCGCGTGGTTGACGAAGATACGGCAAAACAGCTTCATGAAATCTTCCTGGAGATCGTCATTGCTCCATCATTCACCGATGAAGCATTCGAGATCCTTTCCGGTAAAAAGAATATCCGTCTGTTGACGGTGCCATTTGAATCACTGAACAAATTAGAAGAAAAGATCACCACAGTCGAAGGAGGCCTTCTCGTCCAATCGGATGATACCTTCACCCTGGATGATGCCGATGTAAGAGTCGTCACCAAGCGTGAGCCGACGGAAGAAGAATGGGCAGCCATGAAACTCGGCTGGAAGGTTGTCAAACACGTGAAATCAAACGCCATCGTCCTGACTGATTCGCAGATGACCATCGGTGTCGGAGCAGGACAGATGAACCGCGTCGGAGCAGCCAAGATCGCGATCGAGCAGGCAGGCGGACGCGCAGCAGGTTCAAGCATGGCATCAGACGCCTTCTTCCCGATGGACGACACCGTCGAAGCTGCGGCAAAAGCCGGCGTCACAGCCATCATCCAGCCGGGGGGATCGATCCGTGATGAGGATTCGATCAGAAAAGCGGATGAATACGGGATTACAATGGTGTTTACCGGGGTTCGTCATTTTAAACATTAGGGTTTAGGGGTTTGGTTGGTTAGTTTGTTCCAAGCGGGATTAGGTTGATTGGTGCCAGGAACGGATAAGTTTATTGTGCCAGGAACAAAATGGGGTTTTTGTGCCAGGCACAATTCGGCTGTTTGGTGCCAGGCACAAAAGGTGTAGTCTGAGCCAGGCTCAGATGGAGGGTGTTGAGCCTGGCTCAATTTGCACGATTTGAGCCAGGCACCTAAATGGCATCCCAAAGAGGCACACAGCTGATCTGGAGTGTACCTGGTACACAGCTCGTAGTTTGTACCTGGTACAAAACCTGCAATTTGTACCAGGTACGACACCCGTGAATTGTACCTGGTACAACAACCTCAAGTTGTACCAGGTACCCAGACCACATTCTGTACCAGGTACAAAACCCAACACCCCAACAGCATCACCCCACCATAATAAAGACTAACATTCCACCCCCCTCCCTCAATTTTAAAAAAGGAGGGGGTCACTCATTATAAGGAGGCTTTTCTATGAGGATACTTGTGATTGGACGAGGCGGCCGGGAGCATGCGATCGCCCGGAAACTGGCTGAGAGCGAAAGTGTTTCACAAGTTTTTTGTGCACCGGGTAATCCGGGCATGGCGGAGGTTGCTGAATGCATCCCTGTCCAGGAAACCGATTTTGCAGCACTTATTTCGTTTGCGAAAGAGAAGGATATAGATTTCACGTTCGTCGGGCCTGAGAATCCTTTGCTGGATGGGATCGTCGATGAGTTCCAGGCCGAGGGGCTCAAGATATTCGGTCCTTCTAAAAGCGCGGCAATCATAGAGGGCAGCAAGTCCTTCTCGAAGGAACTGATGAAGAAGTACAATATACCGACTGCCTCATATGAAGTATTCACAGACATTCAAGCGGCGTCGGCCTATATCAAAAAAGCCGGGGCACCGATTGTGATCAAGGCAGACGGGCTTGCAGCCGGTAAAGGTGTGGTTGTGGCACAGACGGAGGAAGAGGCACTTCTGGCACTGGAGGAAATGCTCCTCGATAAAAAATTCGGGGATGCTTCGGTGAAAGTGGTGATTGAAGAATGTCTTGTAGGGGAAGAGTTTTCCTTGATGGCATTTGTACAGGGCAAGAATGTGTATCCGATGGTGATCGCGCAGGATCATAAGCGTGCGTTTGACAGCGATCTGGGTCCGAACACCGGCGGGATGGGTGCATACTCACCTGTGCCGCATATTCCTGAAGAGATGGTGAAAGAAGCCGTGTCGACGGTCCTGTTACCGACAGCGGAAGCGATGGTGAAGGAAGGCCGGCCGTTTACGGGTATTCTATATGCAGGGCTCATGCTGACAGCAGAAGGTCCGAAAGTGATTGAATTCAATGCGCGCTTTGGGGATCCGGAAACACAGGTCGTCCTGCCGCGAATGAAATCAGATTTTGGGCTGGTCATCAGAGATCTGCTTGATGGAAAAGAAATCAGCCTCGAGTGGAAGGAAGAAGCGGTGCTTGGTGTGGTGCTGGCTTCAGACGGTTATCCGGAGGGATATCAAAAAGGCGTCAGCCTGCCTGAGCTGCAGGGTCTTAAAGAAGATGCACTCGTCTTCCATGCAGGGACAGCCCGCAATGAAGAAGGGGAACTGGTGACGGACGGAGGCCGGGTACTGTTGATCGCTGCTGAAGCCGGAAGTGTCGAAGCGGCTTATGATTCTGTGTATGAAAAATTGCACACAATCCGGTGGAGAGGTCTATTTTACAGAAAAGACATTGGGAAGAAGGCTATCGGACACGTCTCTTCCTAGTTCTGCGGATATACACGTAAGCAATTGCGATGATTCCGCCGATCAGTGAAAAAAGCACATAAGACATATCGGTCAAATACTCCCAGAACATAACAAGCATCTCCTTTAATGAAAATTTAATACGTTAATGTGACGAGGGACGGGCCTTTACCGGGATAAAGGCCCGTCCCTCTTTGATTAGATTTGAGTGAAGCCGTGGTTATCGAAGTTGTCCTTTTTGTCGGATGAGTCACCGAGTCCGCCGTTCAATGCGTCCTGGACTTCTTTATTGGTCAGGTCCTCGGGATTAAAATCGGCATCTTTCTTTGACATGTTCGGCTCGTGTTGATTATTATGATCCCCACTTCCGCCGAAATTCTGGTTCCCAGTATTCTTTTTGTCAGATTTCAGCATATCTTTAACATTGAACATGTCCATCGCTTTACTTCCCATTCCTTTGGACTTGTTCTCACTGCCGCTTTCGCCCCTCTTTTCAAAAAGGTCGGTGACAGGGCAGTAACGCAGGATTCCTTCGCCCACTTTCATGGCTCCGACCATGGCCAGAACGAGATAGGAATCTCTCCAGGGGCGCTTGACGAGCTTGGCCGTTGTCCATGTCAGAATCGTTAACCCAATCGTGATGCGGATCAATGCATTGATGATCCCAATGTTTGATGATACTTTCATTTGTAAACTCCTCCTTGATTTGAAAATTCACATAATTGTTGTAAACCTTTAATGCGTTAAAATACAAAATATGTTAACATAAATGAAAGCCCTTTCTTTTTAGGCGAAAGGAGCTATGTGAAGGTTTTATCAACCTTTCAGCCAGCATACATGTTAAAGAAATGAGATAAATAAAACAGACATTCAATACCATTCCACCAGAGGAGTGTTCGCCTTGGAACAGCGCTACAGATGGAAGAATAAACAACTGCGGGAACACGTACAGGTTCTCGACGGGGAGCGATCTCCGACTATCCTTTTAAAAAATGCAACTTACCTGCACTCCACATTGAAGAAATGGGTGCAGGGACATATATGGGTGTACGAAGACCGCATCGTCTATACCGGTGACAGGCTCCCGGAACAGCTGGGAGAATGTGAAGTCGTGGATTGTGCTTCACAATACCTTGTGCCCGGATATATAGAACCGCATGTACATCCGTTTCAGCTTTATAATCCCCAATCTTTTTCCAAATATGCATCCCAAACAGGTACAACTGCATTTGTAAATGATAACCTCATGATGTTTTTACAGTTGGAAAAAAAGAAAGCGTTTTCTTTATTGAAGGAATTCAATAAGCTGCCGTACTCGATGTACTGGTGGACACGCTTTGATTCCCAGACCGAAATGGCCGGTGAAGCCACAACCTTTTCAAATGGAGAGGTAAAATCATGGCTTGAGCATGATTCGGTCGTCCAGGGCGGGGAGCTGACTGCGTGGCCGCGCCTTTTGGAAGGGGACGATCTGCTTCTTCACTGGATGCAGGAAGCCAAGAGGATGGGGAAAATCGTCGAGGGACATCTTCCCGGTTCTTCTGACAAAACGATCGCCAAGCTCAAGCTTCTCGGAATCGACGGCGACCACGAAGCGATGACAGGGGAAGACGTCTACAAAAGACTGATCCAGGGTTTGACGGTGACGCTCCGTCACTCATCGATACGCCCGGATCTCCCGGTTCTGCTCGACGGCCTCAAGGAAAAGGGAATCGAAAATTTCGATTCCATCCTTCTTACAACAGACGGGTCGACACCGGCTTTTCATGAAGAGGGAGTCTTGAACGTATTGCTTAAAATGATCATCGATAAGGGGATTTCCCCGATCGAAGCTTACAACATGGCAAGTTATAATGCGGCCAACTACTATAATCTGACACACCTGCATGGAATGATTGCGACAGGCAGGGTTGCCAATATCAACTTCCTCAGCAGAAAAGAGGATCCTACACCTGTTTCTGTCCTGTCAAAAGGGAAATGGGTGCTGAAAGATACGATGACGGTCGAACATGATCAGGAGATTCCATGGGAGGAACATGGCTTCACCCCTCTCTCACTGGACTGGGATGTAACTTATGATGATCTTCAGTTCTCCATGCCATTTGGCATTGAAATGGTAAACGATGTGATCACCAAGCCGTATTCGATCAATATCAATCCGTCGACAGATGAACTGGCTCCGGATCATGACCAGTCTTTCCTGATGCTCCTAGACCGAAAAGGGAAGTGGAGGATCAGCACCATGCTGAAAGGATTCTCCAACGGGGTGAAGGGATTTGCGTCTTCCTACTCCAATACGGGGGATATCATCCTGATCGGGAAAAGCAAACCGGATATGATCGCTGCTTTCAATCGGATGAAAGAAATAGGAGGAGGCATCGTCCTGACGGAAAACGGAGAAGTGCTTCACGAGATCCCGCTTCCGCTCAGCGGCCTTCTTTCGAAAAAAGAGATGCCGGAGTTGATCGAAGAAGAGAAAATCATGAAGGCACTGCTGTCAGAACGGGGCTATAAATTTGCCGATCCGATTTACACGCTGCTCTTTTTGCAGTCGACCCATTTGCCTTATATTCGGGTGACGCAAAAAGGAATCTATGATGTAATGAAGAAAACGGTACTCTTTCCAACGATAATGCGTTAAAATATGAAAGTATAGAGACAACATTAGGGGTGTTACAATTTTATGCTGAAAAAGCCACTTATTATCTTGTTAAGTGCTCTGACCCTTGCAGCATGCAGTTCAGATAAAGAAGCAGGAAAGAAACCTGCAAAAGAAGAAGCTGCGCCCGTGGCGAATGAAGATGTCGAGAACGTGATGAAATTTCAGTCACCGCTTACCGGTGAAGAAATGAAGGAAGAATCGACCGATCGCGCGGTCGCTGTTATGGTGAATAATCATCCGAAAGCAAGGCCGCAATCCGGCCTTTCCAAAGCGGATATTGTGTATGAAGTATTGGCAGAAGGGGATGTGACTAGATTCCTTGCCATCTTTCAAAGCAGGCAGCCCGATAAGGTCGGGCCGGTGCGGAGCGCAAGGGACTATTATATCGACCTTGCAAAGGGCTACGATAGTGTATATATTGCCCATGGCTACAGTCCTGACGCAAAAGCGATGCTTGAAAGCGGTGAAATCGATCACTTGAACGGCATCAGGTACGATGGGACGCTATTCAAGCGGGCAGATTTCCGGAAGGCGCCTCATAATTCGTATATTTCTTTTGAAAATATTCAAAAAGGGGCAAATGAAAACGGCTTTTCAATGGAGAATCCCCCTGAGCCGCTGCGTTTTGCTTCAAAAGATGCAGCAGTGGATGGAAAGGAAGCCGAATCGGTCATGATTTCCTATTTTAATAATCCGCTGTTTGATGTCGTCTATGAATACAATAGGGACGAAGGCAAATATGAACGATATTCCAACGGGGAACAGACGGTTGACTACGAAACCGAAGATCCTGTCCTGCTTGAGAATATCCTGATTGCCGAAGCACCGCATAAGATCATTGACAGTGCAGGCAGAAGGGATATCGACCTGGAATCCGGCGGAAACGCCTACCTCTTGCAGGATGGAAAACTTCGTGAGGTCAAATGGGAAAACAAGGACGGCAGGATTCTCCCATATGAAGACGGAAAGCAGGTTCCGCTCAGAAAAGGTGCAACCTGGATCAATATCATCCCGGACTCTCCAGGCTTGTCAGGATCTGTATCGTATCAACAATAGAGAAGGAAAAGGAGATTATATATGCAAATAAACAAACTTAGAGGGAAAGAACTGGACCAGCTTTTTAACGCGATTCTTTCCCTGCAGGATATGGAAGAATGCTATCGATTCTTTGATGATTTGTGCACGATCAATGAAATTCAATCCCTTGCGCAAAGACTTGAAGTGGCCCGCATGCTTCAAGAAGGCAAGACGTATCATAAGATTGAAACCGAGACGGGAGCAAGCACAGCCACCATCTCCCGGGTGAAGCGCTGCCTGAACTACGGCAACGACGCGTATCAGCTTGTGCTCGACCGCGTGCATGAAAAAGCGGAAGAATAGTAGAGGAACCGTTATCTTAACTGGATAGCGGTTTTTTTGTTTTTTGGTTGGCAGAGGGGCTGTATTTGGTGATGCTTGTGCGATTGGAGAGGGAGGCGGCTTTGGGGCTGTCCTTTGGTTGAGGAGGGGGTTTTTTGAGTATATGGCTCATTCTTTGCTAAGTTTGAAGGTGGGGATGGGCTGTTTTAATGAATTTTATGTAATTTGGTGAGGAAGTGGTTCGGATTTACATAAACAGTCCGTCAACTAGGTAATCATTGCCTGCCTGAGTGTATTTATGATCCATTTTCAGGATTTATGATCCATTCCGGAAACTTATGTTCCATTCTGGGAAAATATGATCCATTTTCCAAACTTATGATCTTACAAGAATCATTCTAATTAAGCAGCACACCCTGCGTATGCCGCACACCATTCGTAAGCCGCTCCACCCCCACGCCTGCACCACTTGCCCCGTTACAACCCAGCAAACACAAAAATGCCTCCAGCGGTGAACACGTCCCAATTTCATTTTTTAACAAAAGACGAGGTAATGCGACTCCCTTCTGCACATGATATAATACGTTAGATGGATGTATGAATGGAGGAACAATCGATGTATGATGTTCAAAAGTGGAGACATGCGTTTAAGCTGGATCCCGATAAACATATAGATGATGATGAGCTGGAGGCTGTATGCGAGTCAGGAACGGATGCCATCATTGTAGGGGGAACGGACGGTGTAACTCTCGAGAATGTCCTCGATTTGATGGCGCGGGTGCGCCGCTATACAGTGCCGTGTATCCTGGAGGTTTCCAATTTGGAGTCGATCACCCCGGGATTTGATTTGTATTTTATCCCGATGGTGATGAACAGCCCGAATGTTGACTGGGTCACCGGCCTTCATCATCAGGCGGTGAAGGAATACGGGGAGATCATGAACTGGGATGAAATCCTTGTTGAAGGGTATTGTATCTTGAACAGTGACTGCAAAGCAGCAAAGGTGACGGAAGCCAATACGGAACTCTCAGGCGAGGATGCCGCTGCGTATGCGATGATGGCGGAAAAGATGTTCAACCTGCCGATTTTCTATCTGGAGTACAGCGGTACATACGGTGATATTGATATTGTAAGAGAAGTAAAAGATTCACTTGAAAATACGACACTTTTCTATGGCGGCGGCATCAAGACCACTGAACAGGCCCGGGAAATGGCTGGGGTATCAGACGTGGTCGTCGTTGGAAATATTGTATATGAAGATTTAAAGGCGGCTTTAAAAACAGTTAAGGCTGTAAAAGGATAGATTCGTGCTGGAGGTTCAGCCCTCCTTAAGATATAATGGAAGACAAATACAGAACAAATGTTCGTTATGGTGGTGAGAATGTTATGCAATTTTTGACTGATCGGTTATTGAACGGAATGAATCCGCAGCAGGCGGAAGCGGTGAAGGCGACAGAGGGTCCCTTATTGATCATGGCAGGTGCGGGGTCAGGTAAGACAAGAGTGCTGACGCACAGGATTGCGTATCTAATGGTGGAAAAAGGAGTGAATCCTTACAACATACTGGCGATCACGTTTACGAATAAGGCAGCCAGGGAGATGAAGGATCGTATCAATAATATCCTGGGCGGAGCATCCGAGAACATCTGGATTTCAACATTCCACAGTATGTGTGTGCGGATTTTGCGCCGGGACATCGACCGCATCGGGATGAACAGGAATTTCACGATACTGGATTCGACGGATCAGCAGTCCGTGATCAAATCCATCCTGAAAGATAAAAATATCGATCCGAAGAAATTCGATGCCCGTTCCATCCTCGGGTCCATCAGTTCCGCGAAGAATGAACTGATCACTCCGGAAGAGTTCTCCAAAACAGCTGGTGGCTACTATGACCAGGTGGTATCGGATGTTTACACAGAATATCAGAAGCGTCTCCGCAAGAATCAGGCACTCGACTTCGATGACCTGATCATGACGACGATCCACTTGTTCCAAAGGGTTCCGGAAGTGCTGGAATTCTATCAGCGTAAATTCCAGTACATCCACGTGGACGAGTATCAGGATACGAACAAGGCGCAATATATGCTCGTGAAATTATTGGCTTCACGCTTTCAGAATCTGTGCGTCGTAGGGGATTCGGATCAATCGATCTACCGCTGGCGCGGAGCGGATATTGCCAATATACTTTCGTTTGAAAAGGATTATCCGCGCGCGAACGTCATTTTACTTGAACAGAATTACCGGTCGACCAAGCGTATCCTGCAGGCGGCAAATGAAGTAATCCAGAAGAATTCGAACCGTAAGCCGAAGAATCTCTGGACGGAGAATCACGACGGAGAAAAGATTTCTTATTACAGGGCGGATTCCGAGCAGACAGAAGCGCAGTTCGTTACAGGAAAGATCAAGGAGATGGTGGATAGCGGAAAACGTAAATACTCTGACTTTGCCATCCTGTATCGTACAAATGCCCAGTCGCGTGTTATGGAGGAAGTCCTGCTCAAATCGAATATTGAATACAGCATCGTCGGCGGCATCAAGTTCTACGACAGAAAAGAGATCAAGGATATCCTGGCTTATCTTCGTTTGATTGCCAATCCTGATGATGATATCAGCCTTCAGCGTGTAATCAATGTACCAAAACGCGGAGTCGGGGCGACCTCAGTCGATAAGATCGCACGTTACGCAGCGGATCATGACATTTCGATGTTTTCTGCGCTTGAGGAAGCTGATTTTATCGGGTTGAGCCCGAAGATCACAAAAGCTGTGATTGAATTTAAAGAAATGGTCAAAGGCTATACTGGAATGCAGGAGTACTTATCGGTAACAGAGCTTGTAGAAGAAATCCTTGAGAAATCAGGCTACACCGATATGCTGAAAGCGGAAAAATCGATTGAATCCCAGAGCAGACTGGAAAACCTGGACGAGTTCCTGTCCGTTACAAAAAGCTTCGAACAGTCTAACGACGATAAGAGCCTTGTGGCGTTCTTGACAGACCTTGCCCTCGTTGCCGACATCGATAAGCTGGATGAAGATGATCAGCCGAAGGATTCAGTCATCCTGATGACCCTTCATGCTGCGAAAGGGCTTGAATTCCCGGTCGTATTCCTCATGGGGATGGAGGAAGGTGTATTCCCTCACAGCCGTTCCCTCATGGAAGAAGACGAAATGGAGGAAGAGCGGAGGCTTGCCTATGTTGGGATCACTCGTGCAGAAGAAGAGCTTTATATGACAAATGCACAGATGAGGACCCTGTTCGGGCAGACGAAAATGAATCCTGTATCGAGGTTCATCAGTGAAATCCCGGCAGACCTGCTGGATGATGTCATGGCCGAAAGCAAGAGTAAAGGCCCGTTCTCGTCACCGTTTGGCAGAACGGCAGGAGGATCTCCGTCCCGTCCTGCACCAAGGAAGCCAGTCACACGACCGGTTGTACAGAAGACAACCGGCGGAGAAGCAGTCTCCTGGCAGGTAGGCGACAAGGCGTCCCACAAAAAATGGGGCACAGGCACCGTCGTAAGCGTAAAAGGCTCAGGCGACAGCGTCGAACTCGACATCGCTTTCCCAAGCCCGACAGGCATCAAACGCCTTCTGGCCAAATTTGCCCCTATCCAAAAAGCATGATCGGCGGGTTTAGTTTTTGTGGTAATGAGGTTGAGGAAATTACGAGCTTTCGATAATAGGTGAAGATGAAGATTTGAGGAAAATCCAGCTGTTGATTGGAGGGGCAAGACGAAGACTCCTGCGGGAAAAGCGAGACAGGTGAGACCCCGCAGGAGCGCAGCGACGAGGAGGCTCACCGGCCGCCCGCGGAAAGCGAAGTCTTGCACCGGAAATCAACAGCGGCATTTAGTTGCAGTAAAGTAGTTTAGAGAATTAAACAAACGTTTGATCATTATCCAAAAACATTGTTAAATCAACGTTCATAAAGTTAAACACTTGTTCAATAAGCGTGAAAGATTAGCATGAAAGGGTTGTTAGAATGGACCGACAATCGGCTGAAAAACGCGTGCACGAACTGCACGAACTTTTAAATCAATACAATTACGAATACCATGTCCTCGATAAACCATCGGTGCCCGATTCCGAATATGACCAGCTGCTGAGGGAACTGATCGAACTCGAGGATCAGCATCCTGAACTGAGAACAGCGGACTCCCCATCCCAAAGGGTCGGGGGGACGATTCTCGATGCATTTGAGAAAGTGGAACACCGCAGTCAGATGCTCAGTCTGGGGAATGCCTTCAATGAACAGGATCTCCGTGATTTCGACCGCCGCGTACGCCAGGCTGTCGGGGATGATTTCTCGTATGTATGTGAACTCAAGATCGACGGCCTGGCCGTGTCCCTCCGTTATGAAAACGGGATATTCGTGCAAGGAGCGACACGCGGGGACGGATCGATAGGGGAGGATATCACAGCCAACCTGAAGACGATCCGTTCAATACCATTGAAAATCAAGGAACCCCTTTCGTTTGAAGTACGCGGTGAAGCTTTCATGCCGAAGCGGTCTTTCGAAGCGTTGAATAAAGTGAAAGAGGAAAAGGGAGAAGAACCCTTTGCGAATCCGCGGAATGCAGCGGCGGGATCACTGCGTCAGCTAGACCCCAAAATTGCTGCATCCCGAAATCTGGATATTTTCCTGTATGCCCTGGCAGACATCGGGGATACAGGTATAGACTCTCACAGCGAAGGTCTCAACCGGCTGGACCACCTCGGGTTCAAAACGAATCCGGAACGAAAGCGCTGTGCAGATATAGAGGAAGTCCTTCAGTATGTGGAGAGCTGGACGGAAAGACGTCCGGATCTTTCATATGACATCGACGGCATCGTCATTAAGGTTGATTCATTGGACCAGCAGAAAGCCCTCGGCACGACGGCGAAAAGTCCGCGCTGGGCAATCGCGTTCAAATTCCCGGCTGAAGAAGTGGTCACGATTTTAAAAGACATCGAACTGAGTGTCGGACGGACCGGCGTGGTTACACCGACCGCCATCCTCGATCCGGTGAGGGTTGCAGGTACAACCGTTCAGCGGGCGTCCCTGCATAACGAAGATCTCATCAGGGAAAAGGATATCAAAATCGGGGATCATGTTGTCATTAAGAAAGCAGGGGACATCATCCCTGAGGTCGTGAACGTGCTGGAGGACCAGAGAACAGGTGAAGAGAAGGAATTCAGCATGCCGACGCATTGTCCGGAATGTGAAAGCGAGCTTGTCAGGCTGGAAGGGGAAGTGGCGCTTCGCTGCATCAATCCGAAGTGTCCTGCCCAGATTCGTGAAGGGTTGATCCATTTTGTCTCCAGAAATGCGATGAATATCGACGGACTTGGTGAGAAAGTCATCAGTCAGCTGTTCCGTGAGCAGTTAATCGTGGATGTGGCTGATCTGTACAAATTGGAACGGGATCAGCTCCTTCAGCTTGAGAGGATGGGTGAGAAGTCCGTCGATAACCTCCTTCAGGCGATTGAAGCTTCAAAATCGAATTCCCTCGAGAAACTGCTTTTCGGACTCGGGATCCGACATGTAGGGGCCAAAGCGGCCAAGACCCTTGCCCAAGAGTTCGATTCAATGGACAAGCTGATGTCAGTTTCTAAGGAAGAGCTGACGAATATCAACGAAATCGGTGAGAAAATGGGCGATGCGATCGTCGCGTATTTTGAAAACGATGAAGTGAAAGAGCTGGTCGAAGAGCTGAAGGAAGCCGGGGTCAACATGGTATATAAAGGTCCAAAGCCAGTTTCGGCAAGTGAAGCTGATTCTTACTTTGCGGGGAAAACCATTGTGTTGACAGGGAAAATAGAACAACTGAGCCGGAATGAAGCAAAAGAGAAAATCGAAATGCTCGGAGGTAAAGTGACAGGAAGCGTGAGCAAGAAGACGGACCTTGTCATTGCCGGTGAAGATGCAGGATCGAAACTTAAAAAGGCGAATGAGCTTGATATAGAAGTTTGGGATGAGGACAAGCTGATGGAAGAACTTAACCGATAAGAGGTGTAGGACGTAATGAAAAAAAGGCTATCGGCCGTATTAGCCGCCCTGTTGATACTCGGCGGCTGTGCGCCGACGTTTGAAAAACAGGATCAAGTCGTTCAGGAGAATCAGGACAGTGAATCGAAAAAGGCGATCATTCCTAACTTTCAAATTTCAAACGATTATTATAAGACGATGCTCCCCTACGACACAAGTAAGGCGCGCGGTGTAGTCGTCAATGATCTGGGTTCCCGATATGATATTAATGAGATTGAAAATGGATTGCTGCGCGTCGCCCAGAACCGTTTTTCAACCGATCAATACTTCTTCAAAGAGGGACAGTTCCTGACAAAGAAAATGGTCGACAGCTGGCTTCAGCGTAAGTTCACGAGTGAACAGCTTGCCGACAAAGGGCTGAAAGAAAGCGAGAACCTGGGATTGAATCCTGTGCAGGCCAAAGGGGAAGACGCGCCGATTTATCTCGCGCATATCGTGGAGCATAATTATTTGGTGAAAAAGAAAGATGACAACAAAGTCAGGCTCGGCGGTGTGGTCATCGCCCTTTCGTTGAATTCGGTCAATTATGAAACCAATCTCTCAAACGGAACGAGGATGGTCAAGAACATCAGCAATGACGTTCTGAAGGAACAAGGGGCGAAGATGGCCGGCGAGGTAATGAAAAGGATGAGGCAGAAAGATGAGCTTAAAAATGTGCCCATCATGATCGCTTTATATAAACAAGCTCCTAAGCAGCAGGTTGTTCCGGGTCAATTCTTTGCCTATGCAACTGTGGAGCCCGGGACCGATACCATTCAGAACTGGGAAGGGATCGATGAAGATTATTATATTTTCCCTTCACCGGTTGCAGCTGAAGATCACCCGGAAGATAATAAGATTTTTCAGGATTTGAAGAAGGAAATCGAAGGCTACTTCCCTGTGTTCACCGGCGTAACGGGAGAAGCGCTGTATCAAGGCGGGAAGCTCACAGACATGAATATGGAAGTGGCGCTGACCTATAATGGCAAAGCGGAAACAATCGGGTTTGCACGCCATCTGTCCAGTTTGATCGGCAAGAACACTCCAGAAAGCTGGAACGTGGAACTGCTTATCAACTCTTCATACGGCCCAGAGGCGCTCGTCGTGAAGAAAAAAGGGAGCAAGGAAACGTATCTTCATATTTACGAATAATCGAAATACCGGTCCTGTCATTGGCAAGGCCGGTTTTATTTATGTGCGCTTCCGTTTTTCAATAAGGCTCTTTTCGCATATTTTATTGCTTTGCACACCAGAAAATACCGGAACTTGGGTATTTTCGGCTTGTTAGTCAGTCTGTTGTTTAAACTTGAATTCGAAAAGAGCACGTCCACATGCACTATTCAGGCTGCAAGCCTATTTACGCAGAGCAACAATCTTTTAGAAAACAGCCTTCAATAAAAATGAAACCTGCTTATCAATCATACGTATGATAAATAAAGGAGGGATTTAATTGAATGACTTTTACTCCATCGGGTTATTGGTTGCATCTGCCCTGTTTGTCATTACGATTGTTATGATTCCCATTCAATACCGCTATATCAAGGCGATGGAAGAAGAGAAGGAAAAGCATAAACGCAAAGCGGGAGAGGTTTTTGATGAGATGCCTTTCGGAGAGGCATTTCTTCATCAGAATACACAAATCAATCCATTATTCCTGCCTGCAAACCTGATTGCCTATATTATTTACAGATTAAAACATAAGAAAAAGAGGGATTAGATGCTTCGTAATCCCGTTAAAATCAAGGCCGTTTCCATGGTCTTTTTTTTGTGCAAAATTTGTCGAACAAAAATACATAAAAAAAGGTTCCATCTGAAAACTAACTGTTATATAATACAAACATGTTAATTAATCTGTATTATAACAATAAGAATGCAGTTCCTACATCCATCATAGACATCACTCCAAGACATTCCCCACAACTCAGATGCGCCACACCTGCAGAATATCTGTATTCATCCGCTGACACTTACTTACGTTTTACCCATTATGTTTAAGATTCTAAAAAATGACAAGGGAGAGAGATCAATGACAAAGAACAGTATGAATGAACGAGCAATGACTTTACAGGAAAGCTGGGAAATGGATGAAAGATGGCGCGGTGTTTCCAGACCGTTTTCAGCGGAGGACGTCATCCGTTTAAGGGGATCCATCGATATTGAGCATACATTGGCAAAGCGGGGATCGGAGAAACTTTGGGATTTGCTTCATGAAGAAGACTATATCAATGCGCTCGGTGCCTTAACCGGAAATCAGGCCGTCCAGCAGGTAAGGGCAGGGCTGAAGGCAATCTACCTAAGCGGCTGGCAGGTAGCGGCGGACGCTAATCTGTCAGGGCATATGTACCCTGATCAAAGCTTATATCCAGCGAACTCTGTACCATCAGTCGTGAAGCGCATCAACCAGGCCCTTCAGCGTGCGGACCAGGTGCATTATGTGGAAGGCGATGAATCGATTGACTGGTTTGTCCCGATTGTTGCGGACGCAGAAGCAGGATTCGGCGGACAGCTGAATGTATTTGAATTGATGAAAGGCATGATCGAGTCCGGTGCATCGGCTGTTCACTTTGAAGATCAGCTTTCCTCGGAGAAGAAATGCGGACATCTTGGCGGGAAAGTGCTTCTTCCTACTCAAACGGCTGTTAAGAACTTGATCTCAGCCCGTCTGGCGGCTGATGTAATGGGAACGCCGACCCTGATCGTTGCCCGTACGGATGCCAACGCAGCGGACTTGATCACAAGTGACGTCGATTCATATGATGCGCCTTTTATCACCGGCGAACGTACAACGGAAGGGTTCTTCCGCACGAAGGCAGGTATCGATCAGGCAATCGCAAGGGGTCTTGCCTATGCACCTTACGCTGACCTTGTATGGTGTGAAACATCCGAACCGAACCTTGAGGAAGCCCGTCAATTCGCGGAAGCGATCCATAAAGAGCATCCTGGAAAGCTGCTTGCTTATAACTGCTCGCCATCTTTTAACTGGAAGAAGAAGCTTGATGATGAAACGATAGCGAAATTCCAGGTTGAGCTGGGCAAGATGGGTTATAAGTTCCAATTTGTCACGCTTGCAGGCTTCCATGCATTGAATCACAGTATGTTCGAACTGGCCAGAGGATATAGGGATCGTGGAATGGCCGCATACTCCGAACTGCAGCAAGCGGAATTCGCCAGTGAGGTTCACGGCTATTCTGCAACAAGGCATCAGCGTGAAGTGGGAACCGGCTACTTTGATGAGGTATCCATGGTAATCTCAGGGGGGACTTCCTCCACGACGGCCCTGAAAGGATCGACCGAAACAGAACAATTTTAATTGCTGAAGGCTGTTTTCTGAAAGATTGTTGCTTTTCGTAAATTGACTAGCAGCCTGAATGTTGCTTGAGGACGTGCTCTTTTCGAATTCAAGTTTAAACCACAGGTGGCCAGACATCAGAAAATACCCAATTTCCGGTATTTTCTTGTGTGTAAAGCAACAAAGTATGCGAAAAGAGCTTTGCTGAAAAAAGAACGCCCGTCCCTCGGTGATTTAAAGCGCTGAGGGACGGGCTTTTTATTTAGGGAGAAAGAATGATGTTTAAATTTTAATAAATATACTATTGATTTTATTTTTATGCAGTCATATAATTAGACCTAATTTAAATCTACTGAGTGTGGTGATTGATTGATGAATGTTGGAGTTGTCGGATCTACCGGATACGGAGGGGTGGAGCTGCACCGCCTGCTGTCGAATCATCCTGCGATTGATGAGTGTATTTTATATTCATCAAGCTTAAAGGGAGAATCCTATGCCGGGCAGTATCCCCATCTGACCGGATTGACAAAGGATCTGGTCCGGGAGATTCAGATTGATGAAATGAAAGAGCTCGATGCAGTTTTCCTGGCGGTGCCCGCGGGGATTTCAAAAAAGATGACCCCTCAGCTTCTGGACGGGAAAGCCAAAGTCATTGACCTTTCCGGCGACCTGAGGCTGCAGGATCCAAAGGAATATGAGGACTGGTACAAAGACGGGGCTGCAGATTCAGCGGTCTTGAAAGAAGCGGTATACGGATTGACGGAATGCAATCAAGGGGCGATTAAAGAAGCTGAACTGATTGCAAATCCGGGCTGTTTCCCGACAGCTTCCCTTTTGGCTCTTGCTCCGCTGATACAGAACAAGCTGATAAAGCCTGATTCTATCATCATCGACGCCAAAACCGGTCTTTCAGGGGCAGGAAGGAAACCTTCGTTATCCGGCCACTTTTCAGAAACTCAGGAAAATTTGCGGATATATAAGGTGCATGAACACCAGCACACCCCGGAAATCGAACAACAGTTGAAGAGGTGGGACGCCGATACAGGACCGATCACCTTTTCGACGCACCTCATTCCAATGACCAGGGGAATCATGGCGACAGTCTATTGCGATCTTCAAAAGGAAAAAACAACCGGTGAACTACATGAAAAATACCGCCGTTTTTACAGCGGCAGCCCGTTTGTACGCATACGGCCGACCGGCCAATACCCCGGCACGAAAGAAGTATTCGGGACCAATTTCTGCGATATTGCAATAAAAGCAGATTCAAGGACTGGGAGAGTCACAATCGTTTCCGTGATCGACAATCTGATAAAAGGCGCAGCAGGGCAGGCCGTGCAGAATATGAATCTCCTATTTGGTCTCGAAGAAACGGCAGGCCTTCTCTATTATCCTATTTATCCTTAGGCTCTTTTCGCATACTTCGCCTGAGCCGCGCACAAGAAAATACCGGAACATGGGTATTTTCCGCTTGTCCGTCCACCTGTTGTGTAAGCTTGAGATCAAAAAGAGCACGTCCACAAGCTATAAGTCTATTTACGAAAGGCAACGACCTTATAGAGAACAGCCTATCCATAAAAGGAGGAGAGAGTTGTGAGTGTCATTGAGAAAAAAGCAGTGCAGAAGGTTGAAGGGGGAGGCATACTATCCCCCGCGGGCTTTAAGGCAGGAGGCATCCATATCGGACTTCGTTATGAGAAAAAGGATTTTGGCGTTATTTACAGTGAGAGACCTGCACAGAGCGCAGCCGTTTATACCCAAAGTCATTTCCAGGCGGCCCCGTTAAAAGTGACGCAGGAGAGCATCGCCTCCGCAGGCCTTCTTCAGGCAATTGTGTGTAACAGTGCGATCGCCAATGCGTGCACGGGTGAACAGGGACTAAAGGATGCCTATAAAACGAGGGAATTGATCGCAAAACGGTTCAGGCTTCCCGAGGAGTATGTTGCCGTTGCCTCAACCGGGGTGATCGGTGAGTGCCTCCCGATGGAAAAAATCGAACAAGGGTGCAGTCATATTGCGGTCCATAAAGATTACAACAGTGCCAAATCATTTCAGCAGGCGATCCTGACGACAGATCTCGTTGAAAAAGCGGCTTGTGTTGAAGTGACGGTAGACGGAAAAACCATCACGATCGGGGGTGCTGCCAAGGGTTCCGGCATGATCCATCCCAACATGGGGACGATGCTCGGATTCATCACGACGGATGCGAATATCTCAGCACCGGTCCTTCAAAGCGCCTTGAAGAAAGCGGTCAATACCACGTTCAATCAGATCACCGTCGACGGTGAGACGTCAACCAATGATATGGTCATCGTGATGGCGAATGGAACGGCAGATCATAAGCCGTTAAATGAAAATCATCCTGATTGGGAGAACTTCCAGGAAGGACTGACGCTTTTATGCGAAGACCTGGCAAAACAGATTGCCCGTGACGGGGAAGGTGCGACCAAACTAGTGGAAGTGTCGGTGAAAGGGGCACACTCGGACGGGGATGCCAAGGTCATTGCCAAGAAAATAGTCGGCTCGAATCTCGTCAAGACAGCCATTTACGGAGCAGACCCAAACTGGGGAAGGATTGTCGGGGCAATGGGACACAGCCCTGCCGTCCTCCAGCCTGATACATGTGATATTTACATTGGAGGGGAGCTTGTTTTCTCGGAAGGCACCCCGCAGGTCTTCAATGAACAGAGTGTCAGTGACTATATGAAAAATGAAGAACATGTAGAGATCAGCGTCTTTTTAAAGGACGGTGCCGGAGAAGGAAAAGCGTGGGGGTGTGATTTAACGTATGACTATGTCAAAATCAATGCCAGCTACCGGACGTGAGACACTTGTCATCAAACTTGGAGGGAGCATCCTTTACAGACTCTCCCCGCAATTTTTCATGAGCCTTGCTGACTTGATGAAAGAGTACAGCGCGGTGATTGTCCACGGCGGCGGCCCGGAAATCACAAATACGCTCAACAGGCTCAATATCGAAACGACCTTCATAAACGGACAGCGCAAAACGACGGAAAAGGTTCTCGAGGTCGCTGAAATGATGCTGAAAGGAAAAGTGAACGGCCATCTAACCGGTACATTGAACGAACACGGATTGAACGCGGTCGGGCTCTGCGGCTATGACGCCGGTTTATTGACTGCTTCCCTGATTGACAGGGAGTCACTTGGATTGGTCGGTGACATTGAAGAAGTGAACACCGCGTTATTGACCGTATTGATTTCAGAAGGATATCTCCCTGTGATTGCGCCTCTTGCCCTTACGAAAGACGGAACGAAGGTAAATGTCAATGCCGACCTCGCTGCTGCTGCGATTGCGAAAGCGGCTGGAGCTGAGAAGCTTCTGTACGTTACCGATGTACCCGGTATCCTTCATGAAGGAAAATTGATTCCGGACACAACCGCTGAAGAAATCAAGCAGCTGATTACGGATGGTGTGATTTCGGGAGGGATGATCCCGAAGGTGAACTCGGCGCTTACCGCATTGTCGCCACATCTGAAAGAAGTGATGATCACAGGCGGACAGCAGGCCATTTTTAAAGACGGCTGCATACTGGGTACAAAAATCAAAGATAAAGGAGGGGTCGCGGCTTCATGAGTCATTTATTCCCTGTATATAACCGATTGGATGTTGAACTGGTTTCTGGTGAAGGAACAAGGGTGAAAGATGCTGACGGAAAGACATATCTGGACTTTATAGCGGGCATAGCGGTCTGCAATCTCGGCCACACCCCTGAAGCGGTAAAGAAGGCAGTAAAAGATCAGCTGGATAAACTGTGGCATGTGTCGAATCTGTTTCAGCTATCCGTTCAGGAGCAGGCTGCCGGTCTTCTGGCGAAAGCAAGCGGGCTCGATGCAGTATTCTTCTGCAACAGCGGAGCGGAAGCGAATGAAGCGGCAATCAAACTGGCAAAAAAGCATACTGGTAAAACAAAGATCCTCACCTTCAAACAATCCTTCCATGGCCGCACATTCGCGACGATGAGCGCAACAGGCCAGGAGAAGATCCACAGCGGATTCGGTCCGCTGCTGCCGGCTTTTGAGTACCTGCCTTATAACGACGTGGAAGCGCTCAGAGACGTTGGTGGTGACGATATTGCGGGGATCATGGTCGAAGTGATCCAGGGGGAAGGCGGAGTCCATCCGGGAACGGAAAAATTTCTGAAAGAAGTGGAGAATAAGTGCAGGGAGCTCGGTGCTCTTCTGATCATAGACGAAGTGCAGACAGGGATCGGGCGCACCGGAACGCCATTTGCTTTTCAGCATTACCGTCTGCAACCTGATATTGTAACAGCAGCGAAGGGTCTCGGAAGCGGATTCCCGGTCGGGGCGATGATCGGAAGGGAAGAGCTCGTTTCAACTTTTTCACCTGGCACCCATGGATCCACCTTTGGAGGGAATCCCCTGGCGATGGCCGCAGTGAAAGCGACTTTGGAGACCATCATCGACGAGTCATTTTTAAAAGAAGTGAAAGAAAAGTCTGAAGCATTTATCCAGTCCCTTAAACATAAACTTGAGTCATTGGATCTGGTGAAAGAGGTGAGGGGGGAAGGGTTCATGATCGGCATCCAATTGGCGGAAGAAGCGAAGGTTCCGATCGGGCACCTGCGGGAAAACGGGCTGCTGACACTTCCTGCAGGGCCGGATGTCATCCGTCTGCTCCCGCCTTTGAACGTCACCGAAGAGGAACTTCAGGAAGCACTCGCGATACTGGAACACTGCCTCAGTCAACAAACAGCGGAAGCGGCCAGGTAAAATTTTTTAATCACAAATGCATAAAAATACTTAATTTATAATAAAAATTCATTTATTGGAGGGATACATCATGACCGGCTGCTTAAGTTTGGAAAACGGGACCGTCTTCAAGGGCGAATTGTCCCCCGGCTGCAAGGGGAACGTTGTCGGCGAGATCGTGTTTTTTACTGGTATGACGGGTTATCAGGAGGTGCTCACGGATCCTTCCTATAAAGATCAAATCGTGGTCTTCACCTATCCGCTGATCGGCCAGTATGGAATCAATGAGAGTGATTCCGAAAGTGCCGGACCTCAGGTTAAAGGGGTCGTCATGCTTCATTGTCCGGACGTTTATTCGCATTATCAGGCGACGTCTTCCCTTAAAGAGTATCTTCAAAAATGGAAGATACCTTATATGACGGGAGTGGACACACGCCAGGTGGTGAAAACGATCAGGGAGCTCGGGAGCCAGAATGCATGTATGAGTGCATCAGCACAAATTCCCCCTTCCCATACGCTGAAGGGCCAGATTGAACAAGTGGCATCGGCAGAAGTAAGCAGGTATGGAAGCGGGAGTATACAGGTTGCCCTGATTGATTTCGGGGTGAAGAAGTCAATCATCACGAGCCTTGTGGATATGGACTGTTCGGTCACCGTCGTGCCATATGATCGTCTGGAATTACTTCAGGAGCTTGAGCCGGATGCGATCGTCATATCCAACGGACCCGGCGACCCAAAAGAAATGGGGGGCATCCTGCCGCAGTTGAAAGAATATATCCTGACACTTCCGACGCTCGGGATATGCCTGGGGCACCAACTGATCGCCCTGGCACTCGCGGGCAACACCCGAAAACTGCTGTTCGGCCATAGGGGAGCAAATCATCCGGTCATCGATCACGGAACAGGCCGGGTTTACCTGACCTCACAGAATCACAACTATGTCGTCGAGGATGAGAGTTTAAAAGGGACGAATCTCAAGCCCCGTTTTTTCAATGTGAACGACGGTTCTGTAGAAGGACTGCAGCATGAGTCGAAACCGATCCTATCCGTGCAATTCCATCCGGAGGCGCGTCCGGGTCCCGAAGATGCATCTTACATCTTTGAAGAATTCTATCAATCCATCAAACAACCAGGGAGAGAGAAGATTTATGCCTAAAGATTCAAGTATTCAGAAGATCCTCGTCATCGGATCCGGACCGATCATCATCGGTCAGGCAGCAGAATTCGATTATTCAGGCACCCAGGGCTGCCTTGCCCTGAAGGAAGAAGGATATGAAGTCGTACTTGTGAACCATAATCCTGCGACGATCATGACCGATACCGAAAACGCTGACACAGTCTACTGTGAGCCTCTTACGGTTAAAACGGTCACAGGCATCATTGAAAAGGAGAAGCCCGACGGCCTGGTGGCGAATCTCGGCGGGCAGACGGCGCTCAATCTTGCAGTGCAGCTCCATGAAAAAGCGGTCCTCGATAAATACGGCGTGAAACTGCTCGGTACTTCGGTGGAGTCGATCCAGAAGGGGGAGGACCGTGAAAAATTCCGTACCCTCATGAACGAGCTCGATCATCCGGTTGCTGAAAGTGAAATCGTCGAGGACGTCAAATCTGCACTTGCTTTTGCAGAAAGGATTTCGCTTCCGATCATTGTCCGCCCGGCTTATACACTGGGAGGAAGAGGAGGCGGGATCGCATCCACGGAAGAAGAGTACGTCAAGCTTGTCCAAACCGGGTTGAAAGCAAGCCCGATCAATCAGATCCTTGTGGAAAAGAGCATTGCCGGCTTCAAGGAAATCGAGTATGAAGTGATGAGAGATTCGAAAGGAAATTGTATATCGGTATGCAACATGGAAAATTTCGATCCGGTAGGGGTCCACACCGGTGATTCAATCGTCGTTGCCCCTTCGCAGACGTTGAGGGATCAGGAGTTTCATATGCTCCGTACGGCGGCTTTTGATATCATCAATTCCCTCGAAGTCGTGGGAGGCTGCAATATACAGTTTGCTTTAGACCCTGACAGCAATCAATACTACGTCATTGAAGTCAACCCGCGGGTCAGCCGTTCTTCGGCACTGGCCTCGAAGGCGACCGGCTACCCGATTGCGAAAATCGCCGTCAAGCTGGCCGTCGGCTATTCATTGGATGAAATCATCAATCCGCTGACAAGGACGACATATGCGAGCTTTGAACCTGCACTAGACTATGTGGTCGTCAAATTCCCCCGCTGGCCGTTCGATAAGTTCCCTGAAGGAAACCGCCGTCTCGGAACGAAAATGAAAGCGACCGGGGAAGTGATGGCGATTGAACGGACGATGGAAGCAGCCTTTCAAAAGGCGGTCCAATCCCTGGACATCGATGCGGTGGGTCTCTCCCTTAAGGAAGGACTTGTGTCATTGCCGGACGGGGTGCTCCTCGAAGCAATCGAATTTCCGACGGACATCCGCTTCTTTCAACTGGTGGAGCTGATGAGAAGAGGCGTGGGAATGGTTGAGCTTCATGACAAAACAGGAATCGATAAACTGTTTCTGTCCGTCCTTGAAAATCTGTTGAGTGTAGAGAGTAAGCTGCAGCGAGAACCTTTAAGTCCTGAACTCCTGGAGCTGGCAAAAAAATATAGATTCGAAGACCGTGATATTGCCAGACTTTCAGGCACAGGGGAAAGTGAGGTCACGGCTCTGCGCAAGGCCTTCGGGTTCAAACCGGGCTTCAAAATGGTCGACACATGTGCCGGCGAATTCGACGCAATCACCAACTATGCGTACTCCACCTACTGGGGAGAAAATGAAATAGAGCCGCTTTCCGGCGGAAAGAAGGCGCTCATCATCGGCTCCGGCCCTATCAGGATCGGCCAGGGAGTGGAGTTCGACTACAGTGCGGTCAAAGCGAATCAGCGCCTGCAGGAACACGGCTACAAAACGATCATCGTGAATAATAATCCGGAAACGGTCAGCACTGACTATGAGACGGCAGACCGCCTGTATTTCGAGCCGGTCACAGAAGAGAGCGTCATGGAGATCATTCAACATGAAGGGATCGATACCGTCCTCGTTCAATTCGGGGGACAGACGGCCTTGAATCTTGCACCTCTTTTAGAAGAAAGAGGGGTTCACTTGCTTGGAATCACTTCTGACACCATTGATGCCGTCGAAGACCGTGACCGATTCTATCAATTGCTTGACGGGCTCGAGATTCCCCGCGTCAAAGGGGACATCTGTCACAGCAGATCCCAGGCACTGAAGGCAGCGAAGGACCTGCAATTCCCGATTCTGTGCCGTCCGTCTTATGTCATCGGCGGCAAGGGAATGGTCAAACTGGAAACGAAGGAAGAACTCCATAAGTGGCTCGAGGAAGCAGACGAAGACTATTTTCCAGTCCTTGTCGATGAATTCAAAACGGGTGCGGAAGCTGAAATCGATTTGGTGGCAGACGGGGAGAATGCCTATATCCCGGGCATCATGGAGCATATCGAACGGGCCGGCGTTCATTCGGGGGACAGCATGGCCATTTTTCCTGCACAATCACTGTCCGCAAAAGTCAAAAGTGAAATCGCGGACTATGCCGGGAAAGTCGTCTCTGCCCTGAATTATAAAGGAATCATGAATATCCAGTTCCTCCTTCAGGGGGATGAGGTATTCATATTGGAAGTCAATCCTCGGGCAAGCCGGACAGTGCCGATCATCAGCAAGGTCATCGGCTTTTCATTGATTGAAATGGCAGCCGACCTTTTATGTGACGGGCAGCTGAAGATCGATTCGTTCCCTGCACCGTCTGCCGGTGAACTTGAAACCGTGGCGGTGAAATATCCGGTCTTTTCTTCGCACGCCCTTCCTGAACTTGACCATATTCTGGGAGCGAATATGAAGTCGACCGGAGAAGGGATGTGCCTTGGGCATACGGTGGAAGAAGCGATGTTCAAGGTGTTTGAACCGCTGCATGATCATGTGCAGAACGGAGGCACGATATTCGTCGATGGAGATTTCGACGATCTTCAAGTCCATCAAACTTCCGGAGAAGCCGGATTTGATGAGTGGGTGGACGCCCCGGAAGCAGCGGTCTATTTCAATAACCAGGATAACGGAGAGATGAAGAAGAAACGCATTCAGGCACTTGAAGGGGGAATTACCGTCATCACGGAAAAAGAAACCCTGCTTGCTTTTATAAAGAGTATGGAGACGGGCGAAGCTGCTCCGATTCCACTGGCAAAACCTAAAATGATGCAAGGAGTGAAGTGAACATGATGAAATCAAATGCAGTCCTGTCACCGTTTAAGACATTATCCCTTAAAGGGAGGGACCTGTTGACGTGGCTGGACTATACAACAGAAGAGGTGCATGAACTCCTGTCACTGGCGGAGCAGCTTAAGAAGGACCCGGTTTCAAAGAAACTGGAAGGGAAAACACTCGGGATGATCTTCGAGAAATCATCGACCAGGACCCGCGTATCCTTCGAAGCCGGCATGCTGCAGCTTGGCGGTCACGCGATCTACATGAATTCACGCGACATCCAGCTGGGAAGGGGCGAATCGATTGCAGACACCGCGAAAGTGCTTTCCTCTTACGTCGATGCCATCATGATCCGCACCTTTGAACATGAAAAGGTTGCAGCACTTGCAGAGCATGCGAGTGTTCCCGTCATCAACGGCTTATGCGATACGTATCACCCCTGTCAGGCACTTGCTGACGTCCTGACCATTTACGAGTTGAAAGGGCAGCTCGCCGGACAGAAGGTAGTCTATATAGGAGACGGAAATAATGTTGCCCACTCCTTCATGATCCTGTGTACGAAGCTTGGAATGGATGTAGTGGCGGCCTGTCCCGAAGGCTACGAGCCTGCTCAGGAAGTCATCGATGCCACGGTGGAGCTTGCCGGGCACAGCGGAGGAAGCTTTACGCTCACCCATGACCCAGTGGAAGCCGCTGCCGGCGCCGATATCGTCTACACAGACGTCTGGGCCAGCATGGGACAGGAAGAGGAGACTGCAGAGCGACTTCAGATTTTCGAGCCTTACCAGGTAAATGACGAACTACTTGCCCACTCCTCCTCAGGTGTGAAATTCCTGCACTGCCTCCCTGCCCACCGCGGCGAAGAAGTGACTGGTGAAGTCATCGACGGAGCGAAGTCGGCTGTATTTCAGCAGGCAGAGAACCGTTTGCATGTGCAGAAGGCGATTTTACTGTCTGTGATTGGTTGATAAAATAAATGGATGAACCCCGTTTCATTTTAGATGCAGCGGGGTTTTTTGTTGTGGATAATTGGATTAATTACCCAAAAATACCGCCGGATTCCTGTATAATGAATATATATGAAAGCGAAGAAGGTTTGGGGGCGTTAAAGATGCTTGAACTCATGCTGCTGGTATTATCAATTGCAGTCGTAATTGTTTTATACCGTAAATCAGACGAAGAAGAACCATACCTATTAGCGAAGTTGATCGGGTACACCATCCTCGGGACGGCGATGTTTAACCTGAACGGATTCCCTATTCCTGTGGGAATTATAATCTTTATACTATTTTTCCGTAACATCCGGGTCAATGTGTGGAGCAAGAATCGTGCAGCTTTTACCGGATTTACAGTCTTCCTTTTGTCAGTGATCCTGTCGTTTGCAGTTCAGGAATGGTATGAATGGCCAAGAAAGGTGACCCTTCAGGAGACGAATTTTTATGAGGGAAGCCTGTTGGAAGAATGGACCAATATTAAGAAGGAACTGGACGTGGAGAATGATTATGGCGTGAAGCTGACTAGATTTAGTGTGGTCATTGATAAAGAAGGAGAATACGAAAGTCTTGATATATCAATTGTCGATGAGGATTACCCCGAGACCGTTTTTTACCGGATAAGACTTTCCGAAGACGGGGATTCAGTAAACGTAAAAAGGACCAAGTCGGATGCCGAAGAATGGGGCCCGACTCCTTATACTGAGGCCGACTTTGTCTTCTCGCAACTGGACCTCATCACCAAACCGATGCTGAACGATGAAAGTATGAACTACTACGAACTGAATTCCGATGGCCAGCGGATGGGCTATGCCGTTAAAGGTGTAGAGAACTACCGAATCGACACCGCAGGTAAAAAAGAACTCAAAGACAGCGAACTTCCCGTCGACGGCATTGCAGTCGATGTATGCAGTACAGAAGGCGGGATCGACGAACACGGCATGATCTTCGAATGCGGCAAGGTGGAACACTATCTATTTGATGTGCTGAAAAACAAGCCTGAATTGAATACCGGAAGCGTTCTGGAAACAGCAGAAAACATATCCCCGCAGGTCGCCGGGTGGTTGACCGAACACTTAGGAGACAATATCGGAAGCGAAAGAAATGGAGAATTCATCTTAAAGATAGACGGCAAGGAAAAGAGGGTAACTGAACAAGAGTATATGAAGGCATTGAAACAAACCCCTTTTGTCGAAGTCATAGAAGAAGGTCAAGACAAATGGAAAGTAAAAGTCGAAAACCCCTATGGAAATGCACCTCACACAATGAAATTCGAATTAACCAGAGAAGGGCCGGAAGTTTTTAACCTTCATTTCAAATAAAAACTCATTTGTTATACCTGTAGGAAAGTTCTAACCGGGGAATTTTTTTATGCATTGATAAGGTTTATAACGGTGGTTAGCCGGTTCCAGCGATTGATTGGAGTGCAGGACAAAGAGTCCTATCAGAAAAGCGGAAGGGCTTTGTTTAGAGGCGGGTGGCATAAGACGAATCGATCTGGATCTTAGCTTCTGTTCCATCAAAGAAAATGGAGGGTCAAGACGAACTAAAATTAGTTACCTCCCTTTATTCAGGATGGAGTTGTGTAAACTTATCTATATAAAAAACGGTTCCAGCGATTGATTGGAGTGCAAAACGTAGACTCCTGCGGGAAAAGCGTGTTAGGTGAGACCCAGAAGGCGAAGCCGAGGAGGCTCACCAACCGCCCGCGGAAAGCGGAGTTTTGCACGGAAATCAATAGCGGCATTAGAGGCACCATAACCCTTACCCCTTGTCTGAAAGTGTTTGCATAAGAGAAAATGGGAGAGAATAAGCAAATGAACAGCTTCAGTCATATAGTGTAATGAAAATCACCAATATCCGCGGAGGTGCCGGAAGTGAGTAAGCCAACAATCGATGACTATCTTGAAAACGGGATGTACGGGCAAAAACAGACGAAGCCTGACGAAAGGCGGAAATTCCTCGGAAGCTTGCGGGAACGGATCGTCATTGCCCTGACACAAAGCCAGGTAAGGGAAAAGAAAGTCTATCAGGAAGTCGCAGAATGCCTGAAGGAACACCGGGGGGCAAAACTCCTGCTGAATGGAAACATGAACTATAACTACCTTACAAAATATATAAAACTCGCCAATCAGTATGGTGTGAAATTTTCAATGGTCACGAACAAGGACTCCCAAACCGATATCGGTCTGCTGCTTGCCTATGATCACGCCATCAACAAGGAAGAGATTTATGTGACAAAGCAGGCAGACAAACCTGCTGTGACCACCAAGCAAAAAAAGAAAAGCGTGTTCTCCAAAATAAAGAACAAGCTTTTCTAATGCTGCTTTGCCTCAAACAACTGTGACTTGAACAGCCATTTGAGGAAGAACGGGATGATGAATAAGATAAAAAGGATCCGGAACAGGTGGTAGCCGGTGATGATTGAAAGATCTGCATTCACCGACTGGCCGACGATCGCCATTTCAGCCATGCCGCCCGGTGCCAGGCTGATGAAGGCTGTCAGGAACGAAATATCATGCCATTTGCTTAGAATAAAGCTCAAGCCGACACAGCTCACCAAGAGGCAAAGGGAAGTGATGACGGACAACGGAACGAATTTCGATAATCCTTCAGCCGACGAAAAATCGAGCATGAAGCTGAAATAAATCCCGAGGCATAACTGAGCCAGGATGATGAGCACCCCAGGCATGGCCGGAACATCAAGGCCTGCAATCACCAACCCGCCGACTGCCATGATCGGTCCGAGCATGGAAGCGGTAGGGAGGTGTATTTTTTTTGCAGCAAATGCCGATAAGACGGCAATCCCCAAGAATAGGATAAAACCCCAGTCAAAAGATGACATAGTGCCAGGACCCGAACTGGCAGAAGCCGGCGCATGACCTGCGAGAAGGGGACTGAATACCAAAAACGGCACGACAAATATGACGGACAGCAGCCGGACGACCTGCAGGATGGTCACGACGGTGAGGTCGATATTCTTTAATTCTTCACCAAGCACCACCATTTGGGACAGCCCTCCCGGAATGCTGCCGGTAATGGTCGATGGCAGGTTGATTCCGGTTATTTTGGTTGTGAAATAGGCAAGGATCATTGAAATCAGGATGACAGCCAGAGTCATAGTGAGCATGGAAGGCAGCTGTGTTCCGATTTCAATCAGTGTTTTCATGCTGAAAGACTGGCCGATCGCATAGCCGACAATCACCAGGCCGAAATCCCTTAACACTGGCGGCCACTTTAGAGTGATAGGTGTCCATTTTTGAAAAGCAAAGACGGCCACCATCGAACCGAGCATCCAGGACAATGGGACGTGGAGCAGGGTGAAGAGACCGCCGCCTGCGAGTCCGATCAGGAACGTTGTGAGAATCGCACGCATATGGAAAATCCTTTCTTTTATTATCTAATTTAAAGGTATAGAAAAGAGGGGGAGGTGGCAACTTCTTTGTTTCGTAACCCGAAAAATAAAAAATCGTATGGCGTGACAAGGACTCACCTTCCATCAGACTGGCATACGGATTTGACCATTTGGAAGTCATTTCATACAGACCTGGCCTATTGCTTTAACACCGCGATTTTTGGTATTATCAATAGTATTGCAAGTGTTCGAAACTTTATGGAGGTGAAGAGGATGTCTAGAATTTCAGAAGATCAGGTGAAGCACGTTGCACACCTTGCACGACTAGCCATCACGGAAGACGAAGCAAAGAAGTTTACCAATCAATTAGATGCGATCATCGGGTTTGCCGAGCAGCTCAATGAATTAGATACAGAGAATGTCGAAGCGACAAGCCATGTGCTTGATATGAAGAATGTTATGCGTAAAGATGAGCCGACAGAAGGGCTTCCGCGTGAAGAAGTGTTAAAGAACGCACCGGATAAGAAGGATGGACAAGTACGCGTGCCATCGATTTTGGACTAAGGAGGGAAACTCATGTCATTATTTGATCATAAATTATCAGAGCTTCATGAGCTTTTACATAAAAAAGAAGTTTCTGTTACAGACCTGGTCGACGAATCATACAAACGTATCGATGCCGTCGAAGATAAAGTGAAAGCATTCCTAACACTGGACGAAGAGAATGCCCGTGCGAAAGCGAAGGAAATGGATGCAAAGCTCGGGACGGATGAATCGAAAGGCCTTCTATTCGGGATGCCGATCGGGATCAAGGATAATATCGTCACAAAAGGCCTTCGTACGACGTGTGCAAGTAAGATCCTTGAGAACTTCAATCCAATCTATGATGCGACGGTCATTAATAAATTACATAATGCCGATACAATCACAATCGGGAAACTGAATATGGATGAGTTCGCCATGGGTTCATCCACTGAGAACTCAGGTTTTCAAAAGACAAGCAACCCTTGGAACCTTGAAACGGTTCCCGGCGGATCTTCAGGCGGTTCAGCAGCTGCGGTTGCAGCCGGGGAAGTTCCATTCTCACTGGGTTCAGATACAGGCGGATCAATTCGTCAGCCTGCATCTTTCACAGGTACTGTCGGTTTAAAACCAACTTACGGACGTGTATCCCGTTTCGGTCTTGTCGCATTCGCGTCTTCTCTTGACCAAATCGGACCGATCACACGGAATGTTGAAGACAATGCATACTTGTTACAAGCCATTGCTGGTCTTGATCCTAACGATTCCACTTCAGCGAACGTTGAAGTACCTAACTATGCAGAAGCATTGACAGGCGATATCAAAGGTCTGAAAATCGCGGTGCCGAAAGAGTATCTTGGTGAGGGTGTCGGGGAAGAAGCACGCCAATCCGTTCTTGCTTCACTTAAGGTGCTGGAAAGCCTTGGAGCGACTTGGGAAGAGGTTTCACTCCCTCACTCCAAATATGGTGTAGCGACATACTACTTGCTCGCTTCATCGGAAGCGTCTGCAAACCTTGCCCGTTTTGACGGTGTCCGCTACGGCTACCGCACGCCGAACGCAGACAACCTTCTTGATCTTTACAAGAAGACGCGCGCCGAAGGATTCGGGGACGAGGTAAAACGCCGTATCATGCTCGGTACGTTCGCCCTCAGCTCGGGATACTATGATGCTTATTATAAAAAAGCGCAGCAGGCACGTACGCTGATCAAGAAAGACTTTGAAGACGTATTTGAAAAATATGATGTCATTGTCGGCCCGACAACGCCGACTCCTGCATTCAAAATCGGTGAAAAGATCGATGATCCGCTTACCATGTACGCGAATGATATCCTGACGATCCCTGTCAACCTTGCAGGTGTGCCGGGAATTTCCGTTCCGAACGGTTTCTCTTCAAACGGACTTCCGCTTGGACTGCAAATCATCGGGAAGCACTTTGATGAAAGTACAATTTACCGCGTAGCTCATGCATTCGAACAGGCTACAGATTTCCATACAAAAAAACCACAACTGTAAGGGGTGAAATCAATGAACTTTGAACCAGTAATCGGACTAGAAGTCCACGTAGAATTAAAGACCGACAGTAAAATGTTCTCACCGGCGCCGAACCACTTCGGGGCAGAGCCTAACACGAACACGAACGTCATCGACCTTGGATACCCGGGGGTACTTCCGGTGGTGAACAAGCGTGCCATTGAGTTCGGAATGAAAGCGGCAATGGCCTTGAACTGCGAAATCGCACAGGATACCAAGTTTGACCGTAAAAACTATTTCTATCCGGATAACCCAAAGGCATATCAGATTTCTCAATTCGACAAGCCGATTGGTGAAAACGGCTGGATTGAAATCGAAGTCAACGGTGAGAAAAAACGCATCGGGATCACCCGTCTTCACCTGGAGGAGGATGCAGGTAAGCTGACTCACTCCGGCGACGGATATTCCCTTGTCGACTACAACCGCCAGGGTACGCCTCTCATCGAGATTGTATCAGAGCCGGATATCCGTACCCCGGAAGAGGCGTATGCGTATCTTGAAAAGCTGAAATCCATCATTCAATATACAGGTGTTTCAGACTGTAAGATGGAAGAAGGTTCCCTGCGCTGTGACGCGAACATTTCCCTCCGCCCGATCGGACAGGAGAAGTTCGGTACGAAAGCGGAGCTTAAGAACCTGAACTCCTTCAACTTTGTTAAAAAAGGACTGGAATACGAAATCGTCCGTCAGGAAAAAGTCCTCCTATCAGGCGGCCTGATCCAGCAGGAAACACTTCGTTTCGACGAATCAACGGGTAAAACGATCCTCATGCGTGTAAAAGAAGGATCGGATGATTACCGTTACTTCCCTGAACCGGATTTGTTGAACCTCCACATCGACCAGGAATGGATGGACCGTATCCGCGCCGAAATCCCTGAACTTCCTGATGCTCGTAAACAGCGCTATGTGGAAGAATTGGGACTGCCTGCATACGATGCGATGGTACTGACACTGACTAAAGAAATGTCTGATTTCTTTGAAGAAACGGTGGGTGAAGGTGCAGAAGCGAAGCAGGCTTCCAACTGGCTGATGGGAGAAGTATCAGCCTATATGAATGCCCAACAAAAAGAACTTCACGAGCTGAAGTTGACTCCTTCAGGTCTTGCCGGCATGATTCAGCTGATTGAAAAAGGAACGATTTCTTCCAAAATCGCGAAGAAAGTCTTCAAGGAGCTTGTAGAAAACGGAGGAGACCCTGAACAGATCGTGAAAGATAAAGGCCTTGTTCAAATCTCTGACGAAGGGGCCCTTCTAAAAATCGTCACCGAGACACTGGATAACAATCCACAGTCGATCGAAGACTTCAAAAACGGTAAAGACCGTGCAATTGGATTCCTTGTCGGACAAATCATGAAAGCAACAAAAGGCCAGGCAAACCCGCCGATGGTTAATAAATTGCTTCAGCAGGAAATCCAAAAACGATAAATCCAATCATTTGAAGGCCCGTCCCTCACCGCTTTAAAGCGGAAGAGGGACGGGCCTTTTTATGTGGGATTTGATGGAAATCAGAAAAGAATGTACTTGTAGCAGGTTTTTTTGTTCAAGTTTTCCTGAAATGAACGATTTTTTAGCTTTTTTTGTAGGTATTGAGATATAGGTTTGAGAAAGTTATTTTTTGGGTATTTAGGCTCATTCGTTTGGTGTCAGTCTTGTACTATAGTTTTATCTACAGTTTGAAAAGTTAGAAAATTCTAAAAAGAGGTGTTGTAATTGAAGAAAAAAGTCGTAGCGTTAGGGTTAACTGCAGGTCTGATGATGAGTCCCGTATTATCCGCGGATGCATTGGGTGCACCCGATCTGAGCCAGAAAGTGAACTTCAATGAGAAGATTGGAGCCCCGCAATTCATTTCAGGGAAGCTGACCCAGCCTTTTTCCAATGCTCCTGAAAAAATCGTGATGGATTATTTCAATCAAAAACAGGATGTATTTAAGTTCAAGGGCGATGCAAGCCTTTCTTTTAAAGTAGTAGAAAAGAAAAAAGATAAACTCGGATATACATATCTCCGCGTTCAGCAAATGTACAAAGGGACACCGGTATATGGAGCCGTTTTGACTGCGCATGTCAATAAAGATGGCGTATTGACGGCAGTATCCGGGGCACCGGTTCCGAATCTTGCAGACAAGCAGTCTCTTAAAGCTTCTAAGAGCCTGTCGAAAAATGATGCCCTCGCTGCAGGGGAAAAGGATTTAGTGGCTGAAATCGGCAGTGAGCCGGCTTATGAATATGTCCCTAAAGCAAAAACAGTGATTTATGTAAAAGGCGGGGAGGCACATCAAGCTTATCTCGTAAACTACAATTTCTTAGATCCGAAGCCGGGTAACTGGAACTATTTCATCGATGCGGCAAGCGGGGAAATTTTGGATAAAGTGAATGAGATCCATGAAGCCGGCGGAAAGCCTGGTGGTAATGGTATTACAGGAACTGACGCGGTAGGTACTGGTACAGGAGTACTTGGCGATTCGAAGTCTCTGAATACAACTTTTTCTTCCTCCACTTATTATTTGCAGGATAATACAAGGGGCGGCGGTGTATTCACGTATGATGCGAAAAACCGTCAAAGACTGCCTGGGTCTCTCTGGGCGGATGCGGACAATAAATTCAATGCTTCATACGACGGTGCTGCGGTCGATGCCCATTATTATGCAGGAGAAACATACGATTATTACAAAGACGTCCACAATCGCAACAGCTATGACGGCAACGGGGCAGCTCTGAAATCAACGGTCCACTATTCACGAAGCTATAACAACGCATTCTGGAACGGCCAGCAAATGGTTTACGGTGATGGGGATGGATCTACATTCGTTCCACTATCAGGAGGACTTGACGTCGTGGCACATGAACTGACCCACGCCGTGACGGATACAACGGCTGACCTTATCTATCAAAACGAGTCAGGTGCCATCAATGAATCCATGTCCGACGTATTCGGAACACTGCTTGAATACCACACAGGGAACAACCCGGACTGGGAGATCGGGGAAGACATCTATACGCCGGGAGTGAGCGGGGACGCACTTCGCTCCATGTCAGATCCGACGAAATATAATGACCCTGACCATTACTCAGTCAGATACACAGGTACCGGCGACAACGGCGGTGTCCATATCAACAGCGGAATCGGGAATAAAGCGGCTTATCTGTTGAGCCAGGGCGGTACACATTATGGAGTGAACGTAGCGGGTATCGGGACGGATAAAGTAGGCGATATCTACTACCGTGCACTTACGCAGTATCTGACTCCATCTTCAAACTTCAGCCAGCTTCGTTCAGCTGTGGTACAGTCCGCTTCTGACCTTTATGGTTCAGGAAGCTCCGAAGTGGCAAGTGTCAATGCTGCATTTGACGCTGTGGGGGTAAACTAAGTTAAGGTAGATGAAAAAGGGAGGGCTTAGGCTCTCCCTTTTTTATGTATAGTGAGGTTGAAAGATGAGGGTTCTGTTCAAAAGAGAAGTTTTTTTTATGATGGAGGTGGACAATTCCTGGACCGAATCCAGTCCGCCGAAGTTGACTCAACAGAAAATCAATCACCAAAATCCAATCCGTCAGTCAATCCGCGCCGGCTCTCGGTACAGGATACTAACTGTCCACCCCGTCCACATCAAAAAACCAAGTATCTCATACTTGGCATACAAAACCCCATTCCCATGAAAGGACAAAATTAAATTGAAGCCTCTATATATTCCTATTTGTAAGAAATCAGGCCGTCAAAATCGTTTACCGGAAAAAATCTATGCCTGCTTTCTGCCTTTTTCCAGGATCTTTTTTGCCATGCGGTAATACATATCTGCTTCCGCTTTGGATTCGGCGCTTTTTAACTGCATCATATAGTTCTGAAATCGAAGTTTGTCGACAGACGAGACTTTCATCACAATTTTCCTCATTTTTGCTCTCCTTTGGTGGACAAATATGTGTCCAATTATCTATTCTGAATATTCTGTAAATAATATATAATAATAGTAAATGATTCCAGAGGGTGGATAGAATGTCCTTAATTGAAGTGATCTTGTTGCCAATGTTGATGGGCGGTATCGGGGGCTTAGGACATATTCTGATTTTCAAAAATGGTCATTTCACCTTTCCACGGAAATTTATCGACGACAAGGGTGAGAAGCATTATCTTTTTGGCTCAACGAAGGATATTATCATAGGTGTTCTGGCAGGTTACCTTTCAGTACTTCCAGTCATCGATACAATCCCGATGTGGTATGCAATCTATATCAGCTTATTATCCGGAATCGGGGGAAGTTCCGTCATTACCAGGAAAATGGAGCAAAGTTTGGCTACGACGAAAGAATCCTATATCCAAGAGCTATCACAATATCAGCTCGAATTGACCTCTAAGGGAGGATCTTCAAATCACAATGAGGTGAAACCTGTTGGCAAAGTGGAAGAAAAGAAGAATCAAGGTTGAACTGCCGCCTGAAGATTATGAGAAAGCGAATCTTTACATGAAAAGACTGAAGGAGGCAGACAGTGTGATCGAGCTGAACTACTACTATAAAAAAGTCGCACAGATAATAGAGAATTCCAGACATTTTGAAGATGGTTCAATTGAAAAGTAATCCTATAATCATATACATTAACCAAATTGAAGAGGATTAAACTGACTATTGAGTCAGCTTTTTTTGTGAGAATCCATTTTTCGTTTTTCTGTATATACCCAAATTTCAATGAGGACTGAATAAAAAATCACCCTATTCCCCGCTGGATCTCCTTTTGAATAGCCCGATGGCTATTCATTTTTTTCTATAGCTGACAACCTCAGATGAAATTGCTTTCTTTTATTATATTCCTGCAGGCATAATCGCACAATTGAAATTTATGAATCAGCCAGAATAGATATTACTTGTGGATTCAGGTAAAGATGAATAAGATATAAAGAGAAAATGAGAAAGAATAGTGATGTTTATAGCTATGCACGATTAGGAGGAGTTCATATGACCTTGCAAGATTGGTTCAATAAAGGAATGTCATCAAGTGAATATTTAGAATATATGAAAACCCACAGAGAAAATACATTGTCTATCTTAAATAAATTTACCATCCCCGAAGAGGATAAAGACGTCTTGAAGTCGCTTGCCGATCATTCTTTACGTGTCATCGCGCTGACTGAAGACTGGTGCGGGGATGCGATGCTGAATATCCCGATCCTCTTGAAACTGGCAGAGGAGGCGGATATGGAGGTGAAAATGATCCTCCGGGACGAGAACCTGGAGCTCATGGATCAATATCTCACCAACGGCACATCAAGGGCGATCCCGATTTTTATCTTCATTGACGGGGAGGGTGAAGAAAAGACCGTTTGGGGACCGCGGGCGCCGATGGTGAAAAAAATCGTCGATGATGAAAGGGCGAAACTGCCTCCGAAGGATCATGAAGAGTTCCCTGAAAAGCAAAAAGAAATGATTGCACGACTGACAACGCAATATACAAGCGATAAAAACATCTGGAACGAAGTATACGAAAGCCTTAAAACAACCCTGGTCCAGAAAATATTGATGTAATCCGCATCACAGCAGCCGAGGAGACTTTTTTCTCCCGGCTTTTTCTATACTGCCGATTGGATGACTTCACCCTTTGATGAAAAAACAGGAAGAATTATGCAGTTTTTTGTGTAAGGGAGGCATTGCCACATTTATGGGTGTGGTAAAAAGTGCCCTCGTGATTGGAACTTTTTGCCGGTTCACGAATGACGTAATTCACGGTACTATGGTATAGGATGAGGAGTTGAAGCATCATGATTCACCAAAAAACAAATACAATTGTCATTGAGACATTGGATAGATTTCCCCATAAAATTCACATTAAATTGGGAGAGATCCTTCGTGAACGAGGATTGACACAAGGTGACCTGCACCGTTTGACCGGTTTGCGTGTAGCGACCATCAATGAATTAGTGAATTTCAAGAAAAAATCACTGACGGTTGCCCATCTTGTTTCAATCATGATCGCTCTTAGAATCACGGATATCCGTGATCTTATCGAAATAGAATTCGATGAAGAGGTACAAGCCTACTTCAACGAAGAGAACGAGCGAATGAAGAACGGGTTCACTCCAGACCTTACAAAAACAGCAGAAACAAACGTAAAGCGTATCGCAGCTGGAGTCAAAAACTAAATCACCCGTATGTATCGAGGCCATCTTTGATCGGCCTTTTTTTTCTTGCATTTGATGGCCTGGTCCTTCAATGTGATAGAGCACAATCCCTTTTTCTGGGAGAGATGTGAAGATGACATGAAAACGTAACGTGATTTGGAAGGGATTTGTTCTATGATAGGAGAAGAAGTAGTAAAGACGATTTTGGGCCGACAGGGCGTAAATTGGTTGAATTTGACCTTTTAGGGAATTAACATTATATACATAGCATGGTTTAGAAAGAGTGATAGGATGAACGCTGTAGAAAAATACGTGAATTACCTGAACATGGAGATCGAGGAGCCGACGATTAATTATCTGCAACGACTGATCCAGCAGCATCTTATTCGGATTCCATATGAAACCTTCAGTAAATTTTATTATTTTTCAAAAGGGGGCACGTATGTCCCGTCGCTTGAAGATTTTACGGAACATTTGTATTCAAAGGGCTGGGGAGGCACCTGCTTCACCCTGAATATCAATTTTGGTAGGCTTCTGAAAGAATTGGGCTTTGACTGCCGGTTTGTGAGGGTGAAACCCGGACACCTCGGCCTGATGATCACCATCGACGGTAAAAAGCTGTACGTTGACGTCGGGTATGGCTCGCCCATCATGAAGCCGGTTGAACTTGAAGCAAGGCATCGCCACCTCCTGCACGGGTTCGGGGAAGAAATCATTTTCACCCACAGAGATCAATTCGTGTTTGAAGTGGACCGCCGTTCAAACGGAAAATCCTTCGTGAAAAAGATGATTGAATGGATCCCGCTTGAGGAAGATGATCTCATAAAGGATATTGAAGCATCCTATCAGGACACAGACGACAATATCACGATGAGGCGCATCACCGCCGTCCGGTTTCAGGGGAATCAATGCTATTTTCTCCGCAACCAGACCCTGAAGGTCATGACGTACCGCAATATCCGGGAATATCAGATGAGAGACCTCGACAAATGGAGGGAAATGATCCAGGAGGTTTATCAATTCGATGACAACTCCCTTCAGGATTCCCTGCAGTTCCTGGAACACCGTAATATCAAACTGTTTTCTTAAGCCGCCCTGCGATGATTCGTCCAGGACGGCTTTTTTGTATCTATATACTGATTCCAAAGGACTACTATAATCACGGTTTCATAATCATAAAAATAAAGAGAAGCACTCCCAGGGCCGACGCAAGATAGAACCATCGATCTATGGTTATCAGTGCATTCTGAATCTCTTCTGGCGGAGCTCCTGTGAGATCGAGGTTTTCAGGGCGTCCGAGCCATTCATTCACTTTTCTAGTTGGAGGAGTGATCAACACGATCACGATGAGTTGAATGAGGACATAGAGAATCAAAGAGCCAAGAAGCCACAGTTGTGTGAACGGACCGTAATTCCCCAGGAAGAAAAGAGCAATTCCCGTCAAAACAGCAATACTTCCGCCTATTTTTGGGAAGAATTCTAAAGACCTGCTGTATTTCATGGCGATGCGCAATTCATCCACATCTTTACCCGGCCTCGTCAACAGGTGGGCAAAAAACGTCGGACCCACCCCGATCACAGCAGAAAGCACATGAACCAATATCAATACCTTCATAACGAACCTCCATCACTGCGTAATGTATAATCTCTTAATCGTACGATGGGTGGAGTGGTTTTATGAAAGTCTTTTTTAGGATGCTTGTCTGCAGCATACTTTTATGCGGAAGATAAAGAAAGTTAGTTTAAATCGGAGCTTGTTTAAAATAGAATTTTACTCCTTAGTCCAATCCCGCTGTTGGTTGGAGTGGAAGACGAAGACTCCTGCGGGAAGAGTAGGTAATTAGAAAAGCGGAAGGGCTTTGAACAGAGGCGTGTGGCATAAGACGAATCGGCCACGAAGGTGTACTTTGCCTTCTTGGCCGGTTTGGCTTATGACATGTGCCTCTAAGCCCTGCAGCTGGACAGGTGAGACCCCGCAGGAACGCAGTGACGAGGAGGCTCACGGGCTACCCGTGGAAAGCGAAGTCTTCCACGTAAACCATCAGCGGAGTTAACATCATTAACTTAGTCGCCGGTCTTTTGTAATAAATCAAAGAGCCAAATGTCATAAAACCTTCTTTTATTTCATCTAATTTCATTAGATTTTTTTTCGGAAAAGAGTTATGATATGGAGCGGTAGATGCTTGTTTGAAGAAAGGCATCTATTTTGCCATTTTTAAACAAACAGCAGGAATCAAAGCCATATTGCATGTAAACACTTATTTTAATATGATGTTAAAAGATGGAATTCTAATATAATCTCCGAGATCGGGTAATTCAAACTAAAGATTAGGATGATGGGGTATGAAACGCGCAAGAATTATATACAATCCTACTTCAGGCCGGGAGCTTTTCAAAAAGCATCTTGCCGAAGTGTTGATTAAATTGGAACAGGCAGGATATGAAACATCCGTGCACGCAACGATCTGTGAAGGCGATGCAACAAAAGCGGCCCAAATCGCTGTAGAACGGAAATACGATATCGTCGTCGCAGCAGGCGGGGACGGAACGCTGAACGAAGTGGTGAACGGACTGGCGGAACAGGACTATCGTCCGAAGCTTGGCATTGTGCCGATGGGGACGACCAATGACTTCGCGAGGGCCCTTCATATTCCGAGGGACATCGGACAGGCCATTGATGTCATCACGAAGGGTGATTCCATCCCTGTCGACATCGGCCGGATGAACGAACGTTATTTCATCAATATCGCAGGCGGGGGACGTATCACAGAGTTGACGTATGAAGTCCCAAGCAAGCTCAAGACGATGATGGGACAGCTTGCCTATTATCTGAAAGGCATTGAAATGCTGCCATCGATCAAACCGACGGATGTATCGATCGAATATGACGGCAAGCTTTTTGAAGGCGAAGCGATGCTGTTTTTAATCGGATTGACCAATTCAGTTGGAGGATTTGAGAAGCTCGCTCCTGACGCTTCAATCAACGACGGCTTGTTCTCGCTTCTAATTTTGAAAAAGACAAACCTGGCGGAGTTCATCCGTATCGCTACGCTTGCCGTCCGCGGTGAACACGTGAAAGATCCGAACGTCATTTACACACAGGCGAACCGTATCAAAATCCATGCGAAGGAAAAAGTGCAGCTGAACGTGGATGGTGAACTCGGCGGCGTCCTGCCGGCTGAATTCGAAAACTTATACCGCCACCTGGATGTATTTGTCCCGCTGGACAAGATCCGCCCTGAAGATAAGGCGATTTGAATGTGAAAAGGAATGCCCGTTATTGCGGCGTTCTTTTTTTTATGGAGTTAGAGGTTTGGGGGGGGGTGTGGACGTTGATTTGTGGAAGTATTTGGTAATTGACGGAATTATTTTGAAAATTCAAAGATTATCGGGTGAAATTAAAAGATTTTCAACTGGAATTAAAAGATTATTGAGGTAAAATCGAAGATTATGGCCATAAATCGAAAGAATCACAATGAAAGCCGCGTCCCGGCGTCATTAAAACAACCAAAAACGATGAAAGCCCCGCCCCGGCACCGTCAAAACAATCAAAAACGATGAAAGTCCCATCCCAGCATCAGCAAACAACCAAAAAATGGCCCCCCGATACCAACCTCGGGAAGCCGATTTCCATTTTCACCACAAAATCTCTATTGAACCAATAAAAACACCAAAAACACAAGCGGAAACCCGACTAAAAAGCCCCACCCGATCTGCTGCTTATGCCGGAAAGGCAATTTCCTCACGATGAACGAAAGTACATGGGCAACCATCACGAATACGAACGCCCATATCAGCTGGCCGACGACGAATACGAATAGATAGGACAGGATGGATTGACTGCCCAGTACAAGTGAGAGGCCGAATCCGATGGTCAAGGTTAAAAAGGTGAGCCCCATCAAGATATAAGGGAGCCACCAGCGGCGTGATTTTAAAGTAAAAAGCACACCGAGGAACACATTCCCCACCAGGATCAGGTTTACTAAGATGTCTGGATTCATATGATCTACCTTCTTTTATATGTTCTTTTTTGAAGTCATTATTTTAAGAAAGAAATATACAGCATTCCCTATTTCCTTTTGAGTAAATCTTGAAACGAGGTAAGTTTTGACAGGGTGCAGAGCTGGTCTCTCTTAAAATATCTTTCTATACTAGCAACTATCTCTGATTCTTTTCAAGCGATAACATGGATCTTCCAGAAATCGTCATGAAGAATAGTTTCCATGTGAACCCCGTTGTGTTACAGTGGGAAAAAAGCTTGTCGGCAGCAAAAAGCCAGGAGAGGGGTGGATTTCATGTATATCGTACATTCAACATTCGCTGTACCGGATGATAAGGCGGATGAGGTCATATCCATTTATCATTCGCGTTCGGGGCTCGTGGATGAAGCAGAAGGATTTCAGCGGTTCCTGCTTCTCCAGAATGAAAAGAAGCCCGGCGAAATCACCGTGCATATGGAGTGGGATACGAAGGAACATTTCATGACATGGATACAAAGTGGAGATTACAAACGGATTCATGAGCTTGAAAAAAAGTATCCTGATAAAGATCTTGCATCAATCATCCCGTCGATTGATAAGTATAAGGTGGTGGCTTACTGATGGATATTATGTACAAACCTGTCATAGACAGCGCCGTAAAGAAGCTCTATGAACGTTATCCCGAGCTGCTTGAGAGATTCGGGGAAATCGGTATGCAGAAGTGTTACGAAGATAACGTACACCATTTTAATTACCTTAACACGACAGCGGCGGCGGGTGATGAAAAGATCTTCGTCGACTATGCATTGTGGCTGAACAATGTACTGATCAGCAGGGGCATGAAATCCGATCATTTAATCGATAATTTCCAGTGTATCGTTGAAGCCCTGGAAGAGAGCGACATCGAAGAAGCCGGCCGCTTTCAGGTGTATCTGAATGCCGGAATCACGGCGATCCGCGAAAATGATCTGGCATCGCAGCTAAGATCGTAGAATACGTGCAAGGACATCGGAGACGGAATGTGTCCGGTGTTTTCTTTTTGAATAAAAAATAAGTGTGTATGCTATCCAGCTCCGGCGGCTGCAGGCTTGAGGTCAAAAGCTAAATGGTCCAGGATGGCCAAAAGCTCCTTCACGGTCCATCCATCATATGCTTGTCTGGTCGAGCCGCCTGCGCATTTCGGGTTGTCGAGCTCGGTCGGCTGGCACTTCGAAGTGTATTTCAATTTGACTGACCCGATGTGGTACAATCAGTAGAGTCTAATTAGGAAGCAGAAAAGGAAGATCATAATGAGTAAAAAAGCACCTGTTCAAAAAAATGATTATATAGATGGCGCCTATTTCGAGGATTTGACGCATGATGGGAACGGCGTGACGAAGGTGGACGGCTACCCTTTATTCGTTCCCAATGCGCTGCCTGGTGAAGAAGGCACGGTGAAGGTCGTAAAACCAAGTAAAGGATACGGGTTCGGGCGTTTGATGGAACGGACGAAGGAAAGTCCTTACCGCCAGGAACCTCCGTGTCCAATTTACAGGGAGTGCGGCGGCTGCCAGATCCAGCATATGACCTACGAGGGCCAGCTCAGAGCGAAAGAGAAGAATGTACGCGATGTGATGCAGCGGATTGGTAAGCTTCAAGACGTCAAGATCCATGAAGTGCTTGGGATGGAAGAGCCCTGGAGATACCGGAATAAAGCACAGGTGCCTGTCGGTGAAAAAGACGGGCGCTTTGTGGCAGGCTTTTATCAGAAGCGAAGCCATGAAATCATCGATATGGACAAATGCATCATCCAATATGAAAAAAATGATGAAGTGATCCAGCACGTTAAGGATATCTGTCAAAACCTCGACATACGTCCATATGATGAAAAGAAACATAAGGGGACGCTCCGCCACATCATGACCCGCACGGCATATACGACAGGGGAGGTCATGGTCGTCCTTGTTACGAGAACAAATGAGCTTCCTCATAAGAATGAGATTGTGGAAGAGCTCGTCCGGAATATTGAAGGATTGAAATCCATCATCCACAATGTGAACGGGAAAAAGACGAACGTGATCATGGGTGATACGACACGCGTCCTCTGGGGCGAAGAAGTCATCCACGATAGGATCGGAGACGTGAAGTTTGCGATTTCTGCCCGGTCCTTCTATCAGGTCAACCCTGAGCAGACGAAGGTGCTGTATGACAAGGCACTCGAGTACGCAGATCTCAAAGGTGAAGAAACGGTCATCGATGCATACTGCGGAATCGGGACCATCTCGCTTTTCCTGGCCCAGACAGCAAAGAAAGTGTATGGAGTGGAAATCGTCCCGCAGGCGATTGCCGATGCAAAACAGAATGCGGTCCTGAACAATATGACGAACGTTGAATTCAAGGCAGGACCGGCAGAAGTCGTCATCCCTGAATGGTATGATGACGGGATCAGCGCCGATGTGCTCGTCGTCGATCCGCCGAGAAAAGGATGCGATGAAGCACTTCTCGACACCATCCTCACCATGAAACCGAAAAAGGTCGTATATGTTTCCTGCAACCCTGCAACATTGGCACGCGATCTGCGCATTTTGGAAGACGGCGGGTATAAAACAACTGAAATCCAGCCGGTCGACATGTTCCCGCAGACGATGCACTGTGAGGCAGTCGCGAAAATAGAATTGGTATAATCAAGAAGAGAGGCCGGGGGCTTCTCTTTTTTTAGGTTTTAGAGGACAACGGAGGTTGGACTGCGTATTCAATCCTCACGGAGGGCCAATCTTTTGATCGTCAAATCACTTTGTCCCCGCGTAACTTTTAATGAATTCACTTTGTCTGGTTTTAAGGCTGATAACAGATACTGGATTGATTTCAAAGGGTCGACTGAATGGCCGCAAGTATATCCGTCGATGGCGGCAAATCCTTTCTTATTAAGAAAAATAAGAAGATGTATGATTTGATGATCATAGACTTTCCCGATCCAACAAATGAACTCCTGGCAAGTTTGTACAGCAGGGAGCTATTTGAAGAGTTCTATCATTTGCTGAATGAGGATGGATTGCTTGTATGTCAATCTAATGCCCTGGACGCCACCCCCCCGGTATTTTGGAGTATCGGTTTGACCCTTGAACAAGCGGGGTTTCATACGAAACAGTATCACACGATCATCCCTTCTTTCGGTGATTGGGGATTCCAGCTGGCTGCAAAGAAAGAAATCACTTTAAAGTTCCAGAAAATAGAGGTCCCCCACCGCACCCTGCCCAGAGAACTCACAACTCTATTCGCATTTCCCCCAGCCTACGAAGAGTATAAAAACAAGGCCATCATCAATTCTGAATCTAACCTGAAGCTCCATGAAATTTTCAGGATGGAAAACATTTAAGAGAGGCATGCAGCTGAATAGATTGCGGGTTATGCTATAATAGTGAAAAATATTCATTATTGAGGCGAACCATATGTATCTCACAATCGCAGAAACAGCAGAATACCTTTCCCTGCCCGAATCGTATATAGAAGCTTTGGTGCATGATAATAAGATAAGATCGGTTCATGACGGAGAGCAGTATTTGATCTACCGTGAACAATTCAACCAGCACCTCGAACAGATGGAAAAAGCGAAAAAACAACTGGCCGAATACCTCAGCGAGCCGATTCCGGAGGATCCGGATGTGAAGGATGAGGATTGATCGAGTATAAGAGGAATCATAGGAGACAGAGCTCAGAAAAACAGGATCGATGATTAAGTAATTGCTCCAGATTTAGATTTATTACGCCTAAATTAGGATTATTGCGCTAAAATCGAAATATTTGCGCCGGAATCCCCGGAATTGCGCCTCTTTTTCATTTATTGCGCCACTTGTCGAATTTTCTTTCATACACACTTTAATCAGAACCCGCCCAAAATAAAAAAAAGACAGGAGAATTCCATGAACGGACAACAGCGAGCAAATATCAAACCAGGACTTCAAGTTGAAATCGTACTGAAAAAAGACCAGCGTACCGGGAATCTGACCCAGGGGGTCGTAAAAGACATCCTGACAAATTCGGCCAATCATCCCCACGGCATCAAGGTCAGGCTCGAGGACGGCCAGGTCGGAAGAGTAAAGAACATATTATCTTAAACATTTCAAAAAAGGACAGCCCCTCGATCACGAGAGGCTGTCCTTCTTTCTTATCATAAAATAGCCCCAAACCGCTATAGGATTTGAGGCTTTAATGATGGCTGGCTAAAACAACTTCGGCAATTCATTGATCATCGTATATACACCCATATACGACATGGCCACCACGATGATGAGGCCGAATACCGTCAGCCAGACCGGATGTTTGTAATCGCCGACGATTTTTTTCTTATGTGCTGCAAGGAGCATGACCCCAAGGGCGATCGGCAGGATCAATCCGTTCAGCGCACCGACGAGAATCATGACGGCAACTGGTTTACCGATCGACACAAACACGAGTGTCGAGATGACGATAAAACCGATGATCAGCCATTTATGGTATTTTTCCAAAAGAGGGCTGAAGGTTCGGATGAATGATACGGACGTATAGGCAGCCCCGACCACGGATGTGACGGCAGCTGACCACATGACGATCCCGAACATTTTATATCCGATGTTTCCGGCAGCAAGATTGAAGACGGATGCCGGCGGGTTTGACGGGTCAATTTGCAGACCCTGCGCAACGATTCCGAGCGAAGCCAGGAATAAGAAAATGCGCATGAGGGAAGCGATCCCGATGGCAGAAACAGAGCTTTTCGTAATTTCAGGAAGAGCTTCCCTGCCCGTGATGCCAGCTTCGAGCAGACGGTGTCCGCCCGCGAACGTGATGTAGCCTCCGACCGTACCGCCTACCAGAGTAATGATGGCCATGAAGTCGATCGTATCCGGCATGAATGTCTTTGTGACTGCTTCTCCGACGGGAGGGCTCGATGTGAACATGACATAAAGGGTAAGAAGAATCATTAAAAATCCGAGAATCTGTGCAAACTTGTCCATCAATCGGCCAGCTTCTTTGAAAAGGAAGATCCCGATGGCGATAAGGCCGCTGAATAAAGCGCCCATCTCGGGGGAAACCCCGAACAATACATTTGTTCCAAGTCCTGCTCCGGCGATGTTCCCTATATTGAAAGCAAGGCCGCCGGCAACAATCAGGAATGCAAGGAAATAGCCCAAGCCGGGGAGGATATCGTTGGCGATGTCCTGGGCCCTTTTTTCAGATATGGCAATGATCCGCCAGATGTTCAACTGGGCCCCGATGTCAATGATGATGGAAATGAGGATGACGAAGCCGAAGCTTGCTGCCAATTGTTCCGTGAACACAGTCGTCTGTGTCAGGAACCCCGGGCCGATGGCCGACGTGGCCATCAAGAAGGCAGCCCCGAGCAATACGCTGAGATTTGAAGTTTTCATGTATTTCTCTCCTTTTCTGCTGATTCTGTGATGGTTTATTTTAGCTTCAGTGCAATCCCCTGCTTAAGATGGCGAAGCTGCTTTTCCCTGTCTATGAGAAGCTTCTGGGCTTCCTCATGGGTGATGACTGTAAAGGATAGCTCTTCTCCCGGTTTTGTCTGGGCGATCAGAGGAAGGTCGACAGAAGCGATCTGGCCGATGCGGGGGTAGCCACCCGTCGTTTGCCGGTCTGCAAGCAGGATGATCGGATTTCCGTCCGAAGGAACCTGGATGGTCCCAAAGGAAACGGCTTCAGATATCATATCCGTATCTTGTTCCAGTTCGAGTGTTGTCCCCTCCAGCCGGTAGCCCATACGGTCGGACTGCGGCGACACTTTGAATGGCTTTTCGAAGAACGCCTGCCTGCTGTCTTCTGTGAAAAGAGGGAACTCGGGTCCTTCCATCACCCTGATAGCCTTTTGTGACCGGTGGATGGAGATGAATTCCGAAGAAATCGACCAGTCGATTTCCGTAAAATGGCCGTCCTCCAAGTAAGGGGTCAAATACTCGATTATTTCCTGTGAATCATCAAGCACTTCACCGGAATGAAGGAGGTCTCCTTCTTTTAAACTGCGGCCGCCATAGCCGCCGATTCCAGCCCGCAAATAGGTGGAACGGCTGTTCATGACAGAAGGCGCGTCAACGCCGCCGGCAAGGGCGAGATATGACCGGGCACCGCTTTTGCATCCGCCGAATTTCAAGGTGGAGCCTTCTTTCACTAGAACGGACCTCCATAATGGGACGGGCTGTCCATCAATGGAAGGGGATAAGTCGCCTCCGCAGATGGAGATGAGGGAGGTCTCCTGGAATTCAAGTACTGGACCGGTAAGGGTCATTTCAATCACCGCTTCGTTTTCATCATTCCCCACAAGCCAGTTCGAAATTCGATGGGCGATCGGGTCCATGCTTCCACTGACGATGACGCCGTATTTTTGATACCCGTATCTTCCGAGGTCCTGTACGGTGGAGAGGAGGCCCGGCTTTACTACATGAATCATGCTTTTCCCTCCATTTCTTTAAATTCATTTTCAGAGATCGAAACAAATTTAATGCGGTCTCCCGCCTGAAGGAGACTTGGGGTCTCTGCATCCGGCTGGAACAATGACAGGGGAGTCCGGCCGATCAGCTGCCAGCCGCCAGGCGTTTCAATCGGGTACACGCCTGTCTGGTCGCCGGCAATCCCCACGGAGCCTGCCGGGATTTTCATGCGGGGTGATTTTTTTCTCGGTGTGGCAAGTTCCGGGTCTAGACCTCCGACATAGGGGAAGCCCGGTGCGAATCCGATCATGTATACAAGGTAATCACCGTTCGTGTGCTTCGATATGACCTCTTCCGTCGTGATTCCGTGGTGGGCTGCCACCTCTTCCAAATCAGGCCCATATTCCCCGCCGTAGCAGACAGGGATTTCTACAACTCTGCCTGAAGCGGAAGTGTGTGCTGCATCCCCGGTAAGCAATTCAGCCAAAATTGAGCAGACTCCTTCATAAGGAAGTTGTCCTTCTCTTTCCTGTAAAACGAGCATCGGATCGTAATATATGGTGACAGTCGTAAAAGCGGGGATGATATCGACCTGCCACTCTTGAGGAGTTTTTTCTAATATGGATGTGACTAACTTTACCTTTTCATGCGTGCCTGCTTCAATTGCATTCCCCAATTGAATGACGACGGCACTGTCTCCCAAAGGCCGTAAAGAATAGTTCAAGCTGCTTCCTCCTTTTGAAAAAATTAATATTTATACAATGATATAAATAAATATTCAAAAATAGATAGTCAAATTAATTTTTCAGAACTTTTGGTCATGTTGTCTATTATAGTATAAATCGATAACTTTTCAATGAGGGAAATCATTGTAAGAAAATAGCAGAAATCTTTGGGGTGAAATGATATCTCTTTTTTTCGGAATGTGCTATTATTTAGTAATTCGAAATAAATTCTTAGAATAGGTTATTCACGTGAATAAATGAATAATAGAAAGGGGGATTTCCTGTGACTAAAACAAAAGAACCTCTATGGACAAGGTCTTTTATTATGTTGATGGTAGGAAATCTTTTTGTGTTCATGTCGTTTCAAATGCTGATCCCGACTCTGCCGCCCTATATCAAGTCACTTGGCGCGTCAGGTCTGGAAATCGGTCTGGTGACGACTTTATTTTCAATCGGGGCGGTTTTGAGCAGGCCGTTCATCGGCTTTATGCTTGAATATAAGGATCGGAAGCCATTGGTCATCATCGGGGTGGTTTCATTGCTGCTCATTACGGTGATCTATCCACTTTCTTCGATCGTCGTGATCTTTTTGATGTTCCGGTTTGTGCACGGTCTTGCCTGGGGCTGGTCGACGACCGTCAACGGGACGGCTGCCGTCGATGTCGTGCCGAAATCCCGCCTTGGTGAAGGGATGGGCTATTACGGATTGTCGATCACCATCGGGATGATCATCGCACCGAGTCTCGGAATCTATCTGTTTCAAGTGACGACCTTCACGAATCTGATTATCACGTCCAGTGTCCTTGGTGTTATTGCCATCATCCTGCTGGCCCTGGTCCGTTATCAGACTCCGGCAGTCGTGAAAGAAACAAAGAAGGAAGACCTTAAATTCTCATATATGGGTTCGCTGATTGAAAAATCAAGCTGGTTCCCTGCATTCATCACGATCATGGTCACATTCGGCTACGGCTCGATTGTCACCTTCATCGTCATTTTCGGGGAAGAGCGCGGTATACAGCATATCTTCCTGTTTTATTTGTTCAATGCCATCATGGCTTCCATTTCAAGGCCGGTTGCAGGGAAGTGGTTTGACGACCACGGTCCAAAGGGACTTGTCCTTTTCTGCATAGCAATCACATTTGCAGGCATGTGGGCATTATCATTCGCCCACTCGGATGCATTGATCATCGTATCGGGAATCCTCTTCGGAGTGGGATTCGGCTCGCTGATCCCTACACTCCAATCATGGACACTCTCGATGACCCCGGATAACCGCAGGGGAGTGGCGAACGGAATGTTCTTCTCTTCCATCGACCTAGGCATCGGCCTGAGCGGACTCGTATTTGGTGTCCTTGCCCAATTCGTCGAAATCGGGATCCTCTTCCAGATCTCAAGCTTCTTCCTCGTGATTGCATTCATCGTGGCAGTCATGCAGGGCCGTAAGCAACAAAAGCGGAGGCGGCTTGCTCAGGCCCGACAAGCATAAGAAGAATCGGCCGGGAAGGCGTTCTATGCCTTCATGGACGATTCAGCTTATGACCTCGAGGGACTAGCCGCCGGAGCTGGATGAACCAAAAGCGGAGGCGGCTTGCTCAGGCCCGGCAAGCATAAAAAACAGAGTTTACACCTTCATAAAAGGTGGTAAATATTTAGGACTATTCAGTTTTCGAAAGGGTGTAGCCTTTTTGTAACGGGTAGTCCTTTCTTGTGTAATGAAAGTGAGTCGAATGAATCACGGAATAAAGAATCAATTAGAAAATGAAAAGGAAATGAAACTTTATAAGGGTGAAATTCTGATAGAATGATAGCAATAGACTAGTCTGTGAGTCCTTTTTCCAAGAGGGATCACATATATCGGAGGACATTATGACTGAAGAAAAATTATTGATGGAGAAGTCGTTTTATGAAACTTTTTTAATAGACAATGAATCAACCCTTCATCCTATTGAAGTGCTGGGGGCTGCGTTTGTGGAGGAGCAGCAGAACGAACCCTACGACCTGACGTACATCCGCTATGCGCAGGGTGAGGTGTATTTTCACAGCAAAGATTATGAAGCGGCCATCTTTAAATGGGAGAGCGTCCTTAACGAGCTCGAGCCATGGGCCAAGAAGAACATCGCCGATTCGTATTATGCACTGGGCATGCTTTCTTCAGCGGAGGATGTCTACACAGGCATCTCGACCGAAAATCCGGTGCTGACGATGGAGATTTCCCTTCAACTGTTCCATCTCTATATCGAAAGAAGCAAGCTGAAGTCGGCGTATCGCATCATTGAAAAAGCGCTCGGCATCGACCCTGATTATCCGCATGTTTCCCAACTTGCAAAAACGTTTTATGAAGAACAGCAGGACTGGAAAAATACAGTCGGCCTTGCTGTGGGCGAATCGATCCGGACAGGCAGTGAAATATGGTTCCGCTCCCTGCTGGAGTATGCGGAAATGGGATATACGTCAGTATACACACCGAATTATTTCTACGATGTGCTGATCGCCGTCTATGAAAAAGACCGTCCGTTGTTCAGGGATCTTGTTCAGAGCTTATGGACCTCATTCAGGGAAGTTCCGGAGACTCATATTGAATGGATGGCCACGGTGAACACAATCTTTGAATATGTGGAACCGGAAACCGGCGAACGCTGGGGAGAGATCTCGTCCGAGTTCCAGAATGCCTATCTTCACTTCCTGGAAGAAGGGTATCTGGTAAAAGAAATCGAAGGCTTCATGCCTGCTCTATTGGCCAACTGGCTGAAAATCAGCAAGCAAGAGCAGCCGCTGTTTGCATCGGCAGCAGTGATGGCCTGGAGTGACGTCTTTGCTTATTCCATGGATCCCGAGGTTGTAGAAGAAGCGGAAAGGCTTCTCCTGCAAGGGGAATATCCTGCTTTCAAAATGGAAGAGACCCTGCTCCTGTTGAATAAAATCATCAGCTGGTCCGAGGGGAACGGTGCACCTGTCTCTTATAAAACGAAGTGGATCGCCGAGCAGCTCCTTGACACAAGCCAGCAATACCTTGTGGTTGCGGGCAGCGAATCCAGCGGTAAATCTTCCTTTGTACAATCCGTGCTTGGGGAAAGCGTGGGTGAGGCAGAGCATGCGACTGTCGTATACAGATATCACCGCGACCAGGTCGAAGTAACCGAGGTCCATGAGCGCGGTGCGGAGAAAGTGGAAAGCATCGCTGACTTCGAGGAGTTAATGGAGAGGGAATCATTCGTCGAGTACCGGCTGCCTTCCGATTTCCTTCAGAAGAATGGAAGTGCGCTGATCGACGTACAGGCTAACAGCAGGGGAATGAAAGATCTGACTTCCTTCTATCCCGCTGCAGACGGCCTTCTCTATGTGCTGAATGCAGACGCACCATTCAATGCTGAAGACCGCAAGACACTGAGGACATTGAAGGAGATCGGTCAGCACGTAAATGTCCATTTCCTTTTGAATAAGATGGATAAAATCGACCATGCCGGCCATTCTGAAGAAATCATTGAATCGGCCCGTACCAAAGCCAGGGAATGGTTCCCATCTGCTGAAGTGCTTCCGTATTCATCACTTGAAGCGGTACACCTTCAGCAGCGCGATGTGGAAGCATTTTTGAAAAATCATTACTTCCATAATCCGGGCGAGCTGAAGCGTGAGCGGAGAGTGAAGCTTTTCTATCTTGTTAGGAAAACGCTGAAAGATTTATTCTCCCAGCGAAAGAATCAGGAGCTTGGTTTACAAGAAGCAATCGAAAAAAATAAAGATATCCTTGTCCGCCTGAACGGCTTCCATACTTACCTGGAAGACATGCAACATGATAAAACAAAGGATATAAAAGATTCTTTCCGCAAAAAGAAAGAAGAGATGAAAAAAGAAATCTCGAGGAAAGTCCCTGAGATCCTGAGCGGTTGTTCGGATCTGATCACGGAAGAAAGTGACTTCAGACAGATTCACACCGAGTTGAATGAAGCAATGAACGCCAGGATCCAATCGTATATCCAGGAAGATCTCATGCCGCGCTACATGATCTTACTGGAAAACTGGCTTCAGTCCTCAAGGCAGGAGCTGCAGGACGGCCAGGACTATTTACATGAAATGAGCACCACCTTCAATGAGTTATTCGGTAAAGACCGCGTTGTCCTGCAGTGCGATTTCCAAGTCGTCGACGACTGGAAAAGGGATGTAAGCAGGATGGGAACCAGGGCGCAGATCGATAAGGAGAATATCCTTCTCAAGTTCAAGCCCGGTCAGTTCCTGCTGAAGAGTGCCGGCAAATTATTCGGAGGGATCCCTCAGAACAAGAACCTGCTTCACACTCAGTACAAACGCTACCTGGAAAACGAAGATTATTCAGAAACTGCCGAATCGGTCGCGAACAAGTTTTTCGTCCAATTCGATTTGTTTGAAAAATCACTGGACCAGGACATCCAATCATTCTTTGCAGAGCCGTTCAATCAGCTTGATCTTACGATTAAAGAGACAGAAGCAGAAGTGGCGGCAGAAGAAGAGACATTGAAAAAAATGAAAGAACATCCGGAACGCTATTTCGATCCGATTACCCTGTTCGAAGTGAAATTGCTTCATGATGAGTACAGGATGAAGGCAGGGGCAGGGAGTACACGTCCGTCTTATTGATCTGAATAGTGGGAAGAGCCGATTCGCTTTTGGTGAATCGGCTTTTTGTTGTTTTATAGGGAGAGAAGTGGACCGGGGAGGAGGCTGGTGAGGTGTTTTTGGGTGGATGGAATTTGGGTGTTTTTAGTAATAGATGAAACTAACTTCATCAGAGCAGTTGAAAATTGGTCATTTTTGGTAAGTGACGGAATTAATCCTGAAATTCGAAGATTATCCATCAGAATTCGAAGATTAATGCCTGGAATTCAAAGAAAAAGTCCAGTTTTCGAAAGATTATACACCAAAATTAAAAGATTCCACCGATTCCCGCAGTTCCGGCAGCAACGTGATAGCCTCATTGAGCTCACAACGTTGATTACACGCCAACCTGCATTGCAATCAATACGCACACTGCCTCAAAAATGCCGATAACGTCAATAAAACCACAGCAAACCTCAACAAAACACTAATCACGCCCAACCACCGGTTACAGACGCAGCTCGGTCCACCCCCGCAACGCCAATTCCCCCCATTCAGCCCCTAATTAAAATAAAAACCCCCAAAGCGACGCACGCTCCGGGGGTTCTACCCAATAATTCAACAAATCAAGCTGTCTTATTCAATAATACATTCAACTGTTTCCTCGCCCGGTGGTACCGGGTCTTGACCGTGGCAGGATTAAGGTTGAGCCTGCGGGCGATCTCCTTATCACTGAGACCGTGGATTGCTTTTAACCGGAGGACTTCCTGCTGCGCAGCAGGAAGCATCCCGATTCCTTCTTCAATTTCTTCTTCCAACAGGTGAAAGTCGACTTCGGATTCTACCAATCTGGCTTCACGCGAGATAAATGGAGAATCATAGGTTTCCTGATCGTCGACCAGCTCTTCCCGGCGCTTTGATTCCTTCCGGATGAAGTCGATGGCTGTCCGGCTGGCAATCGATGAAAGCCATCCCTGAATCTTTCTGAAATCAATCAAGGTGTCCCATTTCCGGTATGCTTTCATGAACGTTTCCTGTACGATGTCTTCTGAAAGATGGGCATCCTTCGTCAGTTTATAGGCGATGTGATAAATCAATCGGTGAAATTGAATATATACATCCTCGAATGTTGGGGATTCAATGTGTATGAGTTTGGCACTCACTGGATATCACCTCGATTCTTTCTCATTACATTATTCAAGAGCTTGTTTTACAAAGGAAGGAGCGTCTTCTTCGGTCAGGCCCATCACTTCGACATGCTGCTGTCCTTTGTATTTGATGCCGACGAGATACGGATTTTGCTGTCTTTCATAGCTGAGCTTCTCCAGTATTTCATTCAGCTTTTCTTTTTCATTAATCTCAAGTCCGGTTCCTTGTTCCTTCAGTTTAGGGAAGATGTCGCCGGGGTAATCTGCTTTCATCAATTCACGAGTATGTTCTTTTTTATCAATGACATAGATCCAATCGATGTCATCCGCTGTCACTTTGATTTTCTCCAGGTATCCTTTATCGCGAAGCCATTGTTCAAATTCATCATATGTGTTGCGGATGCTGATGCCTGTTCGCTGGTTATTGGATAACAGAACCTCAACGGAGAATGTGCTCAATCTGTTTTGATCGTCGAAGCTCTCATTATAAATCTCTTTCTTTAAGATATCGATTGCTTCTTTGATTTCTTCAGGGTCAACAATCGTGACCGCCTTACCAACGGTGTATTCCTGGTGAAGCGTCAATTTATCGATTTTCTCTTCATCGATGTGGAAGATGTCGTTCGTCGCTTCTTTGTATTCCCGGGTTTCGTATAAAGCCGAGTAATACTCTTCCAGATCACCTTGCTCGATTTCGTAGCTTCGGACCAGCGTACTTCCGTCTTCCATTTCATAGTAAAAGAATGCAGGCATCCGCTCGTAGTAGCCCGCGGGCGCTTCTCCCTTTTCAATGATCGCTTTGTGCAGATTACGTACGGTCTTGATGGAAGCGGCTTCTTTCAGCATCGGATCGCGTTTGATTTCGGGAACGAACCCGTTCTCGCTGCTCATCATGATCTCACTGTCGCTGTTAAATAAGTCATAATAGCTGTAACCGACATACGCTTCCTTGATGCTACCTGCTTCAGGTACTTTCTTTTCATATTGAAAAAGGTCGAATTGGAACAGGAATGAAGCGGCGCCGATCACAAGCAGGTAAACGACGTATCCTTTCCAGTGGTGAAAGACCCTCCAATGCTTTTGTAGAATCATTTCCGCAACATAATAACCGATCAGGGCTCCAACGACATATCCGAACCACATCCAGTAGCCTTGACCCTGCACTTCAGTGAAATACATACCGCCGACAAGCATGGCACAGAAAGTCACGCTGTATTTAAAAATCGGCTGAAGGATTTTGAATGTGATTGGCTGTGATGCTGTCTCGATTTTTCTATTTTTATAGAGTAGAAGAGCGAGTACATAGAATAAAATCGTCAATCCTGCATAAATCAGTGCGTCCCATCCCGAAATCATTTTGTTTTCGAGCATGGCCGCCTTGACGATCGGAGAATATTCTTCAATTTGGATGTTGTAATAGTATTCGGTCGGATAGCCGAACAAGATCTGCTTCAGGCTGAAGGTAACCAATAAGAACATTCCTGCCGGCAATAACAGAATGATGTAGGTCAGCGCGCCTTGCACCGCCGAAAGGCCTGTAACCATGGCGATGAACGTTCCCGTCAAGAAGAAAAGGAAAGACATCAGCAGTGTGATTCCGGCCCAGGCGAAGATGTCTGCTGCATCAATGTAAAGATTGAGTTCAGTAATCCAATAGAGTCCCAGAAGGAATAGTGTATTCAGCAGGATCGGAATCAGCAGGATGCCCAGTCCAGTGAGCAAAGCATGATGGAAAATCTTGTCCCGTTTAATCGGCAGACTGTGAATGAAATCCGCCGGGTGTTTTACGTGCAAGTAGCGGAACAGAAACACTGCCAGTAACACCGGGATAAGGAACAGCAGCCCCATTTGAATCGGATATTGCATTTTAAAAAGATTTTCATAGATATTGTTGTAATAAGTAAGATTTGGGTTCGTCAGTTTACCCAGGATGTCAATCGGAAGCGCAAACAACAGCCCGATAAAATAGACGATTCCCAGCCAGCCTACACTCCGCAGGCTTTGCATGATTAGTTCCTTATTGATCCAAGATGTTTTGGATGGCATATCCAACATCCCCCATTTCATATATAAAGATTTCTTCCAGTGTCAGCGGCAGTAAGTCGAAAATGACCGGATGGTAGGAACGAATCAGGCGTTCGACCTCTTCATGTTCACCGCGTACGATACATAATAGTACACTGCCCCTCGTTTCTTTATGAAGGACATCCAGTTCATTGAATAGTCCGACGGGGACTTCCCCTTTAAAGGCGAGCTGGATTTTATGGATGCCTGATTTGAGGTCATCGAGTTCTTTTTCAAGCAGGAACCTTCCTTGATGCAGGATGGCGATATGGTCGCAGATATCCTCGACCTCTCTCAGGTTGTGGGAGGAAATCAGGATCGTCATTTCCCTCTCGGCCACTTCTGTAATCAGTACATTTTTTAATTTCTTTCTGACAACAGGGTCAAGTCCGTCAATCGGTTCGTCCAGCACCAGCACATCGGGCTTGGCAGACAGGGCGAGGATAAAGGAAGCCTGGCGCTGCACCCCTTTTGAGTACTTATGAAGCTTTTTATTGGAATCGATTTCAAAGAACGCGGTCAGCTGATGATAATACTCATCATCCCAGCGGCTGTACGTATTTTTATAAAATTGAGCCATCTGTTTCAGTGTATAGTGGGTAAAAAAGAACGGCTGATCCGGAAGGAAGACGACTTTTTCCTTGATCGCGGTCTTTTCGAATACCGGCTGGCCATCCACCGTGATTTCTCCTTGATCTGCCTTTAAAATCCCGGCAATCGTCCGCAGTAACGTGGTCTTACCGGCACCATTTGATCCGAGTAGTCCGTATATGGATCCCTTTTCAATGGAAAATGAAATATTATGAATGATTTCGGTTTTGTCAAACGCTTTACTGACACCTTTAATCTCAATCATCAGCTTGATTCCCCCCGACTGATGCCTCGATTTCGGCGATCATTTCTTTTAAATCTTCAGCGGTGATCCCTAAATAAAGGGCTTCCGATAAGAGTCTTGTAAGTTCTTCTTTCACTTTCATGATTTTCTCCGCATTTTGGATGTGACTTGAAGGATTGACAAAGCTACCTCTCCCTTTCACTGAATAAATATATCCTTGAGATTCAAGTTCCCTATATGCTTTCTGGATTGTGTTTGGATTGATCGTCAGCTGCTGAGCCAATGTACGCACTGACGGGAGCTGCTCATCCGGCTTCAGCACTTCGTTGATGATCAGTTCTTTGAGCTTTTCCACCAATTGTTCGTAAATGGGCTTCCGGCTTCTTAAATCGAGTTCAAACATATCCACCCTCCCAACTGTATACAGTGTACTATCTGTCTTAATACAGTTAAAGTATATAACATGTTCTTCCATTTTAGAAGAGTTTTTTTGGGAAAATTTTCGGGGAGCGTGACAACGGTGATGATTTCCGCGGCCGGCGTGTTGAAATATTTTAAATATCGCACCCAATATCCTTTGGAATCCGTCCAATATCATAAGAAGGTACATATTCCAAATAAGGTAACTTATGTTAGCGTGGAAAAATACTGCATAAGGAAAGAGGGGACATCATGCAAGAGAGAGAAGAGCCGATATTGTTGATTAAAGGGCTGCGGAAGAGATATGGAAGCAAGGAAGTGTTGAGAGGTGTCGATCTGGAGGTGCATAAGGGTCAGATCATTGGATATATCGGGCCGAACGGGGCAGGGAAGAGTACGACGGTCAAGATTATCCTCGGTCTGGAGGAGGGGTATTCCGGAGAGGTGCGTCTTTTTGGTGAGAATATTTCTTGCCAGTCGGCAGCGTATAAAAAGAGGATTGGATATGTACCGGAAATGGCCGACTTGTATGATAATCTGACAGCCGAGGAATATTTGACGTTCATCGGTGAGCTGTACGGGCTTGAGCCGGATATAGCCGGGGAGAGGGCTGGAAAGTTGACTGCTTTATTCGGGCTGGAGGAAGTCTATCAATCTCGCATCGCATCCTATTCGAAAGGGATGAAGCAGAAGATCCTGATCATATCCAGTCTCCTGCATAATCCCGACATTCTGTTTTTTGATGAGCCGATCAACGGACTTGATGCCAACTCGGTCATGGTCTTTAAGGAGCTTCTTGCCCAGTTGGCTGCTCAGGGAAAAACCATATTCTATTCTTCCCACATCATGGATGTCGTCGAAAAGATCAGCAGCCGGATCATTCTTTTACATAATGGTTTGATTGTGGCGGATGGCAGTTTCGAAGAATTAAAGAATACGAACAGTGAAGGGACGCTGGAGGAAATCTTCAACCAACTGACCGGTTTCAATGAACATAAAGAAACGGCAGAGAAGATTGTTTCGGTTGTCCAAGGGGTGTAGGGGATGAAGGAATTTCATACACTTCTGTTTCTGGACTGGTTCCGGGTGATTTTTGAAAAAATGGGCTTCGACTACCGAGCTTTACGGAGGATCCTCCAGGTGAAATTCACTATGGACCAGCGGCGGGTCCCGACGATCTTTCAACAGCAGGGAAATAAGGGGAAAGAGTCCAAGGATGAGAACCGATTTATCAAATCGCTTTGGATTTATGCCCTGTTTGGATTGTTCCTCATCCCGTTTGTCTTGATGGGGGAAAATTATATTTTTCAGATGAGCATCAGTTTTGCCGTGATCATGTTTATCATCATGATGTCGATGATTTCTGATTTTTCGGTTGTCATCTTGGACATCAGGGATAATAATATTCTGTTCACAAAACCGGTGGAGAAAAAGACGATCAGCCTGGCGAAGTCCATACACGTATGTGTATATCTGTTCTTTTTGACCGGAGCTATGACCGTCATCCCGCTGATTGTCGCGTTGATCAATCAGGGGTTTTGGTTTTTCCTCCTGTTCCTGGTCGGGATCATCCTGTCCGACATCCTGATTGTCGTATTCACCGCACTCCTTTATTATCTTATCCTGAAATATTTTGACGGGGAGAGATTGAAGGATATCATCAACTATGTCCAGATCGGCCTGTCGATCGGGCTTGCTGTCGGTTATCAGGTCGTCGCCACATCCTTTGAATTGGTTGATCTGCAGGTGAACTTCACCGCAGAATGGTGGCAGATCTTTTTCCCGCCGATGTGGTTCGGTTCCTTATTTGAGTGGGTATTAAACGGAGCGGATAATCCTTTGATCATCCTGTTCTCGGGTCTGGCCGTTTTGTTTCCATTTGCTGCATTGGCTCTTTATATCAAAATCCTTCCCTCCTTTGAGAGGAATCTGCAGAAACTCAATTCTCATGGGGGAAAGAAGGCAAAGAAGTCCAATTTGATCGGAAAAAGCCTGATGAATCTCATGTGCAGCAAGGAAGAGCGTGCATTTTACCAATTTGCACATTATATGATGAAGAATGAGCGGGAGTTTAAACTGAAGGTTTATCCCGGACTCGGATTCGCAATCATCCTGCCGTTTATTTTCATCTTCAACTTTTTGAGGACGTCTTCTTTTGACGACCTTTCTGTAAGCATGGTGTACCTCTCCATCTATACAAGCCTGACCGTCATCCCGACGGTCGTGATGCAGCTTGGATATTCAGGAAAATACAAAGGGGCGTGGATCTATAAAGTGGCGCCTGTGGAAAAGAATGCACCGATCCACAAAGGGACCCTGAAAGCGTTCCTGGCAAAACTTTATATCCCATTGTACGTGGTGATGGCGGTATGCTTCCTTTATCTGTTCGGCCTTAAGCTGCTCCCGGAGCTCATCATTGTCCTGATCAGCGCGCTCATCTACACGGTTGTTTGTTACAAGCTGCTGAGCAGCGGTCTTCCGTTTTCGGATAGTTTCGATGGGGTAAAACAAAGCGACGGCTGGAAGGTGCTGCCGTTTTATATCATCATCGGTGCATTTGTCGGCCTTCATTTTTTGGCAGTGAAAATGAATTATGGTGTGTATGTCTATTTGCTTCTCCTGTTGGTTGTGAATTTCTTTGTATGGAAATTTTCGTTCAAGGATTGAGATATGGACGGAACATAATTGAGGTGCATAAAAAACAAAGAGCTGGGCATCCCTGTATGGGTGCTTAGCTCTTTGTTTTTGAGGGAAGTATATGGAGAGGATAGACACAATCTGGAGCGGATGTCATATATATAGGAATGCAGACATTTGAGTTTACGCTTAAACATTTCCTTTGACGAAGAAAGTTTCCTTGATGCAAAATAGACGTATCAGAAAAAAGATGGGAGGAACGGGTATATGATGGATTGGTTTACAGCATTGAATCCGACCATGCAGGCGCTGCTGGGCGGAACGATGACGTGGGGACTTACAGCGCTCGGAGCGGCCACGGTATTTTTCTTCACGAAAATCGAAAAACACACGATGAACATGATGCTCGGATTTGCGGCAGGGGTCATGATTGCGGCGTCCTTCTGGTCGCTATTGGCGCCGTCCATAGAATTCAGTGAACAGAACGGACATATTCCATGGCTCGCACCGGCAATCGGATTTCTGCTCGGAGGAGTCTTTATCAGGCTTCTTGACTTCGTGGTTCCCCATCTTCATCTCGGTAATGCCCAGGATAAGGCGGAAGGACCGCAGACGAAGTTCAAGAAATCGACGCTCTTGTTCCTGGCCATCACTCTTCACAACATCCCTGAAGGCCTGGCCATCGGTGTCGCCTTCGGGGCTGCGGCGCTCGGAATCGGTGATGCAACGGTAATCGGAGCCCTCGGTCTTGCAATCGGAATCGGAATCCAGAATATGCCCGAGGGGGCTGCGCTCTCAATCCCATTACGGGGAGAAGGAATGTCACGTGCGCGTGCTTTCAATTACGGCCAGCTTTCTGCCATCGTGGAGCCGATCTCAGCCGTCCTCGGGGCGGCCGCCGTCATCCTTGTCCAGCCCATCCTGCCCTATGCACTGGCATTCGCGGCAGGAGCGATGATCTTCGTCGTCGTCGAAGAGCTCATCCCCGAATCACAATCCTCCGGAAGCACCGACCTGGCAACGCTGGGTCTGATGGCCGGGTTTGTTGTGATGATGATTTTGGATGTTTCGTTGGGGTGAATTAATTATAGTTTGTTAATGAGGTGTGCAGGTTGGGCTGCACGCCTTTTTTATGGTTTAAGAAATGTCATCAGCAAGGTGGACCCTTGAGGTGTTTACTAAACGGACTGCAGCAATAGATCATGGAGGGTTTGTTGGGTGTAAGGAGATATGACGTTTCTTAGGGTTTTGTGTAAAAAGCTCCTTTACCTTTACCATGAGGGATCAAGCCGGAATTCTGAAGGATATGAAAGGCCACTTTACGGGAAGGAAGGCAAAGGAAGCGTCTTAATTCATTGTTTGTCATTTTACTGTTTACCAAAAGGAAATAATCTTCAATGGCTTTCAGGTGACCAGATGGGGACTGCTTAGAACATTTTGGACATAGCCAGGATTTACTGATTCTTATCATCGGGAAGTTTCCGCAATGTTCACATTGGACCCCCGGGAGGATTTCCTCCTTCGTAAGGTTATACGTTTGCAAGTAATTCGAAGGGGCATCTTCGTGATGGGTAAGAATGAGCTTCTTGATCTTTTTCAGTGTTTTATCTGTCAAAGTGTTCGTTTTGTAGAGATGGTTTAATTGTATAATCCGGTCGATGACATTTTGAGAATGAATGATATTAAGATATGGAGATTGGGCTTCCGGGCGGGAGGTATACTCAATGGTAGTGGATGGATTGCTGATGACGACGAGGTATTCGATGGGGAGCAGGGGTATCTTATGAAGCGATAACCACTTTTGAAGGAAGTGCTTTTGCCGTCTGACTTGGGAAATCGGATCGATAAATCCTTCTTGTGTGTCTTTGTAAATCCTTGTACATTGTTTGATCTGTGGGTCGATCCTGACGATTCCGGAGACGTTTTTCACTTCAATAGCCAGGATGTAGTAAGGAGTCAGCAGGAGGGTATCGATTTGAAAGTAGTGGGGGTCGAGGGGAAGGCGGATGTCGAAGAAGAGCCAGTAATTTTTCCCGGTCAGGAAGCTCAAATGATAATCGACGGCTTTTTCACCGTTGTAGCCGGCCTTTCTTTTCTTCAAATCAAGCTCGATCAGGGGCTTTGTTTCATGAAAGGGGGCGAGCCGCGTCAATAAAGCTTCGTTTTCCAGTATTTTTAACGGGATTGTTCGTTCTTTTAGTATCAAAACATCACTCCTTAAAGGTTGATATAGGTTTATTCGCCATAGAGAGGGAAAATCCCTCTATTAAATTTGTAATAAATGGAATATTATTGTAGATATGATCCATTTTAAGGATTTATGTTCCATTCTGGAGAAATATGTTCCATTCTGCGAATTTATGATCCTTTAAGAATGATTCTAATTAACAGAGGTCGGCCATGCTATGCGACCTCAACTATGGGGCTGGGTGACAAGCCGGAAAACACCAATACGAACCAAACCCAAAAGGAACATACATATTCACTACAAAAACCCCAAAAGGAGCACCCAATGAAAATAGGACTAATCAGACACTACAAAGTAAAAAGGGGATATCCGAATTCAATCGTGTCCTCGGCTGAATTGATGAAGTGGGTGGAAGAATATGAAGCTTCAGATGTAGAAGAAAATGATGTGGATCTGAACGGGATTGAATGGAAGTCCTGCTATTCGAGCAGCATGCAGCGAGCAGAAATCACGGCACGCAGCATCTACGACAGGGATATCATTTTCCTGGATGAATTAAGGGAGGTTCCGTTATCACCGCTCTTTCCTCCGAAGCTGAAGCTGCCGCTGTTCATTCATTTGCTCGGCATCCGCCTGGCTTGGTGGTTCAACCATCCGTCGCAGGCTGTAAGCAAGAAAGAGGTTCTGGAAAAGATAAATAAAGTCTTAGACAGGGTCATCTCAGAGAATCAGGACGTATTGATTGTAGGGCACGGCGGAGTGATGATGTTCATGAGAAAGGAACTGATCAGGCGCGGGTTTTCGGGTCCTGCATTCAGAAGGCCGCAAAATGGTGTGGTCTACCTTTTTGAAAAAGAAAATGAAAAAGGATGATCCCAACCCGCGGGCTCATCCTTTTGTTCATTATTAACTATATCACGCGGACCCCGGAGACGCTTCACAGAGTCTAAACACTCAAATCAAAACAGCCGGGCCGTTCAAGGAATCGATTTATCAAGCAGGATCAGCTAGGCCGTTGTGACGCCTAGAATTTTCGCGCCAAAAATCAATCCTGAACCAACAGCAAAATCTTGCCTTCATCCAGCTTTTCTTCGTACTGATCGGCTTCCTCTTTGGAAAAGCCCATCTCCTGAAGCTGGTTGCGCAGTTCGTCGCCTTTGCTTAAGATCATATTTCCGACAGCTGTACCGATGCCCGTTTCCCTTGCGCCGATTTCATTCGCGTTCGCATTGTCGGCCACACGCTCTGTGCGGTCATCGTCATGTGATAGTACATATAGGTTCTTTTTGCTTATGCCTTGAGAAGATAATTTTTCAACTTCAGAAATCAGTTCCTTATCATTGTAGAATTCCTTAACAGTTGGTTTCAAGTGAATCTCCTCCATAGTCATTTTCGTTTACAGTCGTTCTTTTCCCGTTTTGTAAAAAGATAAACATGGCCGCCTCGCGATTTCAGAAGGGCAGAATGGGGAATAGTTAACCATATCAGTTTATACAGAAAGGAAGGGATGGAAGGTGAAAGAGCAGCATACCCTTGAAGAAATAAAGAATACGATACATTCAGAAAAAATGGTGCTTTTATATATTTCACGGCCGAATTGCTCTGTGTGTCATGCTTTGCTGCCGCAGGTGGAAGAAGTGTTGAAAAAGTATCCAAGCATAAAAGCTGTACATGCGGATGCGGAAGAAGTTCCTGAGATTGCAGGAGAGTATTCTATTTTCACCGTACCTGTTTTGATTGTGTTTATCGAAGGGAAAGAGATGATGAGGAAGGCCCGATTTGTCCCGATCGATGAACTGGACAGCGGATTATCGAGGATGATCTCCGCTCTTGAAGATTAAACAAACGTTTGATTAAAAGAACCGGGTCCTTGCGCTGCAAGGGATGAGGGAGTTAAACGATCGTTTAAGATTATTCTGGAGGGCTGCCTCCTCGTGGCAGCCCCGTCCTGTCAGTAATAGTGACACTGCATGCTTATTCTAAAAACAGTTCAAAAAGTAGCTCTTTTGTCATGTCCTGCTGAATAGGTATATAATAGAGATAATACACGGAAGATTCAGAATTATTTCCGTAGGAAGGAGGGAATGGATGCTGAGGTTGTCCAGAGCAAGTAAAGTTACCATTTCAGTTGCTGCTATTATTCTATTTATCGCTGCCAACCAGATTACGTTTGTTCAACACTTTACTGCCCGAGCGGCCACCAAACTTTATGTGGGATGGAAGTATAACCATCTCGACCTTGAATACGAAGACGTGGAGTTTTCTCCGCAATTCGGCGATTACTCGGTTGCCTATAAAGATAAAGAAGGCAGAGTCTATGGTTTCATGGTTGCCCCTAAGTCGATGCCGGTTATCATCCTGCACGATCCGCTTAATGAAAGTCCTTGATCGTTTCCTTCAATTTCATGTCCGCAATTTCTTTTACTATTGGATGTTTTCGTGTATAATACGTACTGAATTATAATTTAATAAACGTGACCACAAGGGGAGCGATTTGCTGAGAGTGAACGGCACTGCCTGTTCTGACCCTTTGAACCTGTTAGTTAGTACTAGCGTAGGAATGTGGATGATATAGGATCACTATGCCTATTTGAATTGACTGACTCTCCCTTATGGTTTCGTTTTAAAAAAGGGGAGATTTTTTTTATGAAATCTTTAAGTTTGGTCGTCATGATCGAAGCTGCATTGATGGCTGCATTTGCGTTGATTCTGGACCTGCTGCCGTCGATTGATCTTTCGCCGAGTATTTCCATTTCGTTCTCGATGGTGCCTATCTTCATCCTGGCATTCCGAAGAGGGGTGAAAGCGAGCCTGCTGGCCGGATTTGTGTGGGGTGTCCTGCAGGTGGCGCTCGGCAATGCGTGGATTGTCACACCTGTTCAAATGATCATTGAGTATTTCATTGCCTTCACGTTCATTGGATTTGCGGGTGTCTTTGTCAACCGCATCCAGCAGTCACTGCGTTCCGAAAATAAATCCAAGGTGTATGCCTGGATTATCGCGGCAACCGTACTTGGAAGTGCGGCCCGTTATTTCTGGCATTTCATCGCCGGCTTCATTTTCTTTAAAGAGTATGCGCCGGAAGGCATGTCGCCGGTCCTGTTCTCACTTTTTGCAAACGGGGTGACGATGCTCGGTTCGGCAGTGTTGTGTTCAATCGTGCTTGTCCTCTTGAGTGCCACTGCTCCGCGCCTGATCAGGCAGGGTGTGAATGCACAGCATGATCAGCGGAAAGCTTCATAAATACGTGTAAGGCCAGCCGATCCCAAATCCGGGGTCGGTTTTTTCATGTCTTCATTGCTTAGAGGCACACTTATCCTATAAACTATACCTATTCAAAAAATGCGCATGGAGAGATCTTATGGAAGCAAAAATGATAAGAAGGTATGACATAATGGAAGTTTGTCTGCTGGCAGGAAAGATCATGCTGCAGAGCGGGGCGGAAACGTATCGGGTCGAGGATACGATGATGAGGATTGCGGCTTCCTACGGGATCAAAGAATCGCACAGCTATGTGACACCGACCGGGATCATCTTTTCCATCGAAACGGATGAACCGACCAAAACCAAGCTGATCCGCATCAATGAGCGGTCGACCGATCTTGAAAAAGTCACCCTTGTGAACGGGATTTCAAGGAAGATCAGCGAGGGCTTATACAGCATAGAAGAGGCTTACAGCGAGCTGGAGGAACTTGAGAAATCGGATCATTCCTATTCCTTTTTGGTTCAGGTTTTTGCCGCATCAATCGCGAGCGGATGTTTTCTGATTATGTTCCTTGGAAGATGGGATGATTTTATCCCAGCGTTCATTACGGGAGGTGCCGGCTATATGAGTGTCGTGTATTTGCATCGGTTCGTACCGATTAAATTCTTTGCAGAGTTCCTTGCGTCGTTCATTATCGGGATTCTATCCTTTATGTTTGTCCACTTCGGGGCGGGACAGGAGCTGGATAAAATCATCATCGGTTCGGTCATGCCGCTTGTACCCGGGCTTCTGATCACAAATGCCGTCCGCGACCTGATGGCAGGCCATCTGGTGTCGGGATTATCTAAAGGGGCGGAAGCGTTTTTGACCGCGTTTGCGATCGGGACAGGCATCGCGGTGGTATTCACCATCATATAGTGCCGAACATGATTAAAAGGAGTGAATAGGGATGTTCATCATCAACCATCTGATTACCAGTTTCATCGCCGCTGCAGCATTCGGCATCATTTTTAATGCTCCGAAAAAGTCCCTGTTCAAGTGCGGGATCGTCGGAATGCTCGGCTGGGTCATCTATATGCTGATGTTTCTGAATGAAACGGATGCGGTCCTCGCCACGCTGCTCGCGTCATTTGTTGTAGCGGTCATCAGCCAGTTCTTTGCTAAAATGTATAAAACACCTGTCATCATCTTCAGTGTGGCAGGGATCATCCCCCTTGTGCCGGGCGGCCTTGCTTATGATGCCATGAGAAACTTCGTGGAAAATGACTACAATGCGGCAATCACCCTTGCCGCAAAGGCGTTTATGATTTCGGGTTCGATCGCGGTCGGGCTTATCTTTTCGGAGGTCATCAACCAAATCATACGCAATGCCAGGTTCAATGCAAGTGCTCGGAGAATGAGATAGACATTAAAATGACCTTGGGTACAGGGTCTTTTTTTTATGGAGAATTATCCGTGAGCTTGTCCTGTAACTTTCTTCCACCTTATCCGTCTAATGTGAAAATAGAACATAAAGGTGGGTCAACCATATGAAGAAACCCTATTTCTATCTCTTAATCCTTGCGGGAATCGTGTTGTGTGCTGCTTCTGGACTTTATATTTATCTGCAAAAGCCATCGGTCATGGCAGAGGGAAGTATTGATGGAAAGCTGATGGTGATGGAGGGAAATCCGTGGAGCCTTCAGTTCTCGGCCCCGGTCAGGAAAAGTACCGTCAATTCGAAAAATATTTCAGTCAAGGATTCCGATGGCCGTAAAGTCAACGTTTCATTCAAACTCGACGATGATCTTAAAACTCTATATATCGAGCCCCCGGCCGGCGGTTATCCGGATGAGCCCCGCCATTTCACTCTTTCAGTCACCTCCGGCCTCAAGACGAAAATGGGATTTTCCTACAGTGGAGACACGAATTTGACCTTTGCCGTTACGGAAACCCTGCCTGCATTCGATTCAACCAAAGAATTAACCAATTATTTTAAAACCATCGTAAAAAGACAAAAAGCACAGCAAAAAGCAGAGTTCAGCCTTTTCCGCAACAGCAGGACCGAATCATCTGAAGACAAGGCGGCATCCGGGGAAAGTTCCGGATCAGCCCACTCGGAAACGAATAACCAGGTTCAGGGTGTGGATGAAGGGGATATCGTCAAAACAGATGGGACATATATCTATCAGGTGAAAAACGGGGAACTTGTCATCTCTAAGGCAGTTCCGGCTGACAGCATGGAGGTTGTCTCTAAAGTGCCCTTCAAAGAAAATATCAATCCCCGGCATTTATTCCTGGACAGGGACAAGGTGGTGGTGATTGGTGACAGCTGGACTCATTACGTTGAGCCCAAAGCAGCTGAAGACATCATCCGCCGCCCGGTACAAGGCTCAGCATTTGCGATGGTTTATGATATCTCAGATAAAGATAAGCCGGTATTTGAACGGAAGGTAGAAGTGGAAGGGCATTATATGACGTCCAGGAAAATAGGAGAGAACATTTATTTTATTGCCAATTTATATCCCGATTATTGGATGGCCGACAAGAATTCAGATATCGATTTGAGACCGAGGGTGATGGATAGTGAATCCGGTGAAAAACTTACACCCATTCCACTCAGCCGGATCAAATACTTCCCGCAGTCGATGCAGCCGAACTATACAATGATTGCATCTCTCAACATTGCTGATCCGAAAGGAGAATTCAACGTCCAGACATATCTGGGAAGCGGAAACGGGATGTATATGTCAAAAGAAAATCTTTATATTGCCGTTGAAAAGGTTGGGGATCCGGACAAATGGGACGTATCAAGTACGGAAGTATATAAATTTGCCGTGAAAAATTCAAATGTAACATTTAAAGCTTCCGGAAATGTGCCGGGAAGAATTCTGAATCAGTTCTCCATGGATGAACATGAAGGGTATTTCAGGATTGCCACAACGGATGGAGAGGTATGGAACGACGACCGGCCTTCTTCGAATGCCCTTTACATTATGGACGGAAACATGAAGAAAACGGGTGAAGTCACCGATCTAGCGAAGGGTGAGCGGATTTATTCTGTAAGATTCATGGGGGATAAGGCGTATATCGTCACATTCAAGCAGGTGGATCCGTTGTTTGTCATCGACACGGCTGATCCTGAGCAGCCAAAGGTACTAGGGGAATTGAAGATTCCCGGTTTCAGTACGTATCTCCATCCAATCGGAGAAAATCATTTGATCGGTTTCGGGTTCGATACCAAGATCATGGATGATGGTAAATCATTTAACGGTGAGCCCCGGATCACACGGAACGGTATGAAAATCTCATTGTTTGATATTACGGATTTCAATAATCCCAAGGAAGCTGACACAGAGATCATCGGGGGTGCAGGCACCCATTCACCCCTCTTGGAGGATCATAAAGCGCTCTTTCGTGAGCCTATAAGGAATTTATACGGATTTCCTGTCTCTGTCTATCATGACAAAGAAGGAAGCGAATATGAGCAGGTATTTGATTACCAGGGTGCGCTGCTATATGAAATCACGCCGGAAAACGGTATTGAACGAAAGGCAGTGCTGACTGCGGAAGAAGGTAGGCAGAAGGATATCTATGAAAGCTGGGAGAATAATGTCCAGCGCCTTCTCTATATCGACGATCATGTGTATACTTTATCCAATCAAAAGATTGACGCGTACTCGCTGGGTGATTTTAAAAAAGAAAGCTCGCTGATGATCGAGTAAGCCGGGGGGAAGGGACTAAACTAAAAAGCTACAATATAAAGACGAACAATATCAGTATAGGTTTTTTTATACCGCTAATGATTTCCGTGCAAGACTTCGCTTTCCGCGGGTAGCACGTGAGCCTCCTCGTCGCTGCGCTCCTGCGGGGTCTCACCTGTCCAGCTGCAGGGCTTAGAGGCACATGTCATAAGTCAAACCGGCCAAGAAGGCAAAGAACGCCTTCGTGGCCGATTCGTCTTATGCCACACGCCTCTGAACAAAGCCCTTCCGCTTTTCTTATAAGCTACTCTTCCCGCATGAGTCTTCGCCTTGCACTCCAATCAACCGCTAGATAGGCTGGAAAAGCTAAATGTAATGTGAACAATTATAAACCCGAACTGATTTGCCTCATCGTGTGCAAATTAGTTCGGGTTTTACTTTGATTCAAATACCTTGGTCCCGGCCACTTTCCTTATACAGCAGGTTCTACACTTGAAAGTTCAGAAAAAGTTTCACGTGAAACCTTTCCTCTGTGTCATATGGGAAGAGGGGGGGCTTGTGAACCTATTATTGAAGTCACCAAACTACCCACCAACATTAAAAAGCGATATCATGGTACATATATACATATGATAAGAACGAGAGCGTGAGGGGTGTGTGAAATTGAGGATAATCGGTTTTTTGAAGCCCTATCGGTGGGCGATGGGGATTGCTTGGACATTGATGCTTGTAGAGCTCGCTGTTGAGCTTTTGAATCCATTATTCATGGCGAAGATCATTGATCAGGGAATCTTGAAGGAGGATATGGATGTGGTGCTCTTATGGGGCGGGATCATGGTCGGAATGTCATTTCTTTCATTTCTCTCCGGAGTGACGAATTCCTTCTTTGCTGCCCATACGAGCCAGGGCTTCGGATATGATGTGCGTGAAAGTTTATATAAGAAAATACAATCGTTTTCGTTTGCGAGTTTCAACCGGCTGCCTGCATCATCGCTCATCACGCGGCTGACAAATGATGTGAGGCAGCTCCAGAATACGATTTTTATGAGTTTACGAATCATGCTCAGGGCACCGCTGCTTGTCGTCGGATCAACAATCATGGCTTTGATTGTAAACGTGAAGCTGGCCGTCATTCTGCTCATCGTGATCCCTGTCCTGTGGCTGTTCTTATTGTGGGTCCTTAAGAGAGGGTGGAGTTTATTTGAAAAGGTACAAAAGCGGCTTGACCGGGTAAATGAAGTGATGAAGGAAAATTTGTCCGGCATCAGGCTCATCAAAGCCTATACAAGGGGAGAGCATGAGGAAAAACGATTCCACGGCGCCAATGAAGATTTAAAAGACAGGACTGTGAGCGCCCTAAGGTTCATGGAAATCATCATGCCCTTGTTGATGCTGGTGATGAACGGCGCCATCCTGGTCATCCTCTGGTCGGGGGGGACGGCGGTGAATACCGGCAGCGCGCAGGTGGGCGAGGTCGTGGCAATCGTTACATATGCGACGAGGATTTCTTCCGTATTTTCCATCTTTTCATTTATCATCACGAGTTTCTCGCGGGCACGTGCTTCTGCGGACCGGGTGGAAGAAGTGCTGAATACAGAAGTTGATTTAAGGGACGGACAAGAAGCGAGAATTGAAAATAAAGTCACCCGCGGGGATGTTGTGTTCGATGGAGTTTCCTTTCAATATCCTGAAACGAGGGGGCTTGTCCTCCAGGATGTCTCATTTCATGCCGCAGCAGGGGCGACCGTATCCGTGCTGGGGGCGACCGGTTCAGGAAAGTCGACTCTGTTTCAGCTGCTCCCGAGAATGTATGACACGACGGAAGGTGAAATTAAGGTAGACGGCCATCCGCTGCGAGCGTTTACGTTGGAAAATCTGAGAAAAAGCATCGGGTATGTTCCTCAGGAAGCGGTCCTCTTTTCCGGTTCGGTGAGGGAAAATCTTTTATGGGGAAAAGAGCATGCGTCTGATGAAGAAATGATCGAGGCTGCCAAGGATGCACAGATCCATGATACGATAGTGAATCTGAAGGATGGGTATGAAACGGAACTGGGGCAGAAGGGAGTGAATCTTTCGGGAGGTCAGAAGCAGAGGCTGTCGATTGCGAGGGCGCTGATCAGAAGACCGAAAATCCTCCTGCTGGATGACAGTACGAGTGCACTCGATTTGAAGACGGAAGCGAAACTGCAGGAAGCGATCAAGAAATATGATTGCACCACGATCATCATCACACAGAAAATCAGCACGGCGATGGAGTCGGATTCCATCCTTCTTCTTGAAGACGGAGTGGTCATCGGGAACGGATCCCATGAAACCCTTCTGAAAGAATCGGAACTCTATCAACGGATTTATCAATCTCAGTTCGGGGAGGTGCACCATGTCCAGGCATATGAGAAAAAAGCTCGGCAAGGATGACAAAGCAAGGGATACGAAAGGGACGCTGCAAAGATTATGGGTTTATCTCTCAAAGATGAAAGGCCTCCTTTATCTCGTCATCCTGATGGTCATCATCAGTTCTGCAGCCTCCCTTCTGGGTCCGTTTTTAGTGGGCAGGGCCATCGATGATTTCATCGTCACGAAAGATGCCTCTGGGATCATCACCCTTCTTGCAGGCCTGGTGATCGTCTATATCCTTCACTCGGCATCTGTCTGGTTCCAGAACTACTGGATGATCGGTGTGGCCCAGGACACTGTCTACCGGTTGAGGAAGGATTTGTTCCACCGGCTGCATCTGCTGTCGATCCCTTTTTTTGATAAAAGAAAGCACGGGGAGCTCATGAGCAGGGTCACGAATGATATTGATAATGTCAGTAATACATTGAATAGTTCCTTCATCCAGATCATTTCCAGTGTGCTGACACTGGCAGGAACCGCAGTAGTCATGCTGTGGCTGAGTCCCCTCTTGACGCTGATCACGCTCACGATCGTCCCTCTCATGGTACTCGGGATGAAATGGATCACGAAGAGGACAGGGCCGCTGTTCAGGCAATACCAGCACAATATCGGTGAGCTGAATGGGTATATTGAAGAAACGATTTCGGGACACAGCATCATTAAGACGTTTTCGCGGGAAGAGACCGCGATTGATGAATTCCAAGGGAAAAACAAAAAACTCCGGACAGCAGCATATTGGGCAGATACATATTCAGGTTTCATCCCGAAATTGATGAATATGCTGAACAACCTGAGCTTTGCCGTCATAGCCGGCGTCGGGGGGATCTTTGCGCTGAATGGCATGGTCACGATCGGTGTGATTGTGATTTTTGCTGAATATGCAAGGCAGTTCACCCGTCCGCTCAATGAACTCGCCAATCAATACAACACATTGTTATCAGCCATTGCAGGAGCTGAGCGTGTTTTTCAAATCATTGATGAAGAAGAAGAAGCAAGGGATGAAGAGAATGCGGAAGAAATACATTCACTCCATGGGAAAATTGAGTTCCATCACGTTCATTTTTCTTATGGACAGGATGATTCGACCCTTCAGGATGTTACGTTTTCCATCAACCCGGGTGAAACGGTGGCCCTCGTCGGACCGACCGGCGCCGGGAAGACGACGATCACAAACTTGTTATCCCGATTTTATGATCATAATCAAGGCAGGATCCTGATTGACGGCCGGGATATCGAGACGCTCACTCGTAAAAGTCTTCGAAGGCAGCTTGGATTTGTGCTTCAGGACAGCTTCCTCTTCCAGGGGACGATCATGGAAAACATCCGCTACGGAAGGCTTCACGCATCTGACGCGGAAGTGGTGGAGGCTGCGAAATTGGCAAATGCGCATTCCTTCATCGAGAAGATGCCGAAAGGATATAACACGGTTCTCAGGAACGACGGAAGCGGCATAAGCCAGGGACAGAAGCAGCTGTTGTCGATTGCACGGGCAATCCTGTCAGATCCATCGATCCTCATACTTGATGAAGCCACCTCAAGCATCGATACCATTACGGAGCTGAAGATCCAGGATGCGCTGAAAAACCTGATGAAGGACCGTACATCAGTCGTGGTCGCCCACAGGCTGAACACGATCCGCCAGGCCGACCAGATACTCGTCCTCGACCAGGGGCGGATCATCGAAAAAGGAACCCATGAAGAGCTCCTGGCGCAAAAAGGCTTTTACCACGGCCTCTATCACAGTCAGTTGAAAGAGACGAGTTAATAAGAAAAGGCCCATCCCTCAGTCAGGACGGGCCTTAAAATGGACAAAGCCCCCAGTAAGCGTCGGCGCTTCCTGAGGGCTTTTAAAATTGGTGAGGGACTGAACTTCCTGTCAGTGCTCCCTCCATCATGCCTTAATCGGAAAGGCATGTTCTGTAACTTGCAACATCACAAGTAATATATTTATTTCCTTTAAACGTATTCAGATAATAAACAGCCGCGGGCAATTCCTTGAGTCGTTTGATGAACCTAAACGACGTAAGCCCTACCTCTCTTACATCCTTACGGCTCCGAAGCCGATCCAGTGTGAATAAGTACATATCAAAACCGAATAGAATTACAGATTATCTGCTCTAGTCGTTTTAATTATGTCACAAGTTAACAATGATTAAATATATCATGCATTTGACTACTTGTCAACATTATAATTCAAGTGTGTGCGGCGACCCTTCATCATCATTCATCAATCGGATGGTATCAGGAGTGATTTTCAACACGATATAATTGGGATCATCCTTGCCGTCGAACCACTTTTCCATATGCTCATTCCAAAGCTTCTCCTTATATTCCCGGGACTCTTCGATCGATGCCTTTCCCTGAATTTCAACAAAAGTATCCCCGTATCCTTCGCCTTCATACCCGAGGAGGATATGGACATTCGGGTTCTCCTCAATTTCTTCCGTTTTATGTGTTTCTTTGCTTGTTGGTGTATAAAGAGTCAGATCATCATTGAAAAAAGTCATATAGCGTGAATGGGGTTTCCTGCCTTTTACCGTTGCCAGCGTCCCCACCTTGCTTTCCTCAAGGACTTTCGTTATCTGCTGTTTAAGCTCAGTTTGATTCATCAATGCCATCTCCTTGTTCTGGTATATCCATACTATTCCTTAACAAAAGAAGAAATAAACATATGGATGTGTAAAGCGGGAGGCCGGTTGGGTATAAAGAAACTAACAGAGATGCGGCCGTTTCCGCCAGAGCGTTCCGCAGGCGGAGGGGCGGCCGATGAAAAGGATGATGGAAGTGCTGCCGAAAGATTTGGTTGAACAATGCAAAAAAAGAATGGAGCAATACAATTGTGAAGGGTTTGTTTATGGCCGCGGTCCTGAGAATCCAGAAATCATGATCGTGGGGGAAGCCCCTGGAGAAACGGAAATTCATAATGGAATTCCTTTCAGCGGCAGGGCGGGGAAGGTCCTGAACGAATTTTTTGAATACCTGGGTGTTTCGCGGGATGATATTTATTTTACTTCTACAGTGAGGAGCAGACCTTTTAAAATCGTACACAAAGAGGGCCCGGATGGTGAAATCATCGAAAAGAAATACAACCGGGCACCGAATATGAAGGAACAGCTTGCCCATGCGCCGATTGTCGATTATGAAATCCGCCATGTAAAGCCGAAGCAGATTGTAACCCTCGGCAACATCGGCCTGCAGAGGCTGCTTGGTAAGAACTATAAAATCTCGGAAGTCCATGGGAGACTGATTCAGGCGCCGGTCCGCAGGCTAAAAGATATGAATACAAACGAATGGACTCTCAGCGAAGAGGAATATTCAATATTTCCGACCTTTCATCCAGCGTCCATCTTTTATAATCGGTCCCTGCTTGAAAAAGTATATGAAGACCTGGATGAGCTGAAGAAAATCTTAACCAGCAAGAAATGATAAAGGAGGCATAAGATGCTTATTGGCAGTCTATATGGCATTTACCGTATCCTGGTCGTCGGGATCCTCGCATATATCTCACTGGTCGCATTGTTGAGGTTATCGGGAAAAAGGACGCTGTCTAAATTAAATGCCTATGACCTGGTGGTAACCGTTTCGATCGGGGCAATCCTGTCACAGATCCTTTTGAATAAGAAAGTGCCCTTGATAGAAGGTGTGGCCGCCATAGTACTGTTAATTACTTTACAGTTTATCGGTACCTGGATGTCTTCCCGCTCTGAAACGTTCAGCACCCTCCTTAAATCATCGCCGGCGCTTCTTTATTACAAGGATCAGTTTCATGAGAGAGTTCTCAGAAAGGAACGCATTACAAAGAGGGAAGTCCTTCAGGTGGTGCGAAATGCCGGTTACGCATCCCTGCAAGACGTTAATATAGTCATTTTGGAAAGTGATGGAGGATTTTCGGTTATCGGCCACACTGCTGAAGAAGATTCTGATTCACTTAAACATGTATTTGGATATGGGGAAGGGAAAAAGGACTGAATTCGTAAATTGAATTCAGTCCTTTTTCATGGATTATATGTGCAGGCAGCACTGCTGCTTCGACCTGTACATGCTTAAGCACCCTTCATTTCTTATTTAAATTTTCCTGAGCCATCCTCACTAACTCCTTGACCATATTCCCGCCCATCCGGCCGCCGATCTTCCCAGCCTGTTCGGAAGTCAGTTTCCCGTTGTAGCCGTTATCCAGAGGGATTCCCTGCTCCCTGGCAGCTTCAAACTTCGCTTCCTTCGGGTCGCTTACACCTGAAACCTTTGCTTTCAGCTGATCCATTGCCAGCCGGGCTTCTGGCACTAAAAGTTTTCTTCTCGACATGATATAACCTCCTTTTGACATTAGGGTGCCCAAAAAATTTTTTTATACAGGCCGGGTACTGCTATGAAAGGGTTTTGGAGTATAACGGCTTTTTTACGGAGAAAAAAAGATTGTCTAATTTGTGTCAAATAAAATATAATTCTTAATAGTTAGATAATTTTTGGGAGAAAAGGGGGAAACACTGTGGAAGAAATTGTAGGCAAATTGGTGGGTATTCTTTGGTCACCCGTGATGATTTACTTTTGTTTAGGTGTAGGTCTTTTATTTTCTATCTTAACAAGGTTTTTGCAGGTGCGTCTCATTAAGGACATGGTGGTTCAAATGTTTAAAGGGAGCAGCTCGAAATCCGGGGTATCCTCATTCCAGTCTCTGGCACTATCCTTGTCAGGGCGTGTAGGGACAGGGAATATCGCGGGTACGGCAACCGCCATCGCATTCGGCGGACCGGGTGCGGTCTTCTGGATGTGGGCCATCGCTTTCATCGGGGCGAGCAGCGCCTTCATCGAATCGACACTGGCACAGATCTATAAAGTAAAACAGGATGGGGAATACCGCGGGGGACCGGCGTATTATATTGAAAAAGGGATCGGCGTGAAGTGGTATGCAGTACTATTTTCACTGGCTACACTCCTTGCGATTGGGGTATTGATGCCGGGGATCCAATCAAACTCCATTGCACAGGGACTTGATAATGCGTTTGGAGTTAATACGTCCGTGACAGGAATCGGATTAGTCATCCTTCTTGCCGTGATCATCTTCGGGGGAGTTAAGCGTATTGCAGGTGTAGCTTCCTACGTCGTGCCATTCATGGCTGTTGCTTATATCCTTCTGGCTCTTGTGATTGTGGGGATGAACATTGGAGAGATTCCTGGTGTCATTTCACTTATTTTCAAAAGTGCATTCGGTGCAGACGCAGCATTCGGAGGAATCATCGGAAGCGCGATTGCCTGGGGAGTAAAACGAGGAGTCTACTCCAACGAAGCAGGTCAGGGTACTGGACCTCACCATGCAGCAGCAGCTGAAGTATCCCACCCGGCCAAACAAGGTTTGGTGCAGGCATCTTCCGTTTACATTGATACGCTTCTAGTTTGTTCGGCAACGGCATTCATGATTTTATTTACAGGTGCCTATAACGTAGAAAAACCTGACGGGACTGCGCTTGTCACGAACCTGGAAGGCGTTGAGGCAGGTCCTGCTTATACGCAGGCAGCGATTGAATCGGTCATTCCAGGCTTTGGTGCAGGTTTCGTAGCGATCGCACTATTCTTCTTTGCCTTTACAACCATCATGGCATATTACTATATGGCTGAAACGAATGTGGCGTATTTATTAAAAGGCAAAAACGCCAAGCCGGCCATTTTTATTCTCAAGCTTGTCCTGCTTGGAGTCACATTCTACGGAGCCGTAAAAGAAGCGGCGCTTGCATGGGCACTTGGGGATATCGGGCTTGGCCTCATGGTATGGCTCAACCTGATTGCCATCCTGATTCTTGCAAAGCCTGCTCTTCGTACCCTCAAGGATTACGAAGCACAGAAGAAGCAGGGGCTTGATCCGGTCTTTAACTCGACAAAGCTTGGTATCAAGAACGCTGAGTATTGGGAACAGGAATACAAGGTGGATAAAGAAGAGAACGCTTCATAACACAGGAAAAAACCTGCTGCATCGTCAACATTGCAGCAGGTTTTTTGTGTGCTTTCAAATCTGGCAGGTGTCACGAAACGACGAATAATAATTAATCAGATTGGTTTAATGGGACAAAATCTTTGTTTACTTAAAATAGATTGATTATCATAGAAGTAAGTCAATGTCGGCAGAGGAGGATTTTTAGTGGATTTATATGAATCATATCTTCAAAACGATCGTCAGCGAAAACTGCTGGAAATGGCAGGAAAGCTGGCAGATACATTTTCTGCACGTGCTGAAAGGTTTGACAGGGAAGAGGCTTTCCCATTTGAAAATTTCTCTGATATAAAGAAATCAGGTTATGCGTCCTTGAGCGTGCCGAGGGAATATGGCGGGGAAGAGATCAGTTTGTATGAAATGGTGATGCTTCAGGAAAGGCTGGCCACAGGGGATGCCGCTACATCGCTGTCAATCGGCTGGCATATCGGCGGGTTAATGGAACTCACTGAAAACCGTCCCTGGAAGGAAGAAACGTTCAAGAGCCTATGTGCAAAAGTCGTCAAAGACAAGGCGCTTATAAACCGGGCGGCAACGGAGCCGGCAACCGGAAGCCCGACCAGGGGAGGCCTTCCTGAAACAAAGGCGGACCAAACCGAAGATGGATGGATATTGAACGGACGCAAAACATTCACCTCGATGGCCAGGGTGCTGGATTATTCTTTGGTGTCGGCTCGAATCGGTGAATCCGGTGAGAAAGGATTCTTCCTTATCGATCATACTCAGGAAGGGGTATCGATTGAAGAGACCTGGGATACCATCTCTATGAAAGGTACGGGCAGTGATGATCTCGTCCTTCAGGATGTAACTGTTGCAGGGAATGCCCTGGTAGAACGGGACAGTGATGCACGTGATTCCCGGGAGGAGCTGCCGAAAGCATGGCTGCTGCATATCCCGGCCTGTTACATAGGAGTCGCGATTGCAGCCAGGAATGAGGCCATCAATTTTGCCAAAGAGTACTCTCCCAACAGCCTGCCGGGTCCGATCAAAGACGTTCCGGAGGTCAGAAGGAAAATTGGAGAAATTGAACTGGAGCTCTTCAAAGCAAGGCAGATTCTTTATTCAGTCGCCGATAAGTGGGATAAGGAACCGGATAAGAGGCACGGGATGGCAGCAGAGCTTGCCTCTGTAAAGCATATCGTGACAAACAGTGCTTTCCGGATTGTCGACACCGCCATGCGGATCGTCGGGGCAAGAAGCCTGTTCAGATCAAACCCTATGCAAAGGTACTACAGGGATGTAAGAGCAGGTCTCCATAACCCGCCGATGGATGACATGGTCATCTCCATGCTCGCTGGTAAAGCGTTAAAAGAATAATAGCCGTTATAAAAGGATCGCAGGAACAATGGTTCCACGCGATCCTTTTATACTTGCAGTGATTTCTCCAAGACGTTTTCATGCTGTTTTTCCAATACATGCAGTTCATTCAGCTCCTCCAATAAATCATGGATGGACAGCAGTTCATATAGTAAGATTGTCTCGCAGGAAAAATAATGTCTGATCGATTCCATGGTCCGGTTGTGAAGCTCCTCATGATCCTCCCAGAATTCCTGAAGCAACTCTTTCATCAAGAGGAAATGTCCATCCTCCATGTCATAAGAAGGATGATGGAGAATATTCTTGAGTGAATGAACAGCCTGGAGAATCTTATCCTTCTCCTGAGGAGTAAAAGACTTATCATGCACAGGGAGATAGATGAGATTGCCGATATGAAAATGGATCTGCCTTAACAGGTTGAGCTTCTTGAAATGATAATGATGGTTCCGCAGTGCTTTCCGGCTGGAACGGTGGAGCTTCATTTCTTCTTTTTCATATTCACACAGAAGATTTGTTTTATCGATCTCACGCGTGATGTCAGTGAAGATCATCTTCGTTTCCAGGTGCAGGGAGTTTCCCTTAATAACTTCGTTCACTCTTCTTTCTAATAAGTTCCCCGTTTTTACATATAAGTCATGGATATTCCTGCTTATGATCGGTGAATATTTAGGCGGAAGGATCCACAGATTGACCAGGGTGGATACGATCAGTCCCAAACTGGTTGTACCCAGCCTGATAAAGAATGTTGCAACATAATGATCATGAATCGTGGGGATCATGGCTATACCGGTCAAAGTAGCCACAAGTATCCCGGCATCAAGACGAAGCTTGTGGCAGGTTATGATCGTCAGGATGGCAACCAGTGCATACGCGATTGCGTGATCTCCGAGAAGCGGGGAAATGATCACCGCAAATAACGCACCCAATGCAGATGCGGGAAATCGGACAAACGCTTTTTTTATGGAATCTGCTGCAGTCGGCTCGATTGTCACAATGGCCGTAATGACAGCAAACATAGCGGGCCAGTTTAACAGTTCGCAGACAAAGGCCGTCAAAAAAACCGCAATCCCGGTCTTCGCAATCCGTCCCCCCGCAAACCTGAAACGTTTAAGAAAATTCATATAAGACTACCCTTTCAAAAAATCAATCCTATTACTATTATAAAGAAAATAGTGAAAAAATGAAAAAAACCATAAAACAAAAAAGAACTGTCCGGAATGAACAGTTCCTTTATATGAAATTATCTAAGAGGTAACGGCCGTAATTTGACATGAATCGTCCGGGGCATCAAGTTTTCATTCTGAGCCTCTTTCAAATACGTGAACATTTGTTTTCCGGCAACTGAGTTTGCCGAGTGAATCGTGATGGATTCAGCGAACAATTGATACTTCACCATGTAATGCACGAGCATGAGACCATTTCTCGTCTTGCTCTCCAAGTCATGATCCAATGAAAGATGAGAGATGGGAAATCTCTTCAGCAGGTCTATACATTCATCGATGTCTTTTGCCAGAACGTAACCTTGTGGACAGTGTCGGTAATCATCTAAAAACACATTTACTGTCATCGATATTCTACTTTCGTTGATTTGACTTACCTTCACCCTAACAGACTATGGGTGATACTTATATAGGCACAAAGGACTAATGGGTTTTAAAGTTATTGTACAAGTATAATAATCGATTTGTCACGAATATCAAAAATTGTTGTGAAATGTCGAAGGGAAAATAAAGCTTTTTTCCTTGATTACAATTACTTAGTTATCGAGCAGTTTCAAAAGCAGGTCAGGCCTGTCGGTTATGATCCCGTCAGCGCCGGCGTCAATCAGGCGTTTCATTGTCTGGCGGTCATTAACTGTCCAATAATGGACACGCAGGTTTAAGCGGTGAGCTCCGTTGATGAGAACAGGATCTGTAAAATCGATTTTCCCTTTTTGCAGCGGCAGCTGAAACCCTTGTACTTTCGGTTTATAGAGATTCCTCAATAAAAGCTTGTGCAGAATAACAAATTTTTTCACTTCTTGTGTGCCTGCCTGGACGGCAATCCTGCCTTCGGATACAAGAATGAACCGGTCTACGATGCTTTGGTCGAATGAAGCAATTAGTACGTTGTTTTCCATATCATATTCTTTAATCAGCCCATTTAGCTTTTGGATGATCTCATCCACTCTTTCAGGAGGATTATCGTCTTTAATTTCAATATTCATTTTCATTTCGGGGAAACGCTGGAATACTTCTTCAAGGGTCGGGATATAGACGCCTTTACCTCGAAATGAATGTTCTCTTTCTTCATTCTTAAATGTATATCCGGCGTCCAGACGCTGCAGTTCTTCCAGTGTATAGTCTGCAACCAGCCCCTGCCCGTCGGTGGTGGCATCGACAGTTGGGTCATGGATGGTCACCAGATGCCCGTCCTTGGTTATATGTATATCCATTTCAAGTACATCTACCCCAAGCTTTTCAGCGTTCCGGAATGCTTCTATTGTATTACCGGGTGCAAGCAGCTTTCCGCCTTGATGTGCAATCACAAGCGGCTTTCTCTGTTCATTTTGAAAGAAAGGAAGGGTTTGTCCTTTATCTGCCGGCAGGAAATAAGCGATGCAGAAGAATATCCCGATAAAAAGGATAAGCGAAATCCAGTAAAAAGGTTTGGTCCGTATAAAGGGAGAGGGGCTCGATTTAAGATTATTCATAGACAGTCATCCTTTATTGTAGTAGTTCGTGTGAATTCTTCTTCCTTAATATCTATTAACGAAGGGGCCGGGACATGAATGGTTTTTCTTTTAATTTTCCAAAGGGACTTCTGGATCAGTGAGAGAGGAGTCAGCAGTGAACAGGAAAAAGTGGAAAAGGATATTTGTGGCAATAACGTGAACTTAAATTCTTTTGAGAGTAAAAAAATTACTTTAAAGGGAAATTATTATTGTTTTACAGCGTAATATATATTACTCTATAAAGTAAGGAGGCGATTTCAAATGCAAGATCAATTATCATTGAATGTTTCATTGCTTCGCCGCAGAGTGCCGAATTTGACTACAGCTGCGAAAGCGGTGGGTCTTAGACCCGCGACAGTATCAAATCTTTGCACCGGCAAAATATCCGTCGGCCGTGCAGAAGTGAGAACTCTGGTCACGCTGGCCAATCTTGCCAATTGTTCTCTGGATGAATTGATTATACAAGGAGGGAAATTAAGTATGATTGAAACGGGAATCAAAACAGTGGATTTATTTGCTCCAATCGTAAAAGGCGGAATCAACGGTTTTGTTGCGAGGGCACAGGTGGGGCAGCTCGTTGTATTGGCAGAAATCACCCAAAACTTAAAAGAAAAAGGTTTTGAGACCATCCTGTTAACACCAGATAAAGAATTCACAGGGTTAAGCGATCTTGAAGGGTTTATTGACGCAAAAGTGCATTCCATCGAGGATGCATTTGCTGAGGTCTCATTGAGGGATGAGAAGGCGAAGGTCATTCTGCAGGTAGACCGCTCATTTGTGGTTTCCGGTGATCTTTATCAGCTGCGGGAACGGTTTGAAGCGGAGGGTTATCCTGATATCACGACCATCCTGTTCGACCCAAGCGGAACGGCAGTGGATGAAGACGATCCATACGGCCCGCTTGATACGATGTGTTATTTCGATATCGACTTGGCGAGCCGGGGCATCTATCCAGCTATCCATCCTGTCCAGTCCACATCTTTATTGATGGAAGAGGACTCACTGGAGGATCGTCACAGTAAAGTGAATCGCAAAGCGAAAAAACTGCTAAGACGTTATAAAGAAATCAGGGTTCTATTAAACTCTCTTGGTAAAGATAAGATACCTGAAGCGGATCTTGAGCTTTACGCTATCGGAGAAAGACTTGAAGCCTATCTCAGCCAGCCGTTTCATGTTGCAGAAGAATTCACACGTATTAAAGGAGAACGGGTCTCCGTGCAGGACAGTATAATAGATATCGAAAAAATCCTTTCAGGTGATTACAATCATCTCAAACCTGTAGAATTAAAGTTTAGGGGAAGGTTATGATAAATCACTAAAATAGGAGTGGATTTGAAATGAAAATTCATACTATAAAACCAGAGCGATCTACCTTACATGGCTCATTTTCGAAAGAATTTGAACCGGTTATTACCATTGAGTCCGGCGACACACTTCATATTTCAACACTTGAAGCAGCATGGGGATTAGAGCCGCATCGTAAAGATCGTCAGCGTAAACGATTCGAACCCCGAGAAAATCCGATAGACCAAGGGCATGCTATGATTGGTCCTATCTCAATTAATGGTGCTGAACCAGGGATGGCGTTGGAGATACAAATTAACGATATACGCCCTGGGAGCTGGGGGTGGACATCTGCGGGAGGTTTCCCTTCTGAAAATAATAATAGATTAGGACTGGCTGAAGGGGAAGAATACCACCTTAACTGGCAGTTGGATACGGAACAAATGGTTGGTCAAAGCAATAAAGGTCACCAAGTAACTTTGTCGCCATTTATGGGGATTATGGGGATGCCCCCAGATGAATCAGGAATTCACTCTACATCTCCACCTAGATATTGTGGTGGAAATATTGATTGTAAAGAATTAGTTGCAGGGAGTACGCTTTATTTGCCCATTTCAGTTTCAGGTGGTTTATTCTCTGTTGGTGACGGACACGCGGTGCAAGGTGATGGAGAAGTAGCTTCACCAGCATTAGAATGCCCCATGGAGCACGTAAGTTTGACGCTTAGTGTTCGCGATGATGTGAAAATTGATTTCCCCAGAGCCAAAACCCCCACTGGCTGGGTTACGATGGGTTTTCATGAAGACTTGAATGAAGCGACGATGATTGCTCTAGATGGGATGCTCTCATTAATGACGGAGCTGTTAGAAATGGAACGAAAGGAAGCGATGGCTTTAGCAAGCTTAGTTGTCAATCTGCGCATCACACAAACTGTTAATGGTGTTAAAGGGGTGCACGCACTATTGCCGCATGGGGCAATAAGAAAATAATAACCATTTTCTTTTTTATTACCTTAAAAGAGGGACTATTCTTGTGATAAGGATAGCTCTTTTTTTGATTGGTGAGCCTGGATGAAATGCTTTCGAACTAATTACTCCATTTACCGTACATATGTTCCATGATAGGATAGAAGAAATGAATGATGAAACCTAGCGTACAGGCAACGATGACAGTCCCGATGCCGACTGCTCCGTGAAAGACCATGGCGAGCGTGATGGCTATGGCTTCGTTCAGCAGGCGTGCATTACGGAGATTGAGGCCGAAGCGGCGGTGGAGCGCGATCATGAATGTATCCATCGGACTTGAAGGGAGCTTTGCCTGCAGGTAGATGGAAATGCCTAAGCCGAGGATCAATATGCCGGCGAGGACGAATGACAGCTGCTGAGTAAAGCCTGCAGGCTCAACTTGCGATAGACCGGTTTTAATCCAAAAGTCCACCATCATACCTATAAGAAATATGGACAGGGCAGCGGGCCATTCAATTCTTTCCCTTAATAATAGCGCATTGATGACGATGAGAAGGCAGCCATTCAGAAAGATGCATGTCCCGATACTGAGATGAAACAAGTAAGACTCCCCTACGGCCAGTGCATCCCATGGAGCTGCTCCCAGGTTTCCTTTTATGATGAGTGAGACCCCAAAGGAAAGGCATAGGAGTCCGATGCAGTAAAAGGTGAATCTTACTTTCATTCTATTTTCCTCCGTTCGATCGAAAATGTATCTATTATCAACGATATGAGTTGTCCCAATAAGTTAGAAGAATAATTTAACGAAGGCCGTGGTGAGGCGTGGTGGAAAAAGTGAAAGTGTCCGTCAGGGAACTGGTGGAGTTCGTTTATAGAGAAGGAAGCATCGACTTGAAATTTCAGGCCCGTTCTTCAATGACGATTGGGACAAGACTGCATCAGCTTCTGCAGAAAGGGTACAAAGACGGCGATGAGAAGGAAGTATTCCTGAAGGGTGAAATCATGTCAGATGAGCTTTCTTTTATCCTGGAAGGCCGATGTGACGGGATTTTGTACGAGGGAGAAAAAGTTAAGATCGATGAAATAAAATCCACCGCAAAAGACCTTTCGGATATTGACGGGGGTTCCCGTGTCCATTGGGCGCAGGCAGAGTGCTATGCCTATTTGCTGGCCAGGGACAGAAACCTCGAATCCATCGACGTTCAGCTGACCTATATTCAAGTCGATACAGAACAAGTGAAAATCCTTGAAAGGACATATCGTTTCATCGACCTTGAAGATATCGTCCGAAATACGCTCATTGCATTTACACCATTCGCGAAAGTGATGTTGCAGAATAGAAAAAGATTCAGGGAAAGCATCTCTGAGGTTTCTTTCCCTTTCCCTTCTTTCAGAAAAGGGCAGAAGCAGCTCGCCGGGGCGGTTTATAAAACGGTTGGTGAGGAGAAAACACTTTACGCAAATGCACCAACCGGCACCGGGAAGACGATATCCACTCTTTTCCCGACAATCAAAGGGATGAACGGCGATGGGCCGGAAAAATGGTTCTATCTGACGGCAAAAACGATTACCAGGACGGTGGCAGAGGAGGCGCTTTCCCTTCTTGAGGAAAAAGGACTCCGCCAAACCTCCGTGACGATAACGGCCAAAGATAAAATCTGTTTCAAGGAAGAAACCAACTGTCAGAAAGAATACTGTGAATTTGCGAACGGCTATTATGATCGAATCAATGGTGCCCTCCTTGATATACTTGATCAAGAAACAATTATGACGCGCGAGATCATTGAGCGGTATGCAAGGAAACATAAGGTATGTCCTTTTGAATTTTCAATCGACCTATCTTATTTAGTCGACGGGGTGATCTGTGATTACAACTATGTGTTCGACCCGAAAGTATCGTTGAAAAGATTAAGCGATGAAAGCAGGAAGAACTCTGTTCTTTTAATAGATGAATCGCATAATCTCGTAAACAGGGGGAGGGAGATGTTTTCGGCAGCATTGAGCAAGGACTCATTCCTTGACGTGAAAAATCTGTACCAGGAACACGGGGCCCTGAAGAAAAGCATCCAGGCTGTTAATAAACAATTCATTTCACTAAGAAAAGAAATGCAAGGAAAAGGCGAATGGAAAAAAGATATGGATCAGGAGCTTCTGGAGGAAGTAGAAGCTTTTGTGGAGACGGCAGAAAAGTGTTTGGGAGAGGCAGGCAAAGAGTGGTCCCAGAGTTTTCTGCAGTTATACTTTGATTCCCTTCACTATGTGAGGATATCGAGGATATACGGGGGAGAACACCGATTTGTCCTTTATTCGCAAGGGACGGATCTGACTGTGAAGCTCTCCTGCATCGATCCTTCCAGGTTGATATCCGATGTGAAAAAACCATATCACTCCTCCGTCTTCTTTTCAGCCACCCTGCATCCGTTTTCTTATTACTTCCAGCAGCTGGGGGGAAGTGAAGAAGATTACCGATTCCTCATTCCTTCTCCTTTTGAAAAGGACCAGTGGAAAGTGGAAATCGATCCGATATCGACACGGTACAGGGACAGGGAGCGCACACTGCCGAGAATCGTCCAATCGATTGCCGATTGTATACTGTATAACAAAGGTAATTTCCTCGTATTCTTTTCCTCGTATGCCTATATGAGGGAAGTATATGAGGAGTTGAAGAAACTGTCACTTCATGCAGAAATTCGCATTCAGGAATCCAATATGAGTGAAGAAGAGAGGGAAGCATTCCTGCAGTGTTTTCAGTCAGACCTGGAGAAGAGAGTGATCGGACTAGGTGTACTTGGAGGGATTTTTTCTGAAGGCATCGATTTGAAAGGGGATCGATTGAATGGGGTGGTTGTTGTGGGTGTCGGTCTCCCTCAGCCCGGATTGGAACAGGATATGATGAAAGAATTTTACGAGGAAGACGGAAAGAACGGATTTGATTATACGTACGTTTATCCGGGATTAAACAAGGTGTTCCAGTCAGGGGGAAGGCTGATTCGTTCGGAAAAAGACAAAGGGGTTTTGCGGTTGATCGATGACCGTTATTTGACACCGAAGTATAAAGCCCTCCTGCCTGAAGAATGGACACCATTCGAAGTCATAAAAAAATAAGGAAAGACCCGTCAAAAATAAAATGTACCCTATAGAGTAGACACTTGAAAAAGTCTACCTATAGGGTATTTTTTTGTATAATGACAAATAGACAACTAGTAGAAATCGGGGAAAACATCATGAGTAAAAAAACATTCACAGAGAAAGAAATCCAACTATTATCCATTAATCCTTTTGTCAAAGCTGTTAGCTCTAAGGGAATTACCTACACAGATGAATTTAAACGCCTTTTTATCTCTGAGAAGGAGAAAGGCAAGTTCTCTAGACAGATCTTTGAAGAGGCTGGATTTGATACAGATATAATTGGTATGGCACGTATTCATTCCGCTAGTAAGAGGTGGAATGCTGCTTATAAAAGGAACGGAGTTTTGGGGCTCAGTGACACAAGGAAAGGCCATTCTGGGAGACCTAGACAACGGGAGTTATCCCTTGAGGATAAGAATGCTCGACTAGAAGCTCAAATCAACCTGCTTAAAGCGGAAAATGAACTTCTAAAAAAGATTCGATTCGCGGAAAGGGGGCTAAAGAAGTAGTCCTCTCCCCAAGTCAAAAGTTCATTCTCATTCGTTCCGTAATAGAGAAATATAAACTCAAAAAAATGGTGAGATACCTTTGTGGGGTCGCAGGAGTTTCCAGAAGTGCCTACTATAAATACTACTCTCACGAGTCTCAAGAGCGTAGAAAACAACGGGAAGCAAGGGATGAAGAACTGAAAGAAATCATCTTAAAAGCGTTCCGTCATAAGAAGCGCAAGAAAGGGGCGCGTCAAATCAAAATGACTTTGGCGGGTCAATTTAAGATTGTCTTTAACTTGAAAAGAATTCGAAGAATCATGAAGAAATATAACATCGTTTGCCCCTTCCGGAGGGCGAATCCATATAGGCGTCTAATGAAGGCCACCCAGGAACATTCAGTGGTCCCTAACCTACTGGAGCGCCAATTCAATCAGGGTAAACCAGGCAAAGTGCTGTTAACAGACATCACTTACTTGAACTATGGTAAAAGTTCCAGAGCTTATTTATCCATGATATTGGATGGCTCCAGTGGTGAAGCTCTTGCTTACCATGTGTCTGACAGAATGAATATGGAATTAGCCACAGATACCCTCAAAAAACTAAAGAAAAACAGAAGGTTTAAAAAACATAAAGATTCACTCATCCATTCGGATCAAGGGGTTCACTATACCCATCCCCAATTTCAGAAAATGGTTAAAAAACTTGGAATCCGGCAATCAATGTCCCGAAGGGGCAACTGTTGGGATAACGCCCCCATTGAATCATTCTTTGGACACCTAAAAGATGAAACCTCTATTAAATCCTGCCTGACACTAGAGGAAGTACAAAAGGAAATTAAGCAATACATGACTTACTATAATCACTATAGGTATCAATGGAACAGAAAAAAGATGACCCCTGTTCAATACAGAGATCATCTTTTAGTAGCAGCTTAGGCTTTTTTAAAATGTCCTTTACAAAGGGTACACTTTAAAATACGGTCTTTCCTTATTTTTATAATTTAACTGAAAGAAGGATCTTTCAGCAGACGGTCAAATTCTTCAAGGTGATGCGTTTCATCCGCAATCATATCCTCAAGCTTGATGACAAGCTCCGTCAAGCCTAGCTCTTCAGCCTGCTCTTTGCGTTTTTTGTAGCGTTCAATTGTGTCAGCTTCCGCTTTGCGGCCTTCCACAAGCATTTCTTTCACATCATCTGTCTGTTTGACAGGAGCGGGAGTCGTTGTCGGATCTCCGCCTAATGTTTTGATTTTTTCTGCTAAGTATAAAGCGTGTCCCTGTTCATCAGGGATTTCCTCTTCGAAGAAAGGCTTCAATATCTGACGATACAGTCCGCTGACGACTGCAGCATAGTTCGTATATAGAATGACTGCTGCATATTCGTTAGCCAGGTCTTCATTTAATCCATCGATTAATTCTTTTTTCTTTGCATCCATTATGTTACCACCCTTTTGTTAATTGTTTATATAGAGTATTTACCCGGAGAGCCGGCAAGTAAACATATCCAATTGGATTTGAACACTCTTTGTTATTTTGTCTTTGATTAGTGTTTCTAAACATTTTGGTGTAATATCCTGGACCGTTCCTTTTCGCTTCAGGCATTTGCTTTCCGCGGGGAGGAAGTCAAGCCTCCTCGTCGCTGCGCTCCTGCGGGGTCTCGACCTTTCCTCTCTTCCCGCAGGAGTCAAATGCCTTCCGCTCCAATCCACTCCGGGTTTTAAGTTAGTGTTAAGGTACCACCAATCAATTTCCTTCAAAACAAATATAGTTATGATGACCGTTTACTTCTCTGGGAAAATGAATTTGGGAATCAATTATGAGTCATCTCCATCTGTTGATTGGTGTACAAGACGAAGACTCCTGCTGAAAGCGAAGTCTTGTACGGAAATCAACAGCGGTGATAGTACCCCACAAAATCTTCGGAAGTTTGATGAATATCTTTTTGGCGGAAGGAAAATCCTAATGTTAGAAATATGAAAGCGGAGGCGGGGTGCCGCCGGAGCTTGATAAAAAATGGAGGTAGGTTGAGATGGCAAGAAAAATTGGTGTTGAAGAGTCTCTTACAAATGTTGTGGAAGCTTTGCGTGCAAAAGGACATGACGTTGTTGAACTTAAGCAGGAATCAGATGCGCAGGGCTGTGACTGCTGCGTCGTGACTGGATTGGACTCAAACGTGATGGGCATCCAGAATACTGTCACTCAAGGTTCAGTCATTGAAGCAAGCGGGATGAGTGCTGATGAAGTTTGTCAGCAAGTTGAAAGCAGACTTCAATAATTCAAAGTAAAAAACAGGGCCGCAGCGTGCGGTCCTGTTTTGTTGTTTCCGGACATTATCCAATCTGAGCCAAAGGCTGATTCCGTATATGTTCCTTTAAGAGGTCGGGGGCAGTCAAATAAAGCATTCCGTTTCCTTCGAGTGTCTTTGGGAAGTTCAGCGGCACTGTCCGTTTTATGAGCTGTGCATAAAGTTCCGGTTCAGACAGCGGACGCTCAAATGCTGCCTGTTCATATTGTTTGATGAGGGCAAGAGCACCGGAAACATGGGGAGCAGACATGGAAGTTCCGCTTAGCTTGGCATATTTATCACCCGGAATTGTTGATAATATTTTCTCGCCCGGGGCAACCAGATCCACTTCGTTATTAGAATTGGTGAAGTAAGAAGATTTCCGCTGCAGGTCGATCGCTCCGACAGCAATGACTTCATTATAGGAAGCCGGATAGGAGAATTCATCGGTCGAACTGTTTGAATCGCCTTCATTTCCAGCTGCGCAAACGACTGATACGCCGGCCGCAACAGCTTTTTGTATCACTTCATGCAAAGGTTTATAATCCGACGGACCGCCTAGGGACATGGAGATGATATCAGCACCTTGATCGATCGCATATTGGATGCCATTTACGATCCAATCATAGTCCCCGCTCCCACGGCTTCCTGCCAGCACTTTTATGACAAGCAGTTCTGCAAGCGGCGCAACCCCGATGACGCCGTTTCCGTCTTCGTTCGCTGCGATGGTTCCGGCAACATGGGTGCCATGTCCGCTGTAATCCGTCACATTGTTTTCATCTCCGTCATCATCATCCGTGAAATTCCTGACGCCTTTTACTTTTCCTTTAAGGTCAGGGTGATCGACGTCACAACCCGTATCTAGGACCGCAATCGTAATGCCTTTTCCTTTATAACCATTTTTCCACAAGGTTGGAGCTTGGATTAAATCAATGCCTTTGGGAATCTCATTCGTATCAGCCAATTTTTCTTCCATGAAATATGGAATCAACCTGATTTCACCTTGCATATCAATCCCTCCCGAAAATGGTAGTATACATTGAGGTAAAGAATCTGAAGTTTCTGAAAATATAACATTTTTCGGACGAGTTTTCCAGTGTAATTGGTAATAGGAAAATAAAACCATTTACTGGAATTACAGACAGGCTCAAATTATGAAGGCGGAATTTTAAACAAACGTTTGATTAAACCCTGGAAGTGTTGATGAATAAGGGGTAATCAAGTTTAAACAAACGTTTGAATGAATTTGTCATGAACGTCCTTATCTTTTCATAAAGTGGTTATGAAGCACAGAGAAGGAGGCGGTATCAATGAATTATTATCAATACGGCTATCCTGCCTATTCATATTATCCTTACAGGAATATTCCCGAGATGGCCTACGCCATGATTCAGGGAGGCCCTCTTGCTCCGAAGATAAACGGTTATGTCTTCTTCAGGGAAGTACCGAATGGAGTGGAAGTTTTCATAGAGGTGCACGGGCTGCCTCAATATCAGCAAGGCAGCGGGGATAAAAAACCTGTAGGGCCGCATGGCTTTCACCTCCATGAAAAAGGGGTCTGTGAAATCGGAGACAAGTCAGATCCATTTCAATCTGCAGGCGGACATTGGAATCCTGACAAGCAGCCGCACGGAAACCATGCAGGTGATTTCCCGGTCCTGTTCTCCAACGACGGGTACAGTAAGATGTCCTTCTTCACAAACCGGTTCAGAGTGGAAGATGTCATCGGGAAAGGCGTCATCATCCACCAGAATCCGGACGATTACCAGTCACAGCCCTCGGGGGATGCAGGGAAGAGGCTGGCGTGCGGCGTGATCATGAAATATGGGATGTGAAAAAGCGGACCTTCATCAATGAGGTCCGCTTTTTCTTTGTTTTATATAATTCCAAGTACATCAAGCATGACGGCAATGATCAGAATCGGGGCGACGAAACGGATCAGGAAATACCACGTCTCGAACAACCCTCTCTTCAACGAACTGCCGCGCTTCAGTTCTTCATACAGCGCTGTCTTCTTCATCTTAAGCGGGATGAAGATGGCGATGAGCAGGGAACCGATCGGCAGGAGTACGTTGCTCACTGTAAAGTCAGCCAGATCGAAAATCGTCTTCCCGAAAATGATGACATCCGCAAGTACACCGTATGATAAGGCAGAAGGAATACCGAAGACGAAAATCGCCAAACCGACGATCCATGACCATTTTTTCCTCTGTGCAGGTTCCCCTTTGGAAATGGCCGAAACGATGATCTCAAGCATCGAGAAAGCAGATGTCAGGGCTGCAAACAAAAAGAGTACCAGAAAAGCGATAAAGAAAAGCATTCCGAACGGCAATTGATTAAAGATGGTCGGCAGTACGTTGAATAACAGGACAGGTCCAGCACCCGGTTCCAGCCCGAATGCGAATACAGCCGGGAAGACGGCCAGGCCGGCAAGCAGGACGATGAAAAGGTTCATCGCAACAATCGACCCCGCTGAACGCGGCAGGCTTTGATCTTTCGGCAGGTAAGAACTGTAGGTGACCATCACCGATACCCCGACGCTCAGTGTAAAGAATGACTGCCCCATTGCTTCAAGGATCGTCTGGGACGTCACTTTGGAAAAATCGGGCTGGAGAAGGAACGTAATCCCTTCCATCGCTCCATCAAGCGTAACGGCACGGATCACGAGAATGATGAACAGGACGAAGAGTGCCGGCATCATGATTTTGCTTGCCCGTTCGATTCCATCCTGTACCCCTTTTGCAACGACTAAAATCGTCATAAGGATAAAGATGAATTGTACCAATATGCTCAATCCCGGATTAGAAATCGTGGCGCCGAAAAGCTCTCCATACTGTTCTGAGCTAAGACCGTTCATCTCTCCAGTGACAGCTTTGAACAAATAGGCAACGATCCATCCCCCGATGACGCTGTAGAAAGATAAAAGGATGAAAGATGTAACCATCCCTAGAATCCCTACCCAGTGCCACTTCGTACCCGGGGCTATTTTTTTGTAAGAATCAACCGCATTGCTCTGGGCAGTCCTTCCTATGGAGAACTCCGCAAGCAGTAGTGGAAGGCCGAGAAGTAAGGTAAAAAGTATAAAGATCAGGAAAAAAGCTCCGCCTCCATTTTGACCTGCTGTGTAAGGGAATTTCCAGATGGCCCCGAGGCCGATTGCCGACCCTGCAGCGGCAAGGATGAATCCAAGTTTTGATGACCATTGTTCACGTTGACTCATATACAATCTCCTTTCTGTTCGATTTGATTAAATTAATAAGAAATCAACCTTGCATTTGAGAATTGGCCAGCTCCAGCGCCTAGCCCCTCGAGACGTTTCGGTCCGCCCACTGACGTCAAAGAACGACTTCAATGTTCGGCCCTCCAACGCTTGTCGGGGCTGAACAAGGCGCTTCCGCTTTTCGTAGTGTTCCGCATAAAGACATAAAAAAATCGCCCCTACGTATCGTAGGGACGATTGAATATCGCGGTACCACCCTAGTTATGAGAAAATATTCTCATCACTTCAGTAAAATAACGGCTGTGCCGTCTTTTGATCTCGTCAAAAGAAGCTCCAGAATCGAAATTCGCTACCCATCTTTGTACCGGTTTCCACCAACCACCGGCTCTCTGTCACAGGGAAATGATCACTACTAGTTTCCTTCAAAGCTTGTTCAATATTAGGTTATTCAAGTTTTATCATGAAACGAAACAACTTGTCAATAAATTTCGAAAATACAAATTTTGTATGTGCTTCATGGAAAGGATTACATCCCTCACCTGCGCGTGATTGTATCGGGCTTCTTTCTCTTGTACAATAGCTAACAGAATCCAAATGAAAAATATGATCGGAAAAGGTGTTTTTAATGGAAAAAATCATTGTCATCGGAGCAGGCATCCTTGGCGCTTCCACAGCCTATCATCTCGGTAAAAGAGGAGCAAGGGTCACGCTTGTGGACAGGAATGAAAAGGGACAGGCTACGGATGCAGCCGCAGGAATCGTCTGCCCGTGGCTGTCGCAGAGGCGGAATAAAATATGGTACCGGCTTGCAAGTTCCGGGGCGGGATACTATCCAGGGCTGATCCGGGAGCTCGAGGAAATGGGCGAGACGGAAACAGGTTACAAGCGGGTGGGGGCGCTCAGTCTTCACACAGACGAGAGAAAGCTTGACAAGATGATCGAACGCGCGTTGAAACGCAGGGAGGGTGCGCCTGAAATTGGCGATATTATCAAGCTGAACCCTTTCGAAACACAAAAACGCTTCCCATTGTTGTCGGAAGAATTCTCCTCTGTTTTTGTCAGCGGTGCTGCGAGAGTGGACGGCAGGGCGCTTCGTCATGCATTGGTCCGTGCTGCAGAAAAGAGGGGTGTGACTATTCTTAATGGAAATGCGTCTCTTTTAACAGAACAAAACCGGGCTGTCGGTGTGAAGATCGGTGAAGAAACGATAAAAGCTGATAAAATCATCGTGACTGCAGGAGTATGGGCTAAGCAGCTGTTCGCAGAAGCGGGGATTGATTTCCTCGTTTCCGCGCAAAAAGCACAGATCCTCCATTTGAAAGCTAAAGAAGAAGAAAGCGGCTTTTGGCCGGTCGTCATGCCGCCGGGCAGCCAATATCTCCTCGGGTTCCCCGAAGGCAAAGTGGTGGCGGGGGCGACCCACGAAGATGAAGTGGGTCTTGACCTTAGCGTGACAGCGGGAGGGGTGCATGAAGTCCTTCATAAAGCGATTGAAGCCGCCCCTCATACCGCCGATTGTGCCATTGTTGAAACAAGGGTCGGATTCCGTCCGTTCACTCCGGGCTTCCTGCCGGTATTCGGTGCCGTACCAGGACTCGTAGGAGTATTTACAGCGAACGGACTAGGTGCATCCGGGCTGACTTCCGGACCATTCCTGGGCTCGGAGCTCGCCAAACTCGTCATGGGGGAGGAAACGGAACTCGATCCAGCCGATTATCCGGTGGAGGGTGCCATTGGATAGCGGCAACATTCCATCCTGAGTCACGATTTTCCTCTATCTTCTAAACGGCCGGGCCTTTATAATAGAGGGAGTGTCTAATTTTAAAAAAACAATAGTTTATATAGAAAAGGTGTAGTCATATATGAGTTTATTATCTGTAAAGAATTTAACCCACGGTTTCGGTGACCGTGCGATTTTCAATGATGTATCGTTCCGCCTGTTAAAAGGGGAGCACATCGGATTGATCGGTGCGAACGGCGAGGGTAAATCGACCTTCATGAATATCATTACGGGCAAGCTTGAGCCGGACGAAGGAAAAGTCGAATGGGCAAAGCGTATCCGCATCGGCTATCTCGATCAGCATGCCCAGCTCAAACAGGGGATGACGATCCGTGATGTATTGAAAACGGCATTTCAGTATCTGTTTGATATGGAAACAGAAATGAATGAACTGTTCGGGAAGATGGGGGATGCCTCCCCTGAAGAGCTGGAAGAACTGCTTGAAGAGACCGGCACGCTTCAGGATGCATTGACGAATAATGATTTCTACATCATCGACGCAAAGGTGGAAGAAATCGGCCGCGGGCTGGGTCTTGATGATATCGGTTTGGACAAAGACGTCCACGACTTGAGCGGAGGGCAAAGAACAAAGGTCCTGCTTGCAAAGCTCTTACTTGAAAAACCGGACATCCTGCTACTGGATGAGCCGACCAACTATCTTGATGAACAGCATATCGAGTGGCTGAAGAGATATCTTCAGGAGTATGAAAATGCGTTTATCTTGATCTCGCATGATATCCCGTTTCTGAACAGCGTCATCAATTTGATCTACCATATGGAAAACCAAGAACTGAACCGCTATGCAGGGGATTACCATGAATTCAAGAAAGTCCATGAAATGAAGAAGCAGCAGCTTGAAGCCGCTTATAAAAAGCAGCAGCAGGAAATGAAGGATCTGAAGGATTTCGTGGCACGTAATAAAGCCCGTGTATCAACACGGAATATGGCGATGTCCCGTCAGAAAAAGCTTGATAAGATGGACGTCATTGAACTTGCGGCCGAAAAGCCGAAGCCTGAGTTCAATTTCAAGATGGCGAGAACGGCCGGCCGTGTCATTTTCGAAACGAAGGATCTTGTCATCGGTTACGACACGCCGCTTTCCAAGCCGCTCAATTTGAAAATGGAGCGCGGACAGAAGATTGCATTATCCGGTGCAAACGGAATCGGTAAGACGACGCTGTTAAGAAGCATTTTAGGGGAAATCCGTCCGATCTCCGGATCAGTCGAGCTTGGGGACTACCTGCATATCGGCTACTTCGAGCAGGAAATCAAGACCCAGAACTACAACACCTGCATTGAAGAAGTGTGGAATGAGTTCCCGTCCTTCAATCAGGCTGAAGTACGTGCGGCCCTTGCAAAATGCGGCCTGACAACCAAGCATATCGAAAGTAAGGTCGAAGTGCTGAGCGGAGGGGAAAAAGCGAAGGTGCGCCTCTGCAAACTGATGAATAAAGAAAGCAACGTGCTTGTTTTTGACGAACCTACAAACCACCTTGATGTCGAAGCGAAAGAAGAGCTGAAGCGCGCGTTGAAGGAATACAAAGGCAGCGTCCTCTTGATCAGCCACGAACCCGAATTTTATAACGATGTCGCGACTGAAGTATGGAACTGCGAATCCTGGACGACGAAATTGTTTTAATAAGAGATGAAGAATGCTCCCTTTTGAAAGGGGGCATTTTTTTGATATACCTCGCATCTGCTTAGTTTAGTGGAAATTCGACAATTCGAGCATAAAAACAAGATTCAGAGCATATTTCTTCCGTATTCGAGCATATCAATAAAATTTCAAGCATAAAAGCAAAGTTATCGCGCATATCATTTGCCAGTGATGCCGTGTACGTGTCGAATCTTGTAGAAAAATCTACAGCTCGCACATATATCCCGGGTTTCGCACATATATGAAAAATTCCGCACATATATACGTGAACCTTTTCAATCTCTGTGCACGAACTGTATCATGCACCTGCCTATAACCCCAGGGTTCCCTACATGAATGACAATCTCCATATACCAATACACACAAATACTTACAACTTGCTAATAAATCCTCTTTCCTATGTAAATCCAACACTTTTTCCATGTTTTAATTTTCTGAAAATATATTGACATTTTCCAGTAAAGACGTTATCTTTTGAGTAGTTGAATATAACACTTATTTTAATAAACGAATTAATAACGTTATATGATTATAGTTTTACATAAGGGGAGGCATGGATATTGATTCTGCATGAGATTGAAACGGCCGGTCGAGATCAGATGGAAAGCCTGCAGCTGGAGCGTCTCCGCAAGACTGCCAGCCTGGTTTATCATTCCGTACCTTTTTACAGGGACCATTTTGAAGCAAGGGACATCCACCCGGATGATATCCGGTCTTTAGAGGACTTAAAAATGTTACCGCTTACAACAAAGAAGGACCTGCGTGATCACTATCCTTTCGGGATGTTCGCGGTGGGACAGGAAGAGCTGGTGAGGGTGCATGCTTCTTCCGGGACGAGCGGGAAGCCGACGGTGGTCGGTTATACGCAGAAGGATATCGACATGTGGGGGAATATCGTCGCACGGGCGATTGCGATGGCAGGTGGCAGACCCGGCAGCGTGCTCCACAATGCTTATGGATATGGATTGTTCACAGGGGGCCTCGGACTTCATTACGGAAGTGAGAAACTCGGGATGATCACCGTGCCGGTTTCGGGCGGGAATATGGATAGGCAGATTACATTGATCGAGGATTTCAAGCCGACCGTCATATGCGGTACCCCTTCTTATGTGCTGAACCTGGCCGAGACGATTGAATCGCAGGGGAAAGATCCGGCAGGGCTTTCACTACAAGTCGGAATCTTCGGGGCTGAACCCTGGTCCGATAAGATGAGGGAGACACTTGAAGGAATCCTTGACATAAAAGCCTGTGATATTTACGGGCTGAGTGAGGTCATCGGTCCCGGAGTCGCCATGGAGTGTCCCGAAGCGCAGGACGGCCTTCATATTGCAGAGGATCATTTCCTGGTTGAAGTCATCAACCCGGATACCCTTGAACCAGTTGCTGACGGAGAAGCAGGGGAACTCGTATTCACAAGCTTGACCAAGGAAGCATTCCCGATCATCCGCTACCGGACAGGGGACATTGCGTCCATCCAGCGCGGGTCTTGCGCATGCGGAAGGACGACTGTCAAGATGTCCAGGGTGAAGGGGCGCGTCGATGACATGCTCATCATCAGGGGCGTGAATGTCTTTCCTTCTGAGATGGAGCATCACCTTTTTGAGCTGAAGGAACTTGCACCCCATTATCAGCTTCACCTGAAGAAAAAGGGAGCTCTCGATACAGTAGAGCTTCATGTGGAAGTCAGCCCGGAATATTATGCGGGGCTTTCAGGAAATATCGGACATGAAAAAGTCGGTGAACTGATTACAAAAGTAAAACGTGTGATGAAGAACGGATGCCTTGTGTCCATGGATATAAGAGTGAGGGCGCCGAAGGAAATACCGAGGTCTGAAGGAAAGGCGATCCGGATCGTGGATCTGCGGGAAGAAGCGGTTCTTCCTTAAAAAAATTTGCTCTATAAATCTATTACATTCTTAAAGGTAATCGTGAAAACAGTGTAATAAAGGAGGCAGTGCAATGAGTCTACAGATAACTGAAGAAGAACACATGGCCCGCTTTATGAAAAAAATCGAAAATGATGAAAAAATCGAGGCGGATGACTGGATGCCCGATGAATACCGCAATGCGCTGATCAAGTTGATTTCAATGCACGGGATCAGTGAGATCATGGGGGCCCTCCCCGAGAAGGAGTGGGTGCCGAAAGCACCGTCCCTCCGAAGGAAGCTCGGCATCATGGCCAAGGTCCAGGATGAGATGGGGCACGGCCAGCTTCTCCTCCGTGTGGCTGAGGATTTGATGAAGCCTTACGGAAAAACCAGGGAACACATCATGAGGGATTTATTTTCAGGAGATTTGAAGTTTCATAATGTCTTCCATATGGAAGCACCGACGTGGGGCGATGCGGGACTGATCGGATGGCTCGTCGACGGCGCCGCAATCATCTCGCAGACCAATATGCTCGGCGCATCTTACGGTCCCTATGCCCGTGCATTGAAGCGCATATGCGCGGAAGAAGTGTTTCACGCGCAGCATGGCGAAGCGATCATCATGGCGCTTGCAGAAGGGACGGATGAACAGAAAGCCCTCGTACAGGATGCGGTCGACCGCTGGTGGGAGGCACTGCTGATGTTCTTCGGACCTGCCGATGCAAAAACGACCGGATCATCCAAACAGGATATCACCATTAAATATAAGATCAGGACGAAAACAAACGAACAGCTCCGACAGGATTTCTTCACGAAATATGTACCGCGGATGCTGTCATTGGGCCTTACGCTTCCTGACGAAACGATGTATTACGACGAAGAGCAGGAGCTGTGGATTTATAAGCAGCCTGACTGGAGCCGTTTTAAAGAAATCATCCGCAATAACGGGCCGAAATCGAAGGAACGTCTTCGCCTGCGGGAGTTATCCTATGACAACAACGCCTGGGTCAGGGAAGCACTGAGCCCAAGCGGGAGAGTCGGTTAGAAAGGAATGAGGCAGATGTCTGACAAGGGGCAGAATTTTTACCAGGAGTTTGAAGTGTTCAGCAAACGTACAGACGGGGCGCAGATGCAGCATCAATTCAGTCTGCTTGCCCCCAATCATGAACTGGCGATGGTCATGGCGCAGGAGAATTTCATGAGAAGGGAGCCGGTGGCGGACATTTGGGTCGTCAAACGCTCAGACCTCAGAAAGATGACGCCTGAAGAAAGGGAAAGTGTAAAGCGCCTGGATAATAAGGATTACCGGAATGCAAAAGGATACGGCTACCTTAAGAAGAAGTGGCGGCAATATGAACAGGAGATGCTTGATGAGAAAGAGATCATGTCCTGGGGAGAGTTGGTGAAGAAAAAATGATCGTAAAAAGTCCGGATGACATCCCGAATAAAGAATACAAAGAAGCGCTGCTGAGCCTGCTCTATCAGCTTGCGGATGACGATTTCATCCTTGCGTACCGCGGATCTGAATGGCTGGGGCTCGCCCCTCATATCGAGGAGGATGTCGCATTCTCTTCCATCAATCAAGATACGATGGGTCACGCGACGATGTATTATCAGCTGCTTGAAGAGCTTGGTGAAGGGAGCCAGGATTCACTGGCCCATGCCCGTCCGTCAAACCAAAGGAAAAATGCCATTCTTTTAGAGGAAGTGAACGGACCGGGTGACTATTTGACGGAACCACGCTACGACTGGGCATTTACCGTGGTCAGGCATTATTTTTACAGCGTGGCTAAAAAGGTTCGGATCGATTCATTGAAAAACTCTTCATATGAACCATTGGCTGATCTCGCCATTAAGATCAATACGGAATTATACTATCATCTCCTTCACTGGAAAACGTGGTTCCTGCAGCTGGTGAACGCCGGCGGGGAAGCAGGTGTGAGAATGAAGGAAGCAATGGGAAGGGTGCTTGATGAGTTTCAGGGAGTCCTGACACTTGGACCACAAGGCAAAGAAATGTCCGTTATGGGATTGATTGAAGGAGAAGAAAATCTCAAAAAGCGTTGGGAGCTCGCCCTTCAGCCCGTCTTCCAATCTGCGAATCTCGCATTTCCGCCGAAAACCGGCATGAAAAAAGGAGACGGCCGCCAAGGAGAGCATACATCAGACCTGGATCAGGCATTATCCACTCTCAGTGAAGTGTATAACTCAGACCCGGCAGCAATCTGGTAAAGGATGATCAGAAATGACAGAAACGATTTGGAATGTCCTTCACACGGTGAAGGATCCGGAAATCGATTCAATAAGTATCGTAGATTTAGGAATGGTGAATAGAATTATAGAGGGCGATGGGCCGGTGACCATCGAACTGCTTCCTACATTCATGGGCTGCCCGGCACTCGACATCATTAAATCCAATGTGGAGGAAGCCTTCAGGGACCAGTTGGGAAATACGGGAGTCGAAGTGAAGTTCGTCTATTCCCCGCCCTGGACCTCGAGCCGGCTGACCGAAAAAGGACGTGAAAGCCTGAAGGAATTCGGCATTGCACCGCCGCCGAAGGACTTCACGGGAGAAGAAGACTGGCACATTCACTGCCCGTACTGTGATTCACCCTACACATCCATGGAAAACCTCTTCGGGCCCACCGCCTGCAGAAGCATCCTCTACTGCAAACAATGCAAAAACCCGTTCGAGGCAATGAAGCCCATATCGACCATGATGTGATCAGAAAAGCGGAGGCGGAGTGATCGACCCGACAAGCATAAGCTAAATGGGGCAGGAAGTTCGCCTCTTGGACCATTTTGCTTAAGACCTCTCAGGTCTAACCGGCAGAACTGGACATATGAAAAACGGAAGGGATCACTTGGTCAGTTCTAAAGAGGATTGGTTAATCTTCAATATTAACCGAATCCAGCGGTTGATTGGAGTGGAAGACGAAGACTCCTGCGGGAAAAGTAGCTAATGTGAGACCCCGCAGGAGCGCATGCGACGAGGAGGCTTACGAGCTACCCGCGGAAAGCGAAGTCTTCCACGGAAATCAAAAGCGGTATAAAAACAAATTTTTAAATAATAAGGAGAGATTAACAATGGTAAAACTAATCGCATTATACAAACACCCTGAAAACAAGGAACAATTCGACGAGCACTACTTCAATACCCATGCCCCGATCACATCAAAAATCCCTGGTCTTAAAGAAATGAAGGTTACGAGAATCACAGGTTCCCCAATGGGCGGGGAAGGCAAGTACTACCTCATGTGCGAGATGTACTATGAAAGCCATGAAGCACTTAAAGCAGGCCTTAAATCCGACGAAGGAAAAGCTTCCGGAAAAGACCTGATGGGCTTCGCTGCCGAACTGGTCACGCTCATGATCGGTGAAGAAGTGGATGAGTAAGCACGAATACATTGCAGTCAGCGAAAGGGACGGGCTCGGATTCATCGAGCTTAACCGTCCCAAGGTGCTGAACGCTATCAATCGCCCCATGGTTTCGGAAATCGTTGAAGCTTTTGAGGAGTTTGACCGCAATGACAATGTGAAAGTGATCATCCTGTCCGGAAAGGGGAGGGCATTCGCCGCAGGAGCCGACATTGATGAAATGTCGGAAGACGGCGCCATCGACCTTGAACTTCTCAACCAGTTTACGGAATGGGACCGCCTCGCGTGGATCAAAAAGCCGATCATCGGCGCTGTCCAAGGCTTCGCTCTCGGCGGCGGATTTGAACTCGCGCTTTGCTGTGACATGTTGTTTGCCGCTGAAGACGCCAGTTTCGGTTTCCCCGAAGTGAATCTCGGTGTGATGCCGGGCGCTGGAGGGACCCAGCGCCTGACAAAGCTCATCGGTAAATCAAGGGCGATGGAATGGCTCCTCTCAGGCGACCGCTTCACGGCTGCGCAGGCACTCGAATGGGGTGTCATCAACCGTGCAATCGCTCCGGAACTATTAATGGAAGAAACAGAGAAGTTCGCGAAGAAACTGGCCTCCAAGCCGTCGCTTTCCATACGGTTGATAAAAGAATCCGTACATAAAGCGGTTGATTATTCCCTTTACGAAGGAATGCAGTATGAACGGAAGAATTTCTATCTTCTTTTTGCCTCCGAGGATCAGAAAGAAGGCATGAAAGCGTTCGTGGAAAAACGCAAACCACATTTCAAAGGAAAGTAAGGAGGCTGCATCGTGTACGAAACCATTAAATATGAAGTGAAAAATCATGTAGCCTGGATCACCCTGAACCGGCCGGATAAATTGAATGCGTTCATTCGCCAGCTCAATCTTGAAGTTGCAAAGGCAGTCAAGGAATCATCCCGTGACAAGGATGTGAGGGCCGTCGTCATAACGGGCGAAGGGCGTGCATTTTGTTCGGGGCAGGATTTGAGTGAAGTGGACGAAGAGATGGATCACGGGGAAGTGCTGCGGAATAACTACGGACCCATGGTGAAGGAAATCGAAGCCTGCGAGAAACCCGTGATCGCCGCGGTGAACGGTGTGGCGGCAGGGGCCGGTTTTTCATTGGCTCTGGCATGCGATTTCAGGATTGTATCAGAGAAAGCAAGCTTCGTTCAAGCGTTCGTCCATGTCGGTCTGGTCCCGGATTCAGGAAACCTCTACTACTTAACGAATCTGGTAGGCTATGCAAAAGCACTGGAACTCGCTGTTTTTGGTGAAAAAATCACCGCAGACCAAGCTGAAAAGCTCGGATTGGTGACGAAGCTTATCCCGATTGAAGGATGGCAGGAAGAAACAACGGCCTTTGCAGAACGGATTGCCTCCATGCCGACGAAGGCAATCGGACTCATGAAAAGGCTCTTGAAAGGAAGTCATGATGTATCCTTCCATGAATACTTAGAAAAAGAAGCTTACGCTCAGCGGATCGCCGGTCAAACCCAAGACCACCGCGAAGGCGTCACTGCGTTTCTTGAAAAACGAAGACCAGCTTTTCACGGTAAATAGATTGCTTTTGATTTAAGGTTGCAGCCAGCGTTTGATTGGAGTGCAAGACGAAGACTCCTGCGGGAAAATAAAAAGCGGTGTTTAGCATACTAAAACGAAAAAGGAGATGGGACGATGTCTACAGTAAAAGAACAAAGCTTTGAAGTACTTGAAATGAAAAGAGAGCATTATTCATTGGTGATCAACGGTCAGCGTATGGAAAGTGAATCAGGGGAAACGTTCACGACGTATAATCCTGCAACCGGCGAACCGATTGCAACGGTATCACTTGCTTCCGTGGAAGATGCAGAAAAAGCCGTCCAGGCTGCAAGGAATGCATTTGATCACGGTAAGTGGAAGAAGTTCCCGATCAACAAACGTTCCCGAGTACTGAATAAGATTGCCGGTATTATGCGTTCCCGCTTCAATGAACTGGTTTCACTTGAGATCATGGACAGCGGAAAATCGTTATCTGCAGCTCAAGGCCAGGTCATGCAGGCAATCGAAGACTTCGAATTCTACGCAGGAGCGATTGTGGGGCACCGCGGAACAGTGAACAATGTACCCGGTCAATTCACAAACACAGCAGAAAAAGAGCCTGTGGGTGTCTGTGCGCAGATCATTCCTTGGAATTATCCGCTCATGATGGCGGCCTGGAAGATCGCACCCGCGATTGCGTCTGGATGCTCTGTCGTCGTAAAGCCTGCGACACTTACTCCATTAACTGCAATTGTCCTCGGTGAAATCTGTATCGAAGCAGGAGTTCCTGAAGGAGTCGTAAATATTGTACCGGGGGCCGGATCCTCAGTCGGAAACTACCTTGTTGAACATAAAAAAGTAGACAAAGTGGCCTTCACGGGTTCAACACCGATCGGGAAAAATATCATGGAGAAGGCTTCTCAAACCCTTAAGCGTGTGACATTGGAGCTTGGAGGCAAATCTCCGAACATCGTCTTTGATGATGCAGATGTGGACGCAGCGGTGGACGGATCGCTGTTCGGTATCTTCTATAATACTGGACAGTCCTGTGAAGCACGCTCAAGACTTTATGTTCATGAAGACATTTATGAAGAATTCATGGAAAAATTCGTCGAGAAGACGAAAAAGCTTGCGCTTGGAGATCCGCACGACAAAGGGACTCATATCGGTGCGATCATCAACCAGGGTCAGGTCGATACCATCCACAGCTACGTGGAATCAGCCAAAGAGGACGGCGCTACCATCGTGACCGGAGGGAAACCGGCAACTGTGGAAGGCTTCGAAAAAGGTTACTGGTATGAGCCGACAATCATCACGGATGTCACTCATGACATGAAGGCTGTAAAGGAAGAAATCTTCGGACCGGTTGTTGTGGTCATGAAATTCAAAGATGAAAAAGAAGCCATCAAGATGGCCAACGACAGTGAATACGGACTTGGCTCAGCTGTATGGACACAGAATCATGGCCGCGCGACACGATTATCGAAAGCAATCCAGGCAGGTATTGTCATGGTGAACTGCCCATTCTCCGCATTCCCGGGCACACCGTTCGGAGGTTACAAGCAATCAGGATTCGGCCGCGAACTTTGTGTTGAAACGCTGGATCTATATACAGAAACGAAGAGCATCATCTCTTACTTCGGTAATCGTCCGCTGAATCCGTTCGGCGTATAAATAACAGCTTGATACAGGGGTTGTCCTTTCCGGGTCAACCCCTTATTGCACTAAAGGAGGAATAACAATGACACAGCATATCGTGGTGGTAGGTTCAGGGGTTATGGGAAGAGGCATTGCCTACGTAAGTGCCGTCGGGGGCTTCAGAACCACCCTGGTGGATATAAAGCAAGAACAGCTGGATCATGCCAAATCGGAAATTCAGAGCATTTTTGAAAAAGGTGTGGAAAGAGGGAAGATCACCGGTCAGGAATATATGGAGGCACGCGAGCAGCTTTCATATTCCACCAACCTCTCGATCACAGTCCGTGATGCAGATGTCGTCATCGAAGCGGTGCCGGAGAAGGCGGACATCAAGCGCGGGGTTTTTGAAGTGCTGGATGCGCATGCTCCTGACTACTGCTATCTTGCAACAAACACTTCAACGATGAGCCCGACAGAAATCGGCTCATTTACAAAGCGTCCGGATAAAGTCATTGCCATGCATTTCTTCAATCCTGTACATAAAATGCCGCTGGTGGAGATCGTGCGTGGATTGGAGACAAGTGATGAAACGGCCGAAGTGATTGAACAGGTTGCGCGCCTGATGGGCAAGGAAACAGTCGTCATCAATGAGTTTCCCGGTTTCGTTACAAGCAGGATCAGCGCACTGGTCGGAAACGAAGCCTTTTATATGCTGCAAGAAGGCCTCGGTTCACCGGAAGAAATCGATAAGGCCATCAAGCTGGGTCTGAATTATCCGATGGGTCCGTTTGAGCTTGGGGATCTTGTCGGATTGGATACGCGCTTGAACAACCTGAAATATCTTCATGAAAAGCTTGGGGAGAAATACCGGCCGGCACCGCTTTTGGAAAAGTACGTCAAGGCGGGGAGACTCGGCAGGAAATCCGGCAGGGGCGTGTATGATTACTCGGAAACGAAAGAAAAGGAGAGCCGGCCATGAAGGAAGTAGTCATTGTAGATGCAGTGCGTACACCGATCGGAAAGTATAAAGGAGCATTGAAAGATGTCCGTCCGGATGATCTTGGGGCAATTGTGATCAAAGCACTGGTTGAACGAAATGACATGATGCCGATGGATGAGATCGAAGAGGTTGTGCTCGGTAATGCCAACGGGGCAGGGGAGGACAATAGAAACGTAGCACGTATGTCCGCCTTGCTGGCAGGATTGCCTGTTGAAGTTGGAGCGACGACGATCAACCGGCTGTGCGGCTCCGGGTTGGATGCGGTGAATTATGCTGCACGTGCAATCCTTGCCGGGGAAGGGGATATTTTCATTGCCGGCGGGACGGAAAGTATGACAAGGGCACCCTTTGTCATGGCGAAGCCTTCCAAAGAATTTCCGAGAGGCAATATGGAAATGTTCGACACAACTATCGGGTGGCGATTCGTCAACTCGCGCCTGAAGCAGAGATACGGGACGGATTCCATGCCTGAAACAGCTGAAAATGTAGCAAAGCAATATGAAATCACCAGGGAGGAACAGGACCGCTTTTCCTTTGAGAGCCAGATGAAGGCGAAGCATGCAATGGAAGAAGGGCGATTCAGCGATGAAATCGTTCCTGTGGAAATCACCGACCGAAAAGGGAACGTCACCACTGTGACAGTCGACGAGCACCCCCGTCCCCAGTCAAGTATGGAAAAGCTCGGTAAGCTCTCCCCGCTATTTAATGAAGGAACAGTCACGGCAGGCAATGCGTCAGGAGTGAATGACGGAGCATCCGCGCTGTTATTGATGAGCAGGGAGAAAGCGGAGGAACTAGGCCTGAAACCGCTGGCACGGTATATCACCTCTGCGACTGCGGGACTGGAGCCTTCAGTCATGGGACTCGGGCCAATCTATGCAACGCGCAAGGCACTGAAGCGTGCAGGCCTTTCGCTTGATGAAATCGGGCTGGTGGAGCTAAACGAAGCGTTTGCGGCACAGTCGATCGCCTGCATGAGGGATCTCGGACTTAACGCGGAAATCGTTAACGTCAACGGCGGGGCAATTGCGTTCGGTCACCCGCTTGGTGCAAGCGGTGCGAGGATTCTGACCACCCTTGTACATGAAATGAAAAAGCGAGGAACCCGCTACGGCCTCTCGACGATGTGCATCGGTGTGGGGCAGGGGATTGCAACGCTGGTGGAGCAGGTGGAATAATTTTATTAAAGAGTTAAAAGGAAGGATGTTTCCTTCCTTTATTGTCTGCTTGTCTTTCGTGTTAACTTTTTATTGACCTTCCTCATGATGAAATAGCCTGCGTTGATATAGACGGCGAGGACCAAGAATTCATACCATAAAGCCAGGTATGTTTCAGTTGTGACTGGCATGAATAAGTTTGCTGCGGCAAGTCCCGTATACAGGGAAATTCCCACTACAGCCGTGTCCATTAATGACTGATAGGGGGACCACAGATTTTTAAAGTATGTTCCTAACAGAATAAGTGTCATCGCTGTGAAGAAAAGGCTATGTACAGTGTCAAACGACTGATCACGATCTACCTGCCAAATAGGAATCCAAAACAGTGCGGTTAAAAAGGAACAAACGGCCAAGAATGCTGTGAGTTTCTTCTTTTTATATACCCATTTAGAGTTACTTGTTTCTTCCCTTTTCTTGTACGATTCAGGGCGCCATTGAGGATGAGTGCTATGCTCTTTAGTCACTGCCATTACATCCGGGAGCTGGGAATTGGATTTAAACTGTTTTTTCTTTATATCCTTGTAAAATAATTTGTAATCCGTATGTGGTACATCCTTTAAATCCAGATCAGTAGTGAATACAGGGATAGTATGCTCGTTGAACAGTTGCAGCCATTTGGCCAGATCTTCCTGGGTTTCGGCTAGGAATAGTAAATACTGGTCGGTTTGTTTATCTTCATACTGAATGACTATGTTTGCTCCGATCCGGAATCGAATACTGCGGTCTGTACTACTGGAGGAAGTCCAAGGCAGATATGCATAGCCGATTAATGCCTCGGTCATATTTTGATATGATACAGTCTTTTCTTCCATTTTCTTTGTTTCTTTATTGAAAAATGTTTGGACGTACCCTTTTTCATTCCACCATGATTTATGAGCGGTCTTTCCTTCAACTGAAAGATATTTTTGTAAATCCATATGCTCTCCTTCATAAAAATTCTTTATATATCTTACGAACCTGCCATAGATAAGTTTCAAAAATACTCTACCATTTTTAAAGATTAAGTCAGCCTGAAAATATCCCTTTTATTATTAAAATTATGATATGATACTATTTAAACGTAAAATAAACGGCATAATATATTTTGGAAAGAAAGTAAAAAGGAGAGGCATCAATGAATACCAGATCAATGATTTTTACCCTGTACGGGGATTACATACGCCACTATGGAAATAAAATTTGGATCGGCAGCCTCATCCGGCTGCTGAATGAATTCGGCCACAATGATCAGGCCGTCCGGGCGGCGATCTCGAGGATGAATAAACAAGGCTGGGTACAGGCGGAGAAACAGGGGAATAAAAGCTATTATTCCTTGACTGAACCCGGCGTGGACCGCATGGAAGAAGCCGCAAACAGGATCTTCAAGCTGAAGCCGCAGGATTGGGACGGAAAATGGAGAATCTTCATGTACAGCATCCCTGAAGAAATCCGCAGTATCCGTGATGAACTTCGAAAGGAACTGGTTTGGAGCGGGTTTGGAACGCTTTCGACTTCGACATGGATTTCACCGAACAATTTAGAAAAACAAGTTCAGTCGCTGATCAAGAAATATGATATTAAAGAATACGTCGATTTCTTTATAGCAGAATATCAAGGTCCCAATGAAAATCAGCGGCTCGTCGAAAAGAGCTGGGACTTAAAAGAGATCAATGAACGTTACCAGGATTTCATTGCGCACTATAGCCAGCAGTATATGATTGATAAAAATAAAATTAAAAAAGGCGATATGAGCGACGCGGAATGCTTTGTGGAACGCACAAAGCTCGTGCATGAGTACCGTAAATTCCTATTCGTCGATCCCGGACTGCCTGAGGAGCTTCTTCCCGAAAAGTGGCTTGGGTCCCATGCCGCCTCCTTATTCGCCGAGTACTACAAAGAACTCGCGGAACCAGCCTCCCGCTTCTTCGAAAGTGTATTCGAAGACGGCAATGAACTGAAAAATAAAGACCGCAGCTACGATATCATGACCCACCCTTTATTGCTGGATTAAAAAAAGTGTTTTAGCATATGTTAAACCCGAACTAAATGGCTTTTTTACTGCCAAATTAGTTCGGGTTTTAGTTTTCATTTATGCTTGTTGGCGTCTTCACAGCGGTTGATTGGAGTGCAAGACGAAGACTCCTAACCGAAATGCGGAAGGGCTTTGCTCAGAGGCGTGTGGCATAAGACGAATCGGCCTGCAAGGCGCACTTTGCCTTCATGGACGGTTTGGCTTATGACATGTGCCACTAAGCCCTGAAGCTGGACAGTTCTTATCCTGAATAAGGAGAGGAGGCTCACCAACCGCCCGGGGAAAGCGAAGTCTTGCACGGAAATCATTAGCGGTTTTAAGTATCGATTATCATTTTACTAGAATAACGAAAGTTACCTCTTGTCTAAATTTTTGTAAACGTATAACATGAATTTAACGAAGGGGGATTATAATGAATAACTTAACGGAGATTCTCAATATTGATGTTCCCATTCTTCAGGGGGGGATGGGGAATATCAGCAATGCTCCTCTGACTGCAGCCGTTTCAGAAGCAGGTGCACTGGGTACGATCGGCGTTGGTACAATGGACGTCGATGAAGTTGAAAGTATAATCATAGAGACAAAGAATCTTACAACAAAACCATTTGCGTTAAATATTCCGATCGCCATCACTCCTCATTTACAGGAGATGGTCCGCCTGGTGGTTAAACATGGGGTTCCAGTCGTATCCTTATCGGCAGGAAATCCGACGCCTCTCATCCCATATTTTCATGAACATGGTGTGAAGGTCATCTGTGTGGTCGCTTCAAAGAAACAGGCGGTGAAAGCAGAACAAGCAGGGGCGGATATTATCGTGGGCGAAGGATATGAAGCGGCTGGGATCAATTCCAATCTGGAAACGACGACCCTTGCCCTCATTCCTCAGCTCGTTGATGCCGTCAGTATCCCCGTGGCCGCTGCAGGGGGTATCGGGGATGGAAGAGGGCTTGCGTCAATGCTTGCGCTCGGAGCAAGCGGGGTTCAGATGGGGACGCGCCTGATCGCGACTAAGGAAGCTCCGTTTCATGAAAACTATAAAACAGCGCTATTGGATGCAAAGGATGACAGTACTGTGATTGTCGGGCGCTCAGTCGGAAAAGTAAGAAGGGTCATGAAGGCACCTTACTCGGCGGAATTGCTGCAAAAAGAGAAAGAAGGCGTTCCTGCCGAGGAGTTCGGCAGGCTTACTTCGGAAGATTTTCATAGAATCGGTGCACTGGAAGGGAAGCTGGACCGGGGTTTCATCAATGGGGGACAGATCTCCGGACTGGTATCGGATATCCCGACAGTGAAAGAGTTGATAGAGAAAATGATGAGAGATGCAGAGGGCATTTTTACACGGTTAGTGAATCACAAAGTTAAATGATGGAGAAGAGGCATGTTCCTTTTATGGGGGCATGCTTTTTTGTTGGAAGCAATCTTCAATGCAATAGATGGGCACTGGCCTGACACTGGGTTATCGACCGTTTATCGATTTTATCGTCCGTTTTTTCGAGATATCACCTAAAACCTTTTTTTATCGATCATAATATCAATTTATCGCCCAAAATCGTAATATATCGACCATTCTACAAAATACGACACTATTCGCACTCACCACGAAAGCACCACCCTCCCCCTCCCCGTCACACTATTAAAAAATCAAAAATTCATCTAGATATTCAGACCCAAACCGTCTATACTAGTATTAATTTTTAAATTTTCGGAATATTATTGACTATTTTGTGACGGTGATGATAATATAACGTTGTATTCACGAAGGTGGTATTTTTTATTACAAGGGGGATCTAATAGTCTATTAGACTATTAATCATAAAATTTTTCAAGAGAAAAAGGGGGATATCAATGAAGAAGAAGAGTTTGTTGTTCGGTGCCATGACAATGCTTCTGGGTATGACTGTATTATCCGGATGCGGCAGCAGTGAAAAGAGTTCGGCAGATGATGGTGACAAGAAATATGTCATCGGTGTCACCCAGATCGTAGAACATCCTTCCCTGGATGCTGCATTTGAAGGATTTAAAAAAGCATTGGAGGAGAACGGCTTTAAAGAAGGCGAAAATGTTGAATACAATGTTCAGATAGCCCAGGGAGATCAAAGTAATTCACAAACGGCGGCCAAGAACCTTGTGGGTGACGGCGTAGACCTTATCTTCGCAAACTCAACCCCAAGCGCACAGCATGCGCTCAATGCCACAAAAGAAATTCCGATCGTTTTCACTTCGGTGACGGACCCTGTGGGTGCTGAATTGGTGAAATCGTTTGATGAGCCAGGCGAAAATATCACGGGTACGACGGATACTCATCCTGAAGCGATTTCCAAGACCCTTTCTTTTGTCACAGACGAAATGAAAGCGAAAACAATCGGTATCATTTATAACTCCGGTGAACAAAATGCTGTCGTTCAGGCAGAGGAAATCAATAAGTTTGCCAAAGACAAAGGAGTCAAAGTCGTAGAAGCTTCCGTTTCCACATCAGCGGATGTCAAGCAGGCAGCTGAATCCTTGACAGGGCGGGTGGATGCCATTTATATCCCTAAGGACAACACGGTGGTATCAGCACTTGAGTCGGTCATCGGTGTTGCGAACGAAAAGGATATCCCTTTATTCGTGGGTGAACTAGATTCATTGAAAAAAGGTGCGATTGCAGCAAGCGGCTTCAATTACGAAGATCTTGGTTACGAAACGGGAATGATGGCCGTCAAGATTTTGAAAGGTGAGAAAAAACCGTCTGAAATTCCTGTACAGGCTCCGCAAAATTTCGAGTTGATGTTTAATAAAAAAGCAGCGGAAGAGCAAGGTGTGGAAGTGAAAGATTCATGGTCTGATTTAGGAAAATTTCTTGAAGAATAAGGGAGGATGAAGATTCGTGCCAACAGCAATATTCGCATCCTTTGAATCTGGAATCATATACGCAATTATGGCCCTTGGAGTCTACCTGTCCTTTCGGATATTGGATTTTCCTGATTTAACGGTGGATGGCAGCTTCGTGACCGGGGCTGCTGTCGCCGCCACCATGATTGTCAGCGGCTACAATCCCGTTACAGCAACACTGACAGCAATCGTAATTGGATTTGCAGCGGGATGCATAACAGGTCTGCTTCATACATTTGGAAAAATCAATGCATTATTATCAGGGATACTGATGATGATTGCCCTTTATTCCATCAACCTCAGGATCATGGGACGATCGAATGTCCCTTTATTGAACCAGGATACAGCTTTTACAGGTGTTGAAAGTGTATGGGCACCGCTCGGCATCGATACAGCGCTCAACAAGCTCTGGATGGCAGTGGGACTTGGGGAACCTCTCCCGGGGACGTGGAGCATCCTGTTCATCATGGTGATCATCACACTCGCCATCAAGTTCCTGACGGATGCTTTCTTGAAAACCGAGGTCGGTCTCGCGCTTCGTGCAACAGGCGACAATCAGCGGATGATCCGCAGCTTCTCAGCCAATACAAATCTCATGATCATTTTGGGTCTTGGGATTTCTAACGGCATGGTAGCGCTGTCGGGTGCACTGATTGCCCAGTACAGCCGTTTTGCAGATGTCGGCATGGGGATCGGGATGATCATCATCGGTCTTGCTTCTGTCATCATCGGGGAAGCGTTATTCGGGACAAAGACAATCGCCCGCACGACACTAGCAGTCATAGGAGGTGCGATCATCTACCGTCTAGTCGTCAGTATGGCGCTCCGGGTTGAGTTCCTTGAAACCGGCGATATGAAGCTGATCACGGCGGTGATCGTCATCCTCGCTCTGATCATGCCGAAAGTGATGGACAGATACAAGGATAAAAAACGAAAAGCACAGCGTATGGCGGAAAGAATGAATAAGGTTTCTCTTACTGAAAGGAAGGGTGATGACGGTGCTGCAATTAAATCGAATTCATAAAGTCTTCAATGAAGGCACACCGGATGAGAAAATCGCCCTCGACGATATCCAGCTGACCATGAAACCGGGGGACTTCGTCACTGTCATCGGAAGCAACGGTGCAGGGAAATCTACTCTTATGAACATCGTATCAGGGGTCCTGCTCCCGGATGTGGGTAATGTCCTAATCGGTGACAATGATGTTTCCAGGGTATCGGAGTATAAGCGTTCAAAGCTGATCGGACGTGTCTTCCAGGATCCGATGGCAGGGACGGCGCCTTCCATGACGATCGAGGAGAACCTGGCGATGGCTTATTCCCGGAACCGGACAAGAACCTTCCGAATCGGTGTCACGAAGAAGAGGAAAGAATTCTTCAAAGAAGTACTCGAAACCCTGCATCTCGGTCTTGAAAACCGTCTGAACGCAAAAGTCGGAATGCTTTCCGGCGGGGAGAGACAGGCGCTGTCCCTTTTGATGGCGACTTTCACCGAGCCGTCGATCCTGCTGCTTGATGAACATACTGCAGCACTTGATCCGGCCCGTGCCGATCTGATCACGAACCTGACGAAAGAAATTGTGAAGAAATATCAGCTGACAACCCTGATGGTCACCCATAATATGCAGCAGGCACTCGATCTCGGCAACCGCCTGATCATGATGGACAAAGGACAGATCATCCTTGAAGTCAATGAAGATGAGAAGAAACACCTCACCGTCGAAGGGCTTCTGAACGAATTCCAGCGAATCCGCGGCAGCAAACTCGCAAGCGACCGCGCGCTTCTATCTTAAAAAAACAACGGGACTCCATATAAGGGGTGATTGCTTTTCGTATTGTAACTAGCACCAAAGTAAGAAGCAATCTAGCATGAAAAAAGTGCTTGGAGACAGATGCTCCAAGCATTTTTTATTCGTGGTTGAATTTAAAAATAATTTCTATAAAAAAACTACTAGAATAAGGGGAGGAATTCCTCTTAATAAGGAATTAGCTCCAAATAAGGAATGAATAGACGGAAATATTTCCCCTATTTACTCCAAGAGCATGAAAATGCCCCCTTTTACCTTGCCTTAACGGAAAAAGTCCCCTTATTTTCCCCAAACCTGGTCCGATTCTGCAGGATAACAGAAAAAACTCCCCTTATTTAAACAATTACAGGATACTGACAATGAAGGGCGAAAAAATGTTCTGCTTCATCTCCCCGTTAGACTTGACTCCATCCCGTTGCTTTTTTGTGTTAAAGCGCCGCGGGACGGGCTTTGAGGTTGGTTTGTAAACTGTTTAAATTTTAACAATATATTGACTATTTATAATACTGAATGTTATTATATCGTTAAATTAACGTTATATGAAAATGTATGATGCGTTGGTTTAAAGGGGGAAAGCGATGAAGTCCGGTTTAGCTGAAGGACATACTGCGACGATCATGACGGAAGTGTCCCCTTCCATGCATGCCCAGTTCGAAGGAAGTGTGGTGCATCCGGTTTATTCAACCGTTTCGATGGTCTACCACATGGAATGGGCGTCCAGGAAAATCATTCTTCCTTTTCTGGAGGAAGATGAGGAAGGCATGGGGGCGAAAGTGACTGTTGAGCACATGGCTCCAGCAGGCACCGGTGCCAGTCTTGAAATTAAGGCCGCGGTCATTAAATACGAGAAAAATATCATCGTGACGGAAGTGATTGTGAGAGATTTCAAGAATGACAGGATCATCGGCAGGGGAGAGGTCAAACAGGTTGTCCTGCCCAAAGAAAAAATAAGAGAAAGAATCGAACGTATATAATTTTTGAGCTCTAATCTGTAAGCGTTTACAAAAAGGTCTGGGGGAATCGGAATGGATATGTTTGAACAAATCAAGAACCATGAACAAGTTGTTTTTTGTAATGATGAAGATACAGGACTCAAAGCCATAATCGCAATACATAACACGACACTCGGCCCGGCACTCGGCGGCTGCCGCATGAGGCCATACGGCTCAGTGGATGAAGCATTGAACGATGTGCTTCGCCTGTCAAAGGGAATGACGTACAAATGCGCTGCGGCAGACGTTGATTTCGGGGGAGGAAAGGCAGTCATCATCGGTGACCCTGCGAAGGATAAGCATCCTGAATTATTCCGTGCCTTCGGTCAATTTGTGGAATCCCTGAACGGCCGTTTCTACACCGGAACAGACATGGGGACAGAACCTGAAGATTTTGTTTATGCACTGAAAGAAACGAATTGCATAGTAGGTGTCGATGAAGTATACGGAGGAAGCGGAGACTCGTCGATCCCGACTGCGATGGGGGTCATTTACGGACTGCAGGCAACGAACCAGACCATCTGGGGATCAAGGGACCTGCACGGGAAGAGCTATGCGATCCAGGGCCTTGGGAAAGTCGGTTATAAAGTGGCCGAGCGCCTCCTGGATGAAGGGGCGGATCTGTATGTGACCGATATCAATCAAGGTTCGATCGATCAGCTGGTATCAAAGGCGAAAAGCATGGGAGCGGCCATCAAAGTCGTATCAGGCGATGAAATTTATTCAGTCGATGCCGATGTCTTCGTGCCGTGTGCAATCGGCGGAATCATTAATGACGACACGATCGACCAGCTGAAAGTGAAGGCAGTCGCAGGGTCTGCCAACAACCAGCTTCTCGACCTGTCCCATGGGTTGAAGCTTCATGAAAAAGGAATCCTTTACGCCCCGGATTACATCGTCAATGCCGGCGGATTGATCCAGGTGGCAGATGAATTATACGAACCGAATAAAGAGCGGGTCCTTCAAAAGACAAGTGCCATCTATAACACCCTTCAGAATATTTACCTTCAAGCAGAGAACCAGCAGATGACCACAATGGAAGCAGCGGACCGCTTCTGCGAAGACCGCATCCACTCCCGCTCAAGAAGAAACAGCTTCTTCTCACACATGAAACGGCCTAAATGGGCAGTACGTCAATAAGAAAAACGTAGGGCGGCTCGTTCAGAGGTGACAAACATAAGATGAAGGCGTATTTTGCCTTCATGGACCATTTGGCTTATGACAAGTGCCTCTAAGCCCTGGAGCTGGACAATAAAAAATAAGCACCACACGAGGTGATGAAATGATCGAGGATTTTCCAATCGTCCAGGTGATGGACAATCAAGGGGAACTTATTCAAACCGAATATGAAAACGAGATTTCAGAAAACATGGCCCGGCAGTTTTATCGTCATTTGATCAGGATCCGAACCTTTGACCGTAAAGCAGTCAGTCTTCAAAGGCAGGGAAGGATTGGCACATATGCACCATACGAGGGCCAGGAAGCCTCGCAGGTCGGGACTGCCCTCGCCCTGGATGAGAAAGACTGGCTCTTCCCGACATACCGCGATCACGGGGCCGCGATGACGTTCGGTCATTCCCTGTTGAACATCCTCCTGTTCTGGAAAGGGAGGAATGAAGGGTGCGTCCCTCCGGAAGGGAAGAACATTTTCACACCGGGCATCCCGATTGCCACACAGCTCCCGCATGCGGTGGGTGCGGCCTATGCCGAGAAAAGGAAAGGGACGAGGAATGCTGCGATTGCATACTTCGGCGACGGTGCGACGTCTGAAGGGGATTTTCATGAAGGCTTGAATATCGCAAGCGTATGGGAGGCTCCGGTTGTCTTTTTTAACCAGAACAATCATTATGCGATATCAGTCCCGATGCACAAACAAATGAAAACGAAAACCATTGCCCAGAAAGCACTGGCTTATGATATCCCGGGAGTCAGGATAGACGGCAATGATATTTTTGCTGTGTATTTTGAAACGAAAAAAGCCCTGGAACGGGCACGAAGCGGAGAGGGACCGACCCTGATCGAATCGGTCACCTGGAGATACGGTGCGCATACGACTGCCGATGACCCGACAAAATACCGCGACCAGCAAGAGAGCGATGCGAGAAGGCATGACAACGACCCGGTAGACAGGCTCGTGAAATTCATGGAGAAAAAGGGCTGGATCGACGAGGATTGGATGGAATCAGTCGGGAATGAATGTGCGAAGGAAGTGGACCTCGCAGTTGATGAATTGGAAGCCTATCCTGCTGCAGATCCAAGTGTCATATTCGATTATGTTTTTGAAAAACCGACATGGACGATCCAGGAACAAAAAGAAAAGCTCCTGAAAAGTATGGGAGGAGTGAGCCGATGAGCACATTAACCAAGACAAAGATGCTGACGATGGTCGGGGCGGTCACGGATGGAATGAGAGTGATGCTGGCTGAACACGATGACGTGCTCCTTATGGGGGAAGATATCGGCACCAACGGAGGCGTTTTCAGAGCGACCGACGGACTGCAGGCAGAGTTCGGTGAAGACAGGGTCATGGATACCCCGCTCAGTGAAGCCGGGTTCATCGGTGCTGCGATCGGTATGGCCGTGAACGGCTTCAGACCGGTGGCAGAGGTTCAGTTCATGGGATTCATCTATCCTGCCTATGAGCAGATCATGACACATGCTTCCCGTCTGCGCTCAAGGACCCTTGGGCATTTCACATGTCCGCTCGTGATCAGAGCTCCTTACGGGGCGGGGGTCAGGGCGCCTGAAATCCATTCCGACAGCACTGAAGCGATCTTTACTCATATGCCGGGCATCAAGGTGGTCTGCCCTTCAAGCCCTTATGATGCGAAAGGGCTCATGATTGCGGCCATCGAAGACCCAGATCCGGTCCTTTTCCTCGAACCGATGAGATGCTACCGTTCCTCACGCGAAGAAGTGCCGGAAGAGAAGTACACGGTTGAAATCGGGAAAGGGAAGGTAGTGAAAGAAGGGGAGGACGTCACAGTCATCGCCTGGGGGGCCATGGTCAAGGTGGCGGAAGAAGCCGCAGAAGAAGCTGCGAAGAAAGGGATTTCATGTGAAGTGCTGGATCTGCGCACCCTTTATCCGCTGGATAAGGACTTGATATCTGACTCCGTCCAGAAAACGGGAAGGACAGTCGTGGTGCACGAGGCACACGCGACTGGCGGAGTGGGGAATGACGTACTCGCCATCATCAATGATACGTCCTTTTTATATCAAAAAGCACCGGTGGAGCGTGTGACGGGCTTTGACACACCCGTTCCGTATTTCGGTTTTGAAGATTTTTATCTGCCTGACAAGAAACGCGTACTGGAGGCAGTCAAGAAAGTGGCAGAATACTAGATTGATAAGAGGGGGGAGAGTATGGAGGTCAAGCTTCACGATATCGGGGAAGGCATGACGGAAGCGAACGTGAATCATTTCCTTGTCAAGGCAGGGGACACGGTCAAAGCGGATCAGCCGCTGGTGGAAGTACAGACGGACAAGATGACCGCTGAAATACCTGCGCCTTTCTCAGGCAGGATAAAAGAATTGAAAGTCGGGGAAGGGGAAACGATCCCGGTCGGTACGACTGTGCTGCTGATGGAAAAGGAAGATGGGATGCCGGAAGCAGTCACACAGCCGAAAAAGCCCCAGGGCATCAGGGCGAGGAGAGTACTGGCTTCACCTTACACAAGGAAAATCGCCAGGGAAAACGGTGTGGACCTGGATGAGGTCACCGGCAGCGGGGCAGGCGGACGGATCCTTGATGAAGACGTGTACACTTTTCTCCAAAAAGACACCGGCTCACAGCCTGAAGAGCCTATACGCGCTGAAGAGGCACTGGAAGTACAGGAAGTCCAGCCGGACGCTGCCGCCAAGGATACAAGCACGATCCCGTTCAGGGGAAGAAGGAAACAAATCGCTTCAAAGATGACACATTCCCTTCGCACGATCGCGCACTGCACCCACTTTGAAGAAATCGACGTGACCAATCTGCTGGAATGGAAAGAAACGATGAAGAGCCGGGGGCAGTCCATTTCGATGGGAGCCTATTTTATCAAAGTCATTTCGATCTGTTTAAAAGAGTTCCCTCTATTCAATGCGGAACTTGATGAAAAAAATGAGTGTGTCCATCTTAAACGGGAGCATCATATCGGTTTGGCAACAGACACAGAAGAGGGGCTGATCGTTCCGGTCATCCGCAATGTGGAAGCGAAATCGATGAAAATCATCCATCAGGAAATGAAAGAACTGACGCGCAAAGCGCAGGAAAATAGATTGACGGTCAAAGAAATGACTGGCGGGACATTCACGGTCAGCAATGTCGGTCCGCTGAATGGATCGATCGGAGCCACGCCGATCATCAATGAACCTGAAACCGGACTGCTTGCCTTCCATAAAACGAAGAAGCGGCCGATGGTGAATGAAAACGATGAAATCGTCATCCGTTCGATGATGAATGTGTCGATGTCTTTCGATCACCGGGTAGCAGACGGCGGCACGGCGGTACGATTCACCAACCGTTTGCGTGATCTCATAGAGGAACCCCAAACCTTGCTTCTGGAGTTGATATAAATGGTAGTGGGAGAAATCACGGAAGATAAAGATGTTGTCGTCATCGGCGGCGGACCGGGCGGATATCATGCCGCCATCAGGGCTGCAGGCCTTGGGCGGCGGGTGACCCTCATCGAAAAGGAAGAACTGGGGGGCACATGCCTCAATAAAGGGTGCATACCGTCCAAGATCTTCACCCATTTTGCACAAGAATATAAGAAACTCGGCCATCTAACGGAAATGGGAATGGAATTCATGCAGACAGATCTGAACATGTCCCTCCTTCAACAGTACAGGGAGAAAAAGGTCACCCAGCTCCGCAAAGGGGTGGAAGCACTCTGTAAAGCGAATGAAATCGAAATCGTGAAAGGGACTGCTTCTTTCCTCTCGGATTCGAGGATCGGAGTGGAAAACGGGCACGAGTTCTCACTGTTTAATTTTAAACAGGCGATCATAGCGGCCGGGGGAGAATTCCATTATGAAGCAGGCATTCAGTTTGACTCAGAAAGAATTCTGAAAGAACGCGACATCTTTACGCTGGAAGAAATTCCGAATGAACTGGCTGTCTGCGGATCGGATTATATTTCACTCGAAATCGCCTCGTCCTTTGCGGCGCTCGGGTGCAGGGTCACACTGATCCTGCCGGAGGGACTGCCATTCGATGCGAGTATTACGAAAGAACTCCTGAGACTTTTTAAAAAGCAGAAGATAACCGTGCTGAAAGACTGTGAGCTTCAGGAGGTATCGAGGAACGAATCCGGGGTTCGCACGATTCTGAAGAAAGAAAATGGTGAAACCATCTCGATCGAAAGCAGTCATTTCGCTGTAAGCGGAAGTGTAAGGCCGAATGTAGGAAATCTGGGCCTTGACCGCCTGGGAATCGAATTGACAGGGGACGGGTTCATTAAAACCGACAACCTGGGAAGGACTTCGATTGATAACCTATGGGCTATAGGCGATGTGACACAAGGCCTGCCCCTTGCAGTAAAAGCGATCAAGCAGGGCAAGGCGGCGGCAGAGGCCATCGCGGGAAGGCACCCTGAAGTTGACCTCCGGCATATACCGACAGTCATCCAGCTTACTCCGCCAGTGGCTTTTACGGGGTTGAGTGAAAGCCAGGCGGAAGAGGAGGGGTATGCGGTTTCCGTGAGCGAATACCCTGTGAGGGCGAATGGCTATGCGGGTGTGACAGGTGCATCGGACGGCCTGGTGAAGATTGTCTCTGATAAAGAAACCGATCTTATACTCGGAATTCATATGATCGGGGCAGGCGCCGTCGAGTTGATCCAAACCGGGGTCCTCGGACTTGAAATGGCAGCCAGGGATGAAGATTTCAGTTTTCCCCTGTATGCTCATCCGGGGTTCGGAGAGAGCCTTTTGGAAGCAGTGGAAGCAATAAAGGGAGCGGCGGTCCATCTGCCTCCCCGCAAAAAAGAGCCGGCTGGAAGATAGTGCGCTTCATTGCAGAAAAGCGTTCAAGCTTCACCGGCCGCTCTTGAGAAGATGCGTGTAATTATTTACGATATATTCAGAAAATATAAAAAGTTATCTGGAGGGATCAGTATGCAAGAGAATGCGGCGAAGAAAAAAGAAAAAGTGGAAGAACTATTTCCGGTAAGGGATGTTGACTATCTGGAGTATTATGCGGGAAATGCAAAGCAGACCGCCCACTTCTTCTGTACGGCATATGGATTTAAAACAGTGGCTTACTCGGGCCTTGAAACAGGCAACCGGGACACGGTGTCCTATGTACTGCAGCAAAATAAGGTGCGCCTGGTGATCACAGGAAGTCTGCACGAAGGAAGCCGTGTCTCACAGTTCATCCATAAGCATGGGGATGGAATCAAGGATATCGCTCTTATGGTGGATGATGTTGAAAAGGCTTACACCGGGGCTGTGGAACGAGGGGCAATCGAAATCATGCCGCCGTCCACACTTGAAGATGATGAAGGAACATTGAAAAAAGCCGTGATCGGTACATATGGTGACACGGTCCACACGCTGATCGAGCGCAAGGATTACAAAGGGATCTTCATGCCGGGCTTTGAAAAATATGATTCGGCACTGAACAATGAAGATACCGGAATCATCGCGGTCGACCACGTTGTCGGCAACGTCGAAAGAATGGAAGAATGGGTCGAGTACTATGAGAAAGTGATGGGCTTCAAGGAAATGCGTCACTTCACGAATGAAGATATCACGACCGAGTATTCCGCCCTCATGTCCAAGGTCATGCATAACGGGGGAAGAATCAAGTTCCCAATCAACGAACCGGCGGAAGGGAAACGTAAATCCCAGATTGAGGAATATCTTGAGTTCTACGGCGGACCTGGTGTCCAGCACATTGCGATACTCACAGAAGATATCGTGAAAACAGTCGGTAAATTAAAAGAAAACGGAGTAGAATTCCTTAACACTCCGGACTCTTATTATGAAATGCTTTCAGAGCGTGTAGGCGAAATCGATGAAGAAATTTCAAAGATCAAAGAACTAAATATTCTGGTTGACCGCGATGATGAAGGGTATCTCCTTCAAATCTTCACCAAGCCGATCGTCGACCGTCCGACACTGTTCATCGAAGTCATCCAGCGTAAAGGGGCAAGGGGCTTCGGGGAAGGAAACTTCAAGGCACTTTTCGAATCCATCGAACGCGAGCAGGAACGCCGCGGAAATTTATAAACCATATTAATAGATACAGATAAATAAAGAAAGATAGAGAGATATTGGGGTCAAAGGGACCGGTCAAGGGGGGTTAACCCGTAAAGAGGGGAGCTGATTCCGGCTGAATAGGTGCTTATTCAGTGCGGGGGAAGCTTTTTACTTGAAACGGGTCGGCCCCCTTCATCCATGAGGAAAGCGGGGGACATGCATGGCACTTAAATTTAAAACAAGAGAAGCGGTAACGCATATCGCTCCCTATGTGCTGGGAAAGACATTGGCAGATCTGCAGAAAGAGCATGGATTGAGCAAAATCAGGAAGCTCTCGGAAAATGAGAATATTTATGGCTGCTCACCGAATGTGAAGAAATGGTTCAAGGAACAGGACGGGGATCTTTTTCTCTACCCGGACGGGGCAGCCATTGAACTATCAAATAAAGTTGCAGCGTTCCTTGGTGTGGAGAAAGAAAAGCTGGTGTTCGGGAATGGGTCGGATGAAGTAATCCGGCTGCTGACAAGGGCATATATGTCCTGCGGGGACGAAGCCGTCATGGCCGATGTGACCTTTCCGAGGTATCAGACGAATGTATTCCTTGAAGGAGGCTCACCTGTCATCGTCCCTTTGGTTGATGGCACGCATGACCTGAAAGCCATGGCCCGGGCGGTCACTCCAAAGACAAAGCTCATCTTTGTATGCAATCCCAACAATCCCACAGGAACCATCGTCGGAAAAAAAGAGCTGCTGGCATTTCTCGTAAGCATCCCGTCGCACATTTTGGTGGTCGTGGACGAAGCATACATGGAGTACGTGACGACCGATGACTACCTCGAAACATTACCATTATTGTCTCAGTTTGATAATTTGATTGTCCTGAGGACCTTTTCAAAAATTTACGGCCTTGCCGGGCTGCGGGTCGGGTTCGGCGTGATGAACGAGGAAATTGCCGAGCAGCTGAGAAAAGTAAAGGATGTATTCAACGTGAACATGATCGCCCAGAGATCTGCGGTCATCGCGCTCGAGGATCAATCTTTCATACGTGAATGCACCCACAAAAATCAAGTTGGCCGTGAATACTTAGAAAAAGAGTTTCACCGTTTGGGAGTAAGCTATTTTCCATCACAGGCAAACTTCATCATGGTGGACACCGGACTGAACGGTGATCATGTTTCCTCCGAACTTGTGAAAAGAGGGATCGTCGTCCGCTCCGGGACCCTGCTCGGATATCCGACGACCGTGCGCGTCACGATCGGCACCGAGGAAGACAATAGACTGTTTGTTTTTTCACTGGAACAAATTTTAAATGCGAAAGGAGGAGAGTGAATGGATCTCAAACCACACACCCTTCCCTGGCAGGACGCGTATAAATTAATGATCGGCAGTATTTTGCCGCGGCCGATTGCTTTCGTCTCCACCCTCGACGCTGACGGGAGGGCGAATCTTGCTCCTTTCAGTTTCTTCACGGCCATTTCCGCGGAGCCGATGCTCGTCTGCTTTTCCCCGATGAGAAAGGGGAAAGACGGGGGCAAAAAAGATACGCTCTGGAATATCGAAGAGACGAATGAATTTGTCATCAATATCGTAAGTGAAGAGTTCGTCGAGGAAATGAATAACTGTGCGATTGAATTCGACCGCGGAATCGACGAGTTTGAACAAACAGGCTTAACAAAGAAGGAATCGGTCACCGTCAGGCCGCCAGGAGTTGCAGAAAGCAAGGTGCAGCTTGAATGCACCCTGCATCAGGTCCTTCACTTCGGGGATCAGCCCGGTGCAGGGAGCCTTGTGATCGGCAAGGTGGAATGCGTGAGGATCGACGATGACCTTTATTATGACGGGAAGATCGATTCACAGAAATTAAAGCCTGTCGGCAGGCTTGCCGGCCAATCGTATACGAAACCGCTGGCGGATTCGTTTGAAATGATCAGGAAAAGGTGATCCTCAATGAAACTAGTAAGTTTTCAAAAGGAAAATGAAGTCAGGACCGGCCTTATTCAACATGACCTTGTGATAGATTTGTACGAAGCAACTGACGGGAAGCTGCCGAAGGACATCCTTGCCTTGATCGGACGCGGGGGCGGGGCTCTGGAAACGATCGCTGACCTCGGACCTTTTTCCCAAGGCGGCAAAGGGGTTATTTTATTGGAGGATGCCACGCTGAAAGCTCCGATCCCAATACCGGTCAGCATCCGCGATTTTTATGCATTCGAGGAGCATGTCAGAACCGCCCGCAGGAAAAGGGGGCTCGATGTCGTGCCCGAGTGGTATGACGTCCCAGTATTCTACTTTACGAATCATCTGGCGGTGAAAGGACCGGACGAAGCGGTCGCAGGGCCGGCAGAGTGTGAATGGCTCGATTATGAACTGGAGATCGCATGCGTCATCGGGAAAGAAGGCAGGAATATTGCAAAGGAAGATGCCGAAGACCATATATTCGGCTACTTTATCATGAACGACTGGAGTGCCAGGGACATCCAGAAGCATGAAATGAAAGTCGGACTAGGGCCGGCCAAAGGGAAGGATTTCGCCACATCCTTCGGTCCTTATCTTGTGACAAAGGATGAATTGGAAACCCGCAGGTCGGGGGACCGGTTTGATATGAAAATGACGGCGAAAGTAAACGGGAAGCTCCTTTCCGAGGGGAATTTCAAAGATATTCACTACACGTTTGCCGACATGATTGAAAGGGCGTCAAAAGATGTCACGCTTTATCCAGGTGAAGTCATCGGCTCGGGGACGGTCGGGACCGGCTGCATCCTTGAACTCGGGACGGAAACCCACCGCTGGCTGAGAGCGGGGGATGAAGTCGAATTGGAAATTGAAGGACTCGGCGTGCTGCGAAACACTGTCGCAGGCACGAGGGAGGAGGAAAAAGATGTATTACCGCAAAATGGGGAAAATACCACACAAACGTCACACCATGTTTAAAAAGGACGACGGCACCCTTTTCAGGGAGCAGGTCATGGGGACAAAAGGATTCTCCGGCACGCAGTCGATCCTGTATCATCATCACCTGCCGACTTCCGTCACAAAGACGGAATATCTCGGCAGCTATAGACCTGAGTTTGAAGAAGACGGTGCAGTGCGCCACCGCCACTTCATGACGGACGGGGTGGAGAAGAAAGGTGATGCACTAAAAAGCAGGGAATACCTGCTTGGAAATTCGGATCTCCTGATCGGGACGGCGTATGTCACAGAAGGAATGAAGAACTTTTACCGTAATGGAGACGGCGATGAGGTTTTGTATATCCATTTCGGAACAGGGAAAGTCGAAACGATGTTCGGGACAATCACGTACGGAGAAGGAGATTATGTCGTGATCCCGATCGGCACGATTTACCGGGTGGTCCCTGATGAAGACACAAAAATGCTGATTGTCGAATCCTTCAGCCAAATCACCACGCCGCGGCGCTACCGGAATGAATACGGCCAGCTCCTCGAACACAGCCCGTTCTGCGAAAGGGATCTGCGCGGACCGGAGAGACTCGAAACCTTTGAGGAAAAGGGCGAATTCGAAGTCATCCTGAAATCACGCGGCGCCCTTCATTCACACATTCTGGATCACCATCCGTTCGATGTGGTCGGCTGGGACGGCTACTTATATCCGTGGGTCTTCAACATCGGGGACTTCGAACCGATCACCGGGCGCGTCCATCAGCCGCCTCCGGTCCACCAGACATTCGAAGGCCATAATTTCGTCGTGTGCTCTTTTGTGCCGAGATTATATGACTATCATCCGGAAGCGATCCCTGCCCCGTACAACCACAGCAACGTAAACAGCGATGAACTCTTGTATTATGTGGAAGGGAACTTCATGAGCCGGAAAGGGATCAAGAAAGGGTCGATCACCCTCCACCCAAGCGGAATCCCGCACGGCCCGCACCCCGGAACAACCGAAGCAAGCATTGGCAAAAAAGAAACACTAGAACTCGCCGTCATGATCGACACGTTCAAACCACTAAAAATCGTCAAACAGGCAAAAAATGTCGAAGACGAAAAATACATGTTCACTTGGACATAACCAAAAAACCAATTTAAAGTGCCTGACGCACTTTAAATTGGTTTTTTATTTAGAGGGATTTTAATTTCAAAGAGGGTGAACGTTAGGATGCCGATTAAGTGAGAGAAAATAATTATTATAAATATTATTTTGATTAGATCTTGGTGTGGACCGTTCCAGCAGATGATTGGAGTGCAGGACGAAGACTCCTGCGGGAGAAGTGGCCAATGTGAGACCCCGCAGGCGAAGCCGAGGAGGCTCACGGGTCACCCGCGGAAAGCGAAGTCCTGCACGGAAATCATCTGCGGTATTCAAAGGTCATTATCAATTAAACAATTAAACTGAGAATCACCTAAATCCTTATTCATAGGCCCATCCTCCTTCTACAAAAAAATGACCATCAAACCTTGTCGAATTCCCCCAAACCCGCGCCAAACAAATGAATCACCACTCATTAAAAAAATTCCAAAAAAATTTAAACCAAACAAACATGATTAGGACAAAGATGTAAGCGGTTACCATAAATCAGATAAATCTAAATAGTCTAAAAATTTATAAAAATACTGTTGACCTTCCCGGGAAACGGGCGTAATATTGTCCTCAATATAAAAATTCGAGCCGCAGCAAACCGGTCATCGGCCGCTCCATGAACGCAGCCGAGACCACTGGAAAATGGCTCATAAGCAGCACCGGATTTAAGCTGCAAAACATACAAATCTATCAACCTATACAAAAACAAATACTCCCGCGAAAGGAATGATGAACATGAACGAACAATGGATCTACTTAGACGGTCAATACGTTAAAAAAGAAGACGCAGTCGTATCAGTTTACGACCATGGTTTTCTTTATGGAGATGGAGTGTTCGAAGGGATTCGGATGTACGATGGTAACGTATTCCGCCTTGAAGAACATGTTGACCGCCTCTATGACTCAGCAAAAGCCATCATGCTCGACATTGAAGTGTCGAAAGAAGAGATGTGCGACATTATCGTAGATACATTGAAGAAAAACCAACTGGAGAATGCATACATCAGAGTAGTCATTTCCCGCGGAGTAGGAAATCTTGGTCTTGATCCATTTTCCTGCAAGCGGCCGCAGCTGATCGTCATCGCAGAACAGCTGGCCCTTTTCCCGAAAGAATTATATGAATCAGGCATCGAAATCGTATCCGTCGCAAGCCGCCGGAATCGTGCCGATGTGCTTTCACCGAAAGTAAAATCACTGAACTACTTAAATAATATCCTGGTTAAGATCGAAGCAAACCTTGCTGGTGTGAGCGAAGCGCTCATGATGAACGACCAGGGGTATGTAGCTGAGGGATCTGCCGACAACATCTTCATCGTGAAAAAAGGAAAGATCCTTACGCCGCCGGGATACGTTGGCGCACTGGAAGGGATCACACGGAACGCGATCATCGAACTCGCTGAAAAATCAGGTTTCGATATCAAGGAAGATGTATTTACCCGTCATGATGTCTATACAGCGGATGAAGTATTCCTGACCGGAACAGCGGCGGAAGTCATCGCAGTAGTGAAAGTGGACGGCCGCGTCATCGGAGACGGTAAACCGGGATCCTATACAAAGCAATTATTGCAGGAATTCAGAAACACTGTCACGCAGGATGGAAGAAAAGTTTACAAACAAAATGCTCAAGTCGGATAAGTTGGAGGTGATGACGTGCGAAGTGACATGATCAAAAAAGGAATCGACCGTGCCCCTCACCGCAGTTTGCTATATGCAACAGGGGTCAAACTTGAAGATATGGAAAAACCATTCATCGGGGTGTGCAACTCCTACATCGATATCATTCCGGGGCATATGCACCTGAACGGTTTTGCCCAGGTGGTGAAAGAAGCCATTCGTGAAGCAGGCGGAATTCCATTCGAGTTCAATACAATCGGAGTAGACGATGGGATCGCGATGGGACATATCGGGATGAGGTATTCACTTCCAAGCCGTGAACTCATCGCGGATTCAGCGGAGACCGTCATCAACGCCCACTGGTTCGACGGAGTCTTCTACATCCCGAACTGTGACAAAATCACTCCCGGGATGCTGATGGCATCAGTCAGGACGAATGTACCTTCCGTGTTTGTATCGGGAGGACCGATGGAAGCGGGAGTATCGAGTGATGGAGATCCTTTATCACTTGTATCTGTCTTTGAAGGCGTCGGTGCCCACCAGTCAGGCAGAATGACAGCCGAACAGCTCCTCGACATCGAACAGAATGCCTGTCCTACATGCGGTTCCTGCTCGGGGATGTTCACAGCGAATTCGATGAACTCCCTGATGGAAATGCTCGGCATGGCGCCTCCAGGGAACGGGACGATCGTCGCCACTTCCGCAGACCGTCACAGGCTGATCAAGGATGCAGCCAAACATCTGGTGGAAATGGTCAAGAAAGACATCAAGCCGCGTGACATCATCACGGAAGAAACGATCGACGATGCATTCGCACTCGATATGGCGATGGGCGGATCAACCAATACCGTCCTTCATACCCTGGCGATCGCAAATGAAGCGGAAATCGATTACGACATCAACCGTATCAATAAGGTGGCCGAACGCGTCCCTTATTTATCTAAAATAAGCCCGGCATCCGACTACTCCATGCAGGATGTCCACAATGCCGGCGGAGTCAGCGCCATCATCAAGGAACTATGCGAAATGGGTGCTGTACATAAAGAGAGGATCACGGTCACAGGAAAATCTCTTTATGAAAATGTAAAAGAAGCGCACATTCAAAACGACGATGTGATCAGGAGCAAGGAAAACGCCCACAGCCCGGTCGGGGGATTATCGGTCCTCTTCGGAAACATCGCCCCTGATGGAGGGGTCATTAAAGTCGGAGCGGTCGATCCTTCGATCAAGACATTCATGGGAGAAGCAATCGTTTATGAATCCCAGGATGAAGCACTCGCTGGAATCGAAAGCGGGGAAGTGAAGGAAGGCCATGTCGTCGTCATCCGGTACGAAGGACCAAAAGGCGGTCCGGGGATGCCTGAGATGCTCGCCCCGACAGCAGCGATTGCCGGCAGGGGACTCGAAAAGAAAGTGGCGCTCATGACAGACGGAAGGTTTTCCGGGGCATCGCGGGGAATTTCCATCGGCCATGTTTCTCCGGAAGCGGCTGAAGGCGGCCCAATCGGCGTCATTGAAAACGGGGACGCCATCCTTATCGACTTAACGAACCGGACCATCTCACTCATGGTCTCCGAAGAAGAACTGAAATTCAGGCAGCAGGAATGGGTCCAGCCGCCTCCGAAAATCAGAAAAGGTTATCTCGCAAGATACGCAAAGCTGGTTACATCCGCAAGCACAGGCGGCATCTTGAAAACCGAATAGATTGAAAGCGTTGAAGAGGTTAAAGGATCGGGACTTGTATTTCCAGAGAGCTGGTGGTGCTGCAAACCAGTAATACATCCGATACCGACATCCCCTCTGAGTATCGTTCTGAAACATCGGAGTAGGAACGATCGAGTAGCTGTTACTCGTTACAAAAACAAAGGCTGATGCCAATAAAGTCAGCCTGCTGAGGGAGACGGCCCCGTGCCGTCTCTGAACTAGGGTGGTACCGTGGAAAGGAACAAAGCCTTTTCACCCCTGCGAAAGATCAAATTCTGACGTAGTGGGTGGAAGGGCTTTTTTATATGGAAAATCAATAAACTATCGGCTGATAGAAATCATTTTTTGAGGAGGAGATGAAAAAATGAGAGCTAAGCTAGAGGCAGAACCGGTTTCGCACACAGAGACAGAAAAAGCCAACGGTGCTGACATGCTCATGAAGGCGTTAAAAGAGGAACAAGTGGAAATTCTGTTTGGGTACCCGGGTGGAGCGGTCCTGCCAATCTATGATGCTCTGTACAAAGCCCCGATCAAACACGTTCTCGCCAGGCACGAGCAGGGAGCCATCCATGCTGCAGAAGGGTATGCGAGGGTTTCGGGAAAACCAGGGGTCGTCATCGCGACTTCAGGTCCCGGTGCAACAAATCTCGTAACCGGGATCGCAGATGCCATGATGGACTCACTGCCGCTCGTCATCTTCACCGGCCAGGTTGCGTCAGGCGTGATCGGGACCGATGCCTTCCAGGAAGCGGATGTTGTCGGGATCACGATGCCGATCACGAAACATAATTACCAGGTCCGGGACATCAAGGATTTACCGAGGGTCGTAAAGGAGGCTTTCCATATTGCCTCGACAGGGCGGCCGGGTCCGGTCCTCGTCGATATTCCAAAGGATCTGACTGTTCAGGATGCCCCGCAAGTGAAAGACGTGGAAATGGATCTGCCCGGTTATCAGCCGAATTTTTATCCTAACCCGCTGCAGATCAGGAAGCTTGTGGATGCAATCAAAGTATCGAAAAGACCGGTGATCCTAGCTGGGGCGGGCGTCCTGCACGGCAAAGCGTCAGAAGAATTAAAAAACTTTGCCGAAAGTTACGACCTTCCGGTTATCCATACCCTTCTCGGGTTGGGCGGCTTTCCGGCAGATCATCCGTTATTTTTAGGGATGGCAGGGATGCACGGCTGTTACACAAGTAATATGGCACTTTATGAATGCGACCTTTTAATTAATATCGGCGCCAGATTCGATGACAGGCTGACCGGGAATCTTGCCACCTTTGCACCGAAAGCAAAAGTGGTCCATATCGATATCGACCCGGCTGAAATCGGAAAGAACGTGACAACGCATATCCCGATTGTGGCCGATTCCAAACAGGCTCTCTTGAAAATACTTGAACATCAGCCGGCAAGGGGAGATACAGAAGACTGGCACCGCCATCTTCAGGCATACAAACTTGAGAATCCTTTCTGGTATACGAAGACGAATGATGTCCTGTCCCCTCAGCTTCTGATCGAGCAGGTATACGAAATGACAAACGGGGAAGCGATCGTCACCACAGATGTCGGTCAGCATCAAATGTGGGCAGCTCAGTACTACTCATTCAAAAAGCCGAATAACTGGGTCACTTCCGGAGGACTCGGAACGATGGGGTTCGGTTTCCCGGCGGCAATCGGCGCTCAGCTTGCGAATCCTTCAAGCAAGGTCGTAGCATTCGTCGGGGACGGCGGCTTCCAGATGACACTGCAGGAACTGGTCCTCTTAAATGAACTCAATCTTCCTGTCAAAGTCGTCCTGCTGAACAACAGTACGCTGGGAATGGTGAGGCAGTGGCAGGAAACCTTCTATGAAGAAAGGTACTCACAATCACTCTTTTCCCTGCAGCCCGATTTTGTAAAACTGGCCGAATCATACGGGATCAAAGGTTATCGCGTGAAAACACAGGAAGAAGCCGAAACGGTTTTAAAAGAGGCGCTGACCAGTGACGAACCGGTCCTCATCGACTGCCTGGTGAATCCGAAGGAAAACGTCTATCCGATGGTCGCCCCAGGCAAAGGAATCCACGAAATGTTAGGGGTGAAACCATGAAGCGGATTGTAACTGCGCTCGTTCATAACCGCAGCGGCGTACTGAATCGTGTGACTGGATTATTCACGAAGCGCCAGTTCAACATCGAAAGCATTTCGGTCGGCTACACCGAAGTGGAAGGCATTTCACGGATGACATTCGTCGTTAACGTGGAAGACGACCGCAAAATCGAACAGCTGATGAAACAGCTTCACAAACAAATCGACGTATTAAAGGTGACGGACATCACGGACCAGGGAGTGGTGGCCCGTGAACTCGCACTTATCAAAGTGCTGAGCACAGGCCAGACAAGGTCCGAGATCAACGGGATCGTCGAACCATTTAGGGCATCGATCATTGATGTGGCCAGGGACAGCGTCACCGTCCAGGTTACCGGTGAAACCTCAAAGATCGAAGCCATCATCGACTTATTAAGGCCTTATGGGATCAAGGAAATTGCCCGGACCGGCATCACGGCTTTTGCCAGGGGAAATGGAAAACCGGTGACGGAGCTCAAGCAGTATTCAATCGTGAACTGACGGAAACACCGCTAAACGGCGTGAATTTTATAAAAAAACTGGAGAGGATGAGCGAAATGGTAAAGGTTTATTATAACGGAGATGTGAATGAAGAGGTTTTAAAAGGGAAGAAGGTTGCGGTCGTAGGATACGGTTCCCAAGGTCATGCCCATGCACAGAATTTAAAGGAAAGCGGATTTGATGTAGTTGTCGGTCTGCGCAAAGGGAAATCATGGGATCAAGCAGTGGAAGACGGATTGGATGTTTATTCAGTACGCGAGGCGTGTGAACAGGCGGACGTGATCATGGTCCTTCTCCCGGATGAACATCAGCCTAAGGTGTATGAAGCAGAAATCAAGCCGGCCCTCACAGCCGGAAAAGCACTGGCATTCGCACACGGATTCAACATTCACTTTAGCCAGGTTGTTCCTCCTGAAGACGTCGATGTCTTCCTTGTCGCTCCTAAAGGTCCGGGGCATCTTGTACGGAGAACATTTGAAGAAGGCGCGGGTGTACCTGCACTGTTCGGTGTGTATCAGGATGTATCTGGTCAGGCCCGTGAAGTTGCACTTGCCTACGCAAAAGGAGTCGGGGCAGGACGCGCCGGGATTCTTGAAACCTCATTCCAGGAAGAAACGGAAACGGATCTATTCGGTGAACAGGCGGTACTTTGCGGAGGGCTTACTTCCCTCGTAAAGGCAGGGTTCGAAACGCTCGTCGAAGCAGGCTATCAGAAAGAAGTTGCATACTTTGAATGTCTGCACGAACTGAAATTGATCGTCGACTTAATGTACGAACAAGGACTTGAAGGCATGCGTTACTCCATCTCCGACACAGCCCAATGGGGAGATTTCGTTTCAGGACCGCGTGTCGTGAACGAAGAAACGAAAGCCCGGATGAAGGAAGTCCTTTCAGACATCCAAACAGGAAAATTTGCAAAAGGCTGGATCCTAGAGAACCAGGCGAACCGTCCGGAATTCAATGCCATCAATCAGCGTGAAAGCAAACACGAACTCGAAGTGGTAGGGAAGGAGCTCCGTAAAATGATGCCATTTGTTCAGCCGAAATCCTCTAAAAAAGAGAAGGAAGTGGTAGCAAGTGCGAACCATTGATATTTTTGACACAACGCTTAGAGACGGGGAACAATCTGCCGGTGTAAACCTGAACACAGTCGAAAAAATAGAAGTGGCAAAGCAGCTCGAACGCCTCGGGGTCGACGTCATTGAAGCCGGGTTTCCTGCAGCTTCAAAAGGTGATTTCGACGCCGTGAAGAGGATCGGTGAAACAATCAAAAACAGCTCTGTGACCGGATTGGCGAGAGCGAGTATACGTGACATCGATGCTGTTTGGGAATCGTTGAAAACGACTGCCGAACCAAGGCTTCACGTCTTTATCGCGACCTCTCCGATCCACATGACCCACAAGCTGAAGATGACGCCTGATCAAGTCATTGAGAAAGCGGTCGAAACGGTGAAATACGCGAAGAAGTTCTTCCCGGTCGTCCAGTGGTCTGCTGAAGATGCCGGCAGGTCGGATTTGAATTTCCTGGTCAAAATCATGGAGAAGGTGATTGATGCAGGTGCATCGGTCATCAACCTACCTGACACGGTCGGATATATGACACCTCAGAAATACGGTGAAATGTTCCGGTTCGTACGCGAGAATGTCCCGAATATCGACGGCGTGAAATTATCCGCCCACTGCCATGACGATCTTGGAATGGCAACGGCGAATTCGCTGGCAGCCATCGAGAATGGAGCCGATCAGATCGAAGGAACGATTAACGGAATCGGTGAACGGGCCGGGAATGCAGCTCTTGAAGAGGTGGCAGTCGCCCTCCTGATCCGCGAAGACTTTTACAGCGCGTCCACCCGTTTAAAGCTCGATGAAATCAAGAAAACGAGCGCACTGGTCAGCAAGCTGACCGGGATGAGGGTACCGGCCAACAAGGCGGTCGTCGGCAACAATGCCTTCGCCCATGAATCCGGGATCCACCAGGACGGCATGCTGAAGGAGAAAACAACGTATGAAATCATTACGCCTGAGCTGATCGGGGTCAATTCCACAAGACTCGTCCTCGGCAAGCACTCAGGGCGTCATGCTTTTAAAAATAAGGCACTTGAACTTGGCTTCGATTTAACAGAAGAGAAGTTAAAAGAAGCATTTGATACCTTTAAAGATTTAGCAGACAAGAAGAAAGAAATCGTCGACGACGACCTGTTCAGCATCCTGACGAACAAGCAAACCGAAATCGGTGAAGGTGTTGGCTTCAAGCTTGAAAGGATGCAGGTACAGTACGGTATGGATAATATCCCGACCGCAACCATCGAGCTCCGTGATGAAAATGGCGACCTGAAGCAGCTCGCATCTACCGGGTCGGGAAGCGTGGAAGCCATCTACAACACAATCGAATCGATGCTTCCATCGCCATCCAGGCTCCTTGACTACAAAATCAACTCAGTCGGCGGAGGCCGGGATGCCCTGGCAGAAGTATATGTCCGCCTTGAATATGACGGAGATAACACAAGCGGCCGCGGCACCGCACAAGATGTCCTTGAAGCATCCGCCCGCGCTTACCTTAACGCAGTGAACCGGATGCTGCAGCAGAAAGCGGCGATGAAGGAGAAAGTGGCAGTGAAGGCCGGGGTATAGATTTTTATTAGTTTTTTGATGATACCTGTCTCAAGGCAGGTACTTTATTCAAAGCAATGGTATGGGAAGATCTAGCTGTTGATTGGAGTGCAAGACGAAGACTCCTGCGGGAGAAGTGGCTAATGTGAGACCCCGCAGGCGAAGCCGAGGAGGCTCACGGGTCACCCGCGGAAAGCGAAGTCTTGCACGGAAATCAACAGCGGTTTTGTAACAGATTTTATAAAAACAGGAGGTAGTTCTAATGAAGAAAAAAATCGCAGTGTTGCCTGGAGACGGTATCGGTCAAGAGATCATGGATGGTGCATTAGAAGTACTGAAAGCGGTGGGTGACTGGTTCGGCCATGAATTCGAGGTAGAAAAAGGCTACATCGGCGGAGCAGCGGTCGACCGTTTCGGTACCCCGTTACCTCCTGAAACAGTCAAGCTTTGCAGGGAAAGTGACGCCGTGCTCTTAGGGGCAGTCGGCGGCCCGAAGTGGGAGCACCTGCCAAAAGAACAGCGCCCTGAAAAAGGACTGCTTGCCATCCGTAAAGAATTCAATCTATTTGCGAATCTGAGACCGGTAAAAGCTTTCGAAAGCCTGCTGAATTCGTCTCCTCTGAAAAAAGAAATGGTCGAAGACGTCGATCTGGTAATTGTCCGTGAGTTGACGGGCGGCCTGTATTTCGGTCAGCCATCAGGCCGCCAGGGGAAAAACAATGAGGTAGCAGTCGATACCCTGGTGTACGAACGAAGTGAAATCGAACGAATCGTCCGTAAAGCATTTGCTCTTGCTCAGAAACGAAAGAAAAAGTTGACGTCCGTTGACAAGGCGAACGTTTTGGAAACGAGCCGAATGTGGCGGGAAGTCGTGAATGAAGTAGCTGTCGAATACCCGGATGTGGAAGTCGAGCACATGCTGGTGGACGTGGCTGCCATGAAACTGATGTATAAGCCGAAGCAATTCGATGTACTGGTGACGGAGAATATGTTCGGGGATATCCTCAGCGATGAGGCGTCCATGATCACAGGGTCTCTCGGAATGCTGCCTTCTGCAAGTTTAAGAGAAGACTCTTTCGGACTCTATGAACCAGTACACGGCTCCGCACCGGACATCGCCGGTAAAGGAAAAGCCAATCCGCTTGCGATGATCCTGTCCGTTGCAATGATGCTCCGTCACTCATTCGGACTGAAAGAAGAAGCAGAAATGATCGAGCTGGCCGTCCAGGAAGTATTGAACGCCGGCTACCGTACCGGCGACCTGTGGACGATGGGCCGCGGCACCGTCGTCGGGACAGGGGCGATGAGCCAGCTCGTCGTGGAACGTCTGGAAGCGGATCATGCGTTGAGTTCGATCTTGGCGGCTTATTTGTAAGAAGGAAAGGATAATAGACTCGCTTCAACGTGTGTGGACACTCGATGAAATTCGACATTTAGAGCAAAAATCATAGAATTCGAGCAAAAATATGATGAAAGCGGGCATACTTGCAGGATTTTCGAGCATAAATCGAAAATTTTGAGCATAAAGTAAGATTTTCATAGGGATACGAACCACAATAGAAGCTATAAAGACAAACAAACCAGGAGGGAGATCATGGCAGGGAAAAATATCATTGAAAAGATATGGGAAAAGCATATCGTGCATGAAGAGAAAGGGAAGCCGGATTTGCTGTATATCGATCTGCACCTTGTTCATGAGGTGACATCTCCCCAGGCTTTTGAAGGACTCCGTCTCAAGAGCAGAAAGGTGAGAAGGCCGGATCTGACTTATGCCACGATGGATCATAATGTTCCGACCCGTGAGCGCCATATCGTGCGGGATGAAATCGCCAGGCTGCAGATGGATACGCTGAAGAAAAATTGTGAAGAGTTCAGTGTTGAGCTTTCCGACATCCATCATCCGGATCAGGGGATCGTCCATGTCATCGGTCCCGAGCTCGGGCTTACCCAGCCGGGTAAAACGATTGTCTGCGGTGACAGCCATACTTCGACTCACGGAGCGTTCGGTGCTCTCGCATTCGGGATCGGGACGAGTGAAGTGGAGCACGTACTCGCAACCCAGACCCTCTGGCAGGCGAAACCGAAAACGCTGCAGGTGGAAGTGACCGGCGAACTTGGTTTCGGCGTGTCGGCAAAAGATGTGATCCTTCACATCATCTCCGCATACGGGGTCGGATTCGGAACCGGATATGTCATTGAGTTCACAGGCGATGTCATCCGGAATCTCACGATGGAAGAGCGGATGACGGTCTGTAATATGAGCATCGAAGCAGGTGCAAAGGCAGGATTGATCTCTCCGGATGAGGTGACATTCGAGTATCTTGAAGGCAGGGAGCATCTGCCTAACCACACTTCTTATGACGAACTGAAAAAGGAGTGGCGTTCTCTTCAAAGCGACAGTGATGCCGCATACGACGATCACATCTCGATCAAAGGGGAAGACATCGAGCCGCATGTGACATGGGGTACGAACCCCGGAATGGGTGCCGGCATCTCAAGCAATGTCCCCCATCCGGGAGATTTTCAGGATCCCTCCGATCAGGAAGGCACGGAGCGGGCGCTGCACTACATGGGGCTTGAACCCGGCATGAGGATCGAAGACATTGAGGTCGATTATGTGTTCATAGGTTCCTGTACGAACTCAAGATTGAGCGATTTGAGAGCGGCGGCGGAAGTGGTGAAAGGCCACAAGGTCAAAGAGGACGTGACCGCACTTGTCGTACCTGGTTCATTCAAGGTAAAGCAGGCCGCTGAAGCAGAAGGGCTTCATGACATCTTTAAAGAAGCAGGGTTTGAATGGAGAGAAGCCGGATGCAGCATGTGCCTTGCGATGAATGATGATATCGTTCCCCCAGGGAAACGATGTGCATCGACTTCCAACCGGAACTTTGAAGGGCGCCAGGGGAACGGGTCACGCACCCATCTCCTCAGTCCTGCAATGGCCGCTGCAGCAGCGGTAACCGGCAAACTTACAGACGTAAGAAAACTAAAAGCAGCGACAGTATCCTGAGGAGGTGGACTACTGATGGCATTCAATCATCTGGAGGGGAAGGTATTCCCTCTCAACCGCGATAATGTTGATACCGATCAAATCATACCGAAGCAGTTTTTAAAAAGAATCGAGCGCAAAGGGTTCGGACAGTTCCTGTTTTACCACTGGCGCTTCGAGGATGACGGGAAGACGCTGAAACAAGACTTTCAGCTTGATACCGGGAAGTACAGCGATTCGGAGATCCTTCTTGGCGGGAAAAATTTCGGCTGCGGATCATCAAGGGAGCATGCGCCGTGGTCCCTTCAGGATTTCGGATTCAAAGTGATCATCGCCAAGAGTTATGCAGATATTTTCTATAATAACTGCCTGAAAAACGGTATCCTGCCAATCCGGCTCCCGGAAGATACAGTGGACGCTCTGTTCAAGAATGAAAAGAAAGCCGATCTTTATAAAATTGAAGTATCACTGGGATCACAGATGCTGTGTGATTCTGAAGGGCTGATTGCATCGTTCGAGGTCGATCCTTACTGGAAGACGATGCTGATGAAAGGCCTTGATGAAATTGATCTTACATTGCAATACGGCGGGAAAATCGAGCAATACGAAAAACAAAATGAGGTGAATGTCTTGGGGATTTAATGAAAAGTGCTGATGTTGTAGAAGCGATGGAAAGAATTTGCGGTCAAGTGCATCGAACGCCGTTGAAGCAGTCTTCAACATTGAATACTTTTACCGGCGGAAACATTTTTATGAAAATGGAAAACTTGCAGCGGACCGGGTCTTTTAAAGTAAGAGGGGCAATGAATAAAGTGATGTCCTTATCAGAGGAAGAAGCCGCGAGAGGAATCATCTGCGCTTCTGCAGGGAATCATGCGCAGGGAGTCGCACTTGCCGCCACCCAGCGCAACGCGGACTCGAAGATATTCATGCCGAAGCGGACTCCATCTGCGAAGGTGGAGGCGACAAAGCATTACGGGGCGAACATCGTGTTGGAAGGCGAGACCTATCAAGAAGCCTATCGTGCGGCTGTCGATGAAATGAGGACAAAGGGCTCGACATTCGTTCATGCATTTGATGATCCAAAAGTGATGGCGGGGCAGGGAACCGTCGCACTTGAAATGCTTCAGCAGCTCAGCGATCTGGACACGATCCTTGTTCCGGTCGGCGGCGGGGGATTGCTTGCCGGCATGGCGCTGGCAGTGAAAACATTCAACCCCCGGGTAAACATTATTGGCGTGCAGGCACTCGGTGCCCCTGCCACCTATAATTTTTTCACAGGGAAAAATAAAGGCTCCCTGAATCACGTGCACACAATCGCCGACGGAATCCTGGTGAAGAAACCGGGTGAGCTGACATTCCCGATCATCCGCAAATACGTGGATGACATGGTCACTGTGACCGACGAAGAAATCGCTTATGCGATGATGTTCATGCTGCAGCGTGAAAAAACGCTCGTCGAAGGCGCAGGCGCCGCATCCTTGGCTGCCGCAATGTGCCATAAAGTCAAAGTACACGGGAAGAAGGTCGGATGTGTCATCTCCGGGGGCAACGCGGATCCAAGCAAAATTCCCGTCTACCGGGAACTATCAAAAATGGTCCGCCAGCTTCACTATATCGGATAAAGCAGGACGGCTCCCGATCTGAACCGAGATCAGGGGCGGTCCTCTGTTATTAAAATGGGGATTTTCAGACGATTTAATACAAAGAGTAATGGTGTTTAGATAATCGTTTATAGTAACCTATCAAGCTTTTGATTGGAGTGGAAGACGAAGACTCCTGCGGGAGAAGTGGCCAATGTGAGACCCCGCAGGAGCGCAGCGACGAGGAGGCTCACGGGTCACCCGCGGAAAGCGAAGTCTTCCACGGAAATCAAAAGCGGTATTCAACAGTAGATTTTTTATTCCTCATCTACCAACAAAGAAAGCTCTTACATTCAGAAAATACGAAAAAAGGTATTGTAATAGGAAATTATTTCTACTATAATGTCCTCTATACAAATACAAATGTACACCAGAAATAAACAATTGGAGGTTTTCGACTTATGGAATCAATTTCAATCGGACTTTTGGGACTCGGAACAGTGGGAGCCGGAGTTGTAAAGATCATCGAGAATCATCAGGATAAACTGGCGCATCAAATCGGCTGTCCTGTGAAAGTGAAAAAAGCCCTTGTTCAGGACTTGGAAAAGGATAGGGGACTTGCGATTGAGGACGGGATATTGACCTTGGATCCCGAGGACGTCCTGGCCGACCCTGAAATTGATATTGTGGTCGAAGTAATGGGAGGAATCGAAGCTACAAAGGAACACCTCCTCGTGGCTTTGAAAAATAAGAAGCACGTCGTGACGGCAAACAAGGATCTGATGGCCGTACATGGACCGGAGCTCCTGAAAGCCGCTTCCGCCAATGAATGTGATTTGTTTTACGAAGCAAGTGTAGCTGGAGGGATCCCTATATTAAGAGGGCTCGTAGACGGGCTTGCATCCGACCGCATCACGAAAATGATGGGGATCGTCAATGGGACGACGAATTTCATCCTGACGAAGATGACGAAAGAGGGCAGGACCTTCGATGATGTATTGAAAGAAGCACAGGACCTCGGGTTTGCCGAAGCGGATCCGACTGCGGATGTCGGCGGTCTTGATGCAGCGAGGAAGATGGCGATCATGTCGACGCTTGGCTTTTCCATGAACGTGGATCTATCCGATGTAAAGGTGAAGGGAATCACAGATGTGACGGCAGAAGACATCGAATATGCCGGACAGTTCGGGTATACGATGAAGCTGATCGGATACGCACATCGCGACGGAGAAAAGGTGGAAGTGAGCGTAGAGCCGGCATTGCTGCCGAATGAACACCCGCTGTCATCGGTGAATGATGAATACAATGCCGTATATGTATACGGAGAGGCTGTAGGTGAAACGATGTTTTACGGACCGGGGGCAGGAAGCCTGCCGACGGCGACAGCGGTAGTTTCCGATATGGTCTGCACAATGAAGAATATGAGACTGGGAGTGACGGGAAAGAGCGCCGTGAACCCTCAATTCGAGAAAAAATTGAAGGAACGCGAAGAAATTTCCTCTCAATACTTTTTGCGCCTTCATGTTCAGGATGAAATCGGAGTGCTGGCAAAGCTGACGTCCATTTTTTCAAATCATGGTGTCAGTTTCGAGAAGATTCTTCAAAATCCATTGAATGGAGCGGGTTATTCCGAAATCGTCCTCGTTACGCATAAAGCATCACTCGATCATTATGAGGATATTCTGATGGAGCTGAAAGACTATCATGCGATTCATTCGATCGAAAGCTCTTACCGGGTGGAAGGGGGAGAGAAGGGATGAGATGGAAAGGTTTATTGGAACAATACGGTGAGCATCTTCCCCTCACGGAAGAAACTCCGCTTTTAAGCCTGAATGAAGGAAATACACCATTGATTGAATTGAAGACGCTGTCCGAGGAATGGGGAATCGAGCTTTATGCAAAAGTCGAAGGTGCCAATCCGACCGGCTCGTTCAAGGATCGCGGGATGGTCCTTGCAGTAGCAAAAGCGGTCGAAGAAGGAAGTTCGACGGTGATTTGCGCGTCAACAGGGAATACATCAGCCTCGGCTGCAGCCTATGCAGCGCGGGCAGGCATCAAATGCATCGTCGTCATTCCTGAAGGGAAGATTGCTCAAGGCAAGCTTGCCCAGGCCGTCATGTACGGAGCAGAGATTGTATCAATCGAAGGAAACTTTGACGATGCGCTGGAAATCGTGAGGGAATTGAGTCATACGGAATCTATGACTCTCGTTAACTCAGTGAACCCATACCGTCTTGAAGGGCAGAAGACTGCTGCCTTTGAAGTTATTGAAGGTCTGGGCCAGGCGCCAGACGTGCTGGCCATCCCAGTCGGCAACGCAGGGAATATCTCAGCTTACTGGAAAGGATTCAAGGAATACAGCAGGCGCGAAGAATCAAGCCTGCCGCGAATGTTCGGGTTTGAAGCGTCGGGGGCTGCTGCACTTGTTCACAACAGGGTATTCCCCGAGCCTGAGACGATTGCGACAGCAATCAGGATCGGGAACCCGGCAAGCTGGGATTTTGCAGTGGATGCGTTGAAAGAGTCGAATGGTCATATCGATGAAGTGACAGATGAAGAAATCCTCGACGCATACCGGCTTATTGCAAAAAAGGAAGGGATCTTTGCAGAACCTGCTTCCTGTGCATCGATAGCAGGAGTAAAGAAAAGCATGGATAAGGGCTTGCTGAAGAAAGGAAGCAAGGTGGTGGCGGTCCTTACAGGAAACGGATTGAAGGATCCCGTCACTGCCATGGAACATAGTCCCGTTCAGCCGGTGAAACTGCCGAATGACAAGGAAAAAGTAAAGGATTATATCAAAGGAACAATTGGGGTATGAAGAAGCGGGAGGCTCGTTCCTGGAAAATAACCGTCCCCGCGAGTACCGCCAATTTGGGGGCAGGATTTGATTCTCTCGGTCTGGCGCTGGATCTGTATTTGACAGTGGAAGCCGTCGAGTCCGAAACATGGAAAGTGACGGCACTGTCCCCGGAGCTTGAGGTATTCCCTTCTGATGAATCTCATTTTATCGTCCAGGTTGCCAAGGAAACTGCAGAAGCCTGCGGAAAGGATCTCACGCCTTGCGAGTTATATGTTTCAAGTGATATCCCGCTTACAAGGGGACTGGGATCCAGTGCGGCTGCCGTCGTGGCAGGGGTTGAACTTGCTGATGTTTCAGGCGGATTGAACCTCTCCGGACAGGAGAAGCTCGAAATCGCGGCGAAATATGAAGGCCACCCTGATAATGTCGGGGCTTCCCTTTACGGCGGTTTCGTCGTAAGCTGCCGGACGGATGAAGGGGTTCAGCTGATGAATGTATCCCAGCTGCCGGTTGAAGTGGTGGCGGTGATTCCGAAGACTGAATTGAAGACGTCCGAATCGCGGGATGTCCTGCCGGGAGAGATGAGCTTTCAGGAGTCTGTCCAGGGCGGGGCGGTTTCAAATGTACTTGTGGCTGCATTCCTGAACGGAGATTGGGAGCTGGCGGGGAAGATGATGAAAGAGGACCGCTATCATCAGCCGTACCGCAGGAAGCTGCTTCCGCACTACGAAGCAGTCGAGGAAACGGCTCGTAAGTTTGGTGCATTCGGCACAGCGATTAGCGGAGCGGGTCCAACCATTGCCTGCTTTGCGGAGAAGGGAGCAGGTCAGTGGCTGCTGAAGCAGCTCCGCCAATCATTCCCTTCCATAGACATCCGTAGACTCTCCATCGATACGACCGGAAGTATAGTTGAATGTAATGAAGCTGAACAGAAGGCCCGTCCCTCAACGCTTTAAAGCGGTGGAGGCGGGCTTTTTCTTATTGTCCAGCTCCGGCGGCTAGGGGATCGGGGTCATAAGCTAACGGTCCATGAAGGCAAAGACCTTCCGAATTTCTATTGTGCAGTAACGAAGGCTGGAGGCTCGAGGTCAAAAATGTTTTTTTAAGGAGGAATACTGGGGTTTTAGGCTTGTTTGACGCTGTATACGAAGTGGCTGCACCCGCCCTAATAGGGGGAAATCAGTGTTTTGGCTCAAAAAGCGCTTTGGTTCAGCCTGCGGAACGGGTGGAATCGGGGTAATCTTTTAATTTTGGCCGAAAATCTTTCGAAAATTGGACTTTATCTTTCAATTCAGGGCAATAATCTTCGAATTCTGCTGGATAATCTTTTAATTTTAGGATTTATTCCACCACTTACCAAAAATATCCAAACTGTACGCAGGTTGATTTAAGAAGGCAAAGACCACCTTTCCTATGTCCAGCTCCGGCGGCTAGCCCTTCTAGGTCATAAGTCAAATCAAGCAAAAAGGCAAAGACCGCCTACCCGTCTGGTTCGTCTTATGCCACACGCCTCTGGGCAAAGCCCCTCCGCTTTTCTATTCGCATGTAAGGATAAAACAGCGCTGTTCTTCATTGATGTGCAGGGTGTAGGAGTCTTGAGGTGTGATGCCCATTGCATCTCGGAGTTCCTTCGGGATGTGGACGGTTCCTTTTTCAGATACATATCGTTTGTTATTGGTAGTATGTTTTCGGGCGGGTTTGATATAAATGGAATCGTTTTGATAGATGAGCTCTGCCAATCTCCCCGGGATGAGTCCGAACCGCTGCCTCCACTGTTTGGGTAATGTGATCATACCGCTGTTACTGAAGGTTTTGTTTTCGTAAACCTGGCTCAAAATATCGAAACACCTGCTTTCCTTTTTGACCTGTAAGTCTTTTTCCATATATATCGTTTAACCCTAAATTTGGAAAGGGTAAACACATTCCCGGGAAAATGGTACATATGACTGAGGATGGACGTTTAGGTCAGGAAGTGCGAAGGGAATAAATAGTGAAAAGAACATCGTTAGGAGGTGATTATCATTGAACCTTTAAGCATGTTGATCCTGCTTATGATTGGTTATTTGGTGTATACAATTGATAAAAAGAAAAAAGATATCCCTGTGCCGGTGGTGCTGCTGATAATCGGGGCGCTTATTGGATTCTTTCCCGGATTTGAAGGACTTGAACTGACGAAGGACACCATCTTTTATTTGTTTCTTCCTGCGTTATTATTCATCTCGGCCTATCAGTTTCAGGTCAAGGAGCTGAGGAAGCACGGCGGCGAGATTTTCCTTTTAAGTACATTGGGAATACTGGTCACAGCACTCCTCATGAGTATACTGATCTATTATATTCTCCAGCCCGTCCTCCCGATTTCATATATAGAAGCCTTGTTGATATCCACTATTTTAACCCCGACGGATCCTGTTTCGGTTGTTTCTATCTTGAAACAGTCATCCAATAAACAAGCGCTTGCGAGCGTGGTCGAAGGTGAATCGATGATTAATGACGGCACCAGCATTGTTCTATTCACACTCGCAGCGGGAATTTATTTCGGAGATGAATCTTTTTCAATTACTTCCTTTTCAATGGAGTTTCTATGGGTATCCATTGGGGGAGCGGTGATCGGGATCGTGTTTGGATGGCTGGTGACCAAAGCCATACATTTCACTTCAGATTCCCGCTATCAGATTATGCTATCAGTGATTTTAGCTTATGGAAGCTTCTATATTGGTGAGGAAATAGGTGTTTCGGGAGTTCTTGCAACCGTGGCAAGCGGCATTATGCTTTCCTCTGAATATGAACGGACCATTAAAGAAGATCATTTCAGAAAACAGCTGGATGGTTTCTGGGAAGTCATTGAACCCACCATCCTCACCTTCCTGTTCTTATTGATCGGGATCAAAGCGGTCGATTATATCTCTTTTTCAATGATGGGATGGTTTTTCTTCTTATTTATCATTACCTTATTGGTCCGCTATGTTATTATTATTGGAGTTGTAAAGATAAGAAAAACATGGAGAAGCACCTACGGCTGGAAAGAAGTATTTATCCTGACATTATCAGGGATAAAGGGGACGATGTCGGTTGCCCTGCTTCTTGGTATGGAAGGAAAAGGAGCAGAATCGATTCAATCCATTTCGTTCGGCGTGATCATGTTCTCACTTATTATTCAGAGCTTGTCGATTTATCCTTTTTCCAAAATACTCTTTTCAAAAAGGAGTTAAGCAGGAAAGTGATAAAATTCAGGCATTTGTGAAAGTATAGAGGTAAGACTAAAGTGAATTTAGGTGAATCACTCAATATGAGAAAAGCCAAAGAGATTGCCCTTAAAGTAGCTCTTGCTTATGTGCTGCTCGGCATACTGTGGGTTATTCTGTCAGACTATTTTTCTGTGATCCTTGCGCATGAGAAGCTTAGTCTGTACATTTACTTTCAGCGCTTCAAGGGCTGGTTTTTTATATTTGTCACAGGAGTCATCCTGTATCTGCTGGTCTACCGCAGGACCAGGGATGTACTTCATTCAAATGAACAGCTGCGAAAGAAAGAACGGGAATTATATATTCAGAATGAACAGTATCATTCGCTGTTCAAACATAATCCTGATGGTGTATTGGAACTGGATTTGAAGGGGAAAATCATGGCTGTCAATCCTGAAGCTGAAGCGCTTCTGGAATCTTCCCAGGAAGAGTTGGAAGATATTCAATTGAGAAATTTCCTGAAGGAAGAGGACATAAAGGTCGTAACGGGTCATTTTATTGATACGCTTTCTGGAAAAGGATCGATGTTTGAAACGAATATCCATCTTGCAGGAGAAAAAGCAAAGATCCTGCGCTGTTCCTTCATCCCGATTATTGTAAGCGGTGAAGTGACGGGCGTATTCGCGATTGCCAGGGACATCACTCAATTCAGGAAAAACGAGGAAATGATGATCGTCTCTGAAAAAATGTCCGTCATCGGGCAGCTGGCTGCAGCGGTGGCCCATGAAATCAGGAATCCACTCACATCCCTTAAAGGATTCATCCAGCTGATGCAGACAACCGGCAGCGTCAACCGTGATCATCTGGATATCATGCTCTCAGAGGTCGATCGTATAGATTTGATATCAGGTGAAATGCTGATTTTAGGGAAACAGCAGGATCTGCACTATCAAATTGAAAATGTCGACTCCATCCTGAAGCAAGTGATTGTATTGATGAAAGCACAGGCGAATATTGACAATGTATCGATAGATCATAAACCTTATTCAGTTGAACCGTTATATGTTGAAGCTGAAGCAAATCAATTGAAACAGGTCTTTATTAATATAATCAAAAATGCGGTGGAGGCGATTCCCCATGATCGAAGAGGAAGGGTGTCCATATCTCTCAACCGGAAAGACAACGAGGCGATTATCATCGTGTCGGACAACGGTACAGGGATGGATCCCGAACGAATCGAGAAGGTCGGCGAACCTTTTTACTCTACAAAAGAAAAAGGTACCGGACTGGGACTCGCAATCTGTAAAAAAATCATCGAAAAACATAAAGGGAAAATTGTCTTTCACAGTGAAAAACAAAAAGGAACGGTCGTGGAAATATGTTTGCCATTGATCCAGGGAAACAGTTTGCGTGAAACGGCCGAGAGGGAAAGGAAATCGTAAAAATGAATACAATATCTGACATGATCCAAGCATCTTTTTTAAAAAACAATTGGGAGGAATCGGGTTTCTCCGCGTTAACACCGGTCCAGGAACGTGTGCTGCCGCTCATCCTTGACGGCAAAGACGTGGTTTGTGAATCTCCGACAGGAACAGGGAAAACCCTGGCCTATTTACTGCCGATCATTCAAGGGATCGACCCGGCGCGCAAACAGGCACAGGCCGTCATTATTGCTCCTTCCCGGGAACTCGTGATGCAGATCCAGCAGGAAATCCAAAAATGGGCAAAGGGCAGTGATGTGACAAGTGCCGCTTTCATCGGAGGCGCCAATATCAAGAAGCAATTGGAGAAATTAAAGAAGAAGCCTCATATCGTGGTCGGTACGACAGGCCGCCTTCTGGAACTGATGAAACTGAAAAAATTGAAAATGCATGAAGTCAAAACGATCGTCGTCGATGAGTTTGATTTAATGGTAGGTCATGAGCATAAACGCGAAGTGGAGGATATCATCAAATCGACGCTTAAAGAGAGGCAGGTCCTCTTCTTCTCAGCGACTCTTTCCGACCGGACGGAGGAAGTGGCAGAAGAACTCCTCCAAGATCATGAAATCGTCAAGATGGATGCCAATCTCGACAACCCGAAAGTCGACCATATCTACGTGTATACTGAGCTTCGGGACAAAATTGAGGCGCTCAGAAGCCTTGCCTATTTCAAAGACATCAAGGCGCTTGTATTCTTCAATCAGCTCGATAAACTGTCCGAAGCCGAAGAAAAATTGAAGTATAAAGGCGTTGAGCTCGAAGTTCTCGCAGGGGAATCGAAGAAAACGGAACGAAAACAATCCCTCGACCGCTTCCGGGCAGGGAAGGTGCCGCTTCTTCTTACGACTGATGTAGCGGCGCGGGGCCTCGATATTACCGACGTAACCCACGTCATTCATTTTGACTTTCCGACGGACACCAAGCAGTACATCCACCGTTCTGGAAGGACAGGCCGTATGGGAGCCGAAGGAACCGTCATTTCCCTCGTTTCCAAGCGCGAGCAAAGTTTCCTGGAGAAACTGAGCAGGGAACTGGACCTTCCATTCCAGGAAAAAACCATTCACGGCGGAGGATTGAAAGAACCCCGCAAATAAGTGGAAGGCCCGTCCCTCAATGCTTTACACATTGAGGGACGGGCCTTATTTATGCACTTCGTTCAGCCTTCAAAAATAATCTCCCCATCCATTATCGTCATAACTGTTTTCACCTCAAGGATTTCTTCGGGATGTACTTCAAATAAATTGCGGTCGAGCACAACAAGGTCCGCTTTCTTGCCGGCTTCAATCGTCCCGAGGTCGTTCTCGCGGAAATTCCCGTACGCCGCGCTATTTGTATAATGGATGAGCGCCTCGCCCAATGTTATTTTTTCCTCAGGGTTCCAGCCTCCCTCAGGTGTGCCATCCTCATGTTTTCTTGTGACCGCCCTGTATATGCCGAGCATCGGGTTTAGGTCGACGATTGGAAAATCCGTACCGAATGCAATCGGGGCACCATGCTGATTCATGGAACCGATCGGCCAAGTGTATCTTGAACGCTCCAAACCGAGGCGGTCTATGTATGCATGGGTGTCCATCGAGCCCGAGGTCATATGTTCAGGTTGAATCGATGCGATGACACCAAGCTCTTTGAAGCGGTTGAAGTCACTTGGATGGCATACTTCGATATGCTCGATTGTATGGCGCGAATCGCGCTTCCCGTTCACGCTTTCTGCATGCTCGAATAAATCGAGCCCCATGCGGACAGCCCCGTCCCCGCATGCATGGAGCCTGACCCTGAAGCCTTCCCGGTCTGCATCCTCGATCCATTTTTTGTACTGCTCCACTTCATAGATCGTTCCGCCTCTTTCATCCGGCCGGTCGGCGTAAGGCTCGAGCAGATAGCCGGTGTACGTAAGGGGGACGCCGTCCAGGAATTGCTTCAACCCGGAGAACTGGAGGCGGTCCGACTGAAACTCTTCTTTCAAGGCGCGGCTTCTGGCAAGATCCCCGTCCATCACGTCAAGGAAGTGGATCCGCGTCGTCAATCTCCCGCGTTCTTCAAACCTGCGGTAAAAAGAGGGGGCACCAAGCGTATAGCCTGGAAGCGGGAGCATATCCCCTACTGAAGTGATGCCGAATGAAGCGGTTTTTTTCAGCATATTCTCCATTAACTTTGCCTTCACGGACTCACTAAATTGAAAGGCCCTCGTGACGTATTTTACTGCAGTCTCATATAAGAACCCGGTCGGATCTCCATTTTCATCTTTTTCAATCCGGCCGAAAGGAGGCTCCGGTGTGTACCGGTCGATTCCAAGCTTCTTGAGTGCGGCTGTATTCAGCCACGCACTGTGTGCTTCCTCGTTCAGCAGGATGGCGGGACGGTCGGGGAGGAAGCGGTCCAGTGAATGGCGGCTCGGAAGCTTCTGGCCCGGCCAGCGGACGTGATGCCACCCGAAGCCGAGAACCCATTCATCCTCGGGATGGGCTAAGGCATAGTCCGCTGCCATCTTAGCCGTCTCATCTTCCGTTCCTCCATATGTCAACTGACAGAAGCTTTCAAACATCGCCCCTAGAAAAAAGTGAACATGAAAATCATGAAACCCGGGCATGATCAGCCGGTTCCCCATGTCGTATACTTTCGTCGAAGCATCAAGATAGCTTTCCAGTTCAGAAGGAGCACCCGTACCAATGATTTTATCTCTATTCAGCGCAACAAACCCGGGTGCAGGGAAGAGGGATGTACCGGTAAATAAAGCCGCACTCTTAATGATTTTCTGTGCTTTCATTCTGTTCATCCTTTGCAATGATCGTTTCTTTTCATTATACAGAATGCTGAACATTGAAAAACACCATTATTTTCAAAAAAGAGGTGATTGAAGGCGGGGTATTGAATAAAGTTAACAGACAAGAAACAAAGGAGTTAATAAGATGGATCACACACAGAAATTCCCGGTTCTGACAACCGGAAGATATATGTTGAGGCAGATGGAAGAAAGAGATGCGCCGGACGTATTTGCTTATTTTTCAAAAGATGAAGTGACGAAGTACTATGATTTTGAAACATTTACCGAAAGAGGGCAGGCAGTTGAGATTATTGACCGGTGGAATAAGAGATTCCAAAAGGGAGAAGGAATCAGATGGGGAATCGCAGATAAAGAATCCGGCAGAATCATCGGAAGCTGCGGATACCACTGCTGGGAGAAGGAACATTTCAAAGCGGAAATCGGTTTCGAAGTGCACCCGGATTACTGGAGGAAGGGAGTCATGTCGGAAGTATTGAAGCCGATTATCCAATATGGATTCGAAATGATGTCCCTGAATCGGATCGAGGCTTTCTATGACCCGGAAAATACGGCTTCGAGGGATTGTCTTTTTAAAGCGGGCTTCATATTTGAAGGGGTATTAAGGAGATCAGCATTTGAAAAAGGGGTATTCTGCGATGCGGCAGTATGCTCTATTTTGAAAGAGGAGTATGTATAAACAATTAAGACGCTGTCTATGTATCTTTCACATAAACAGCGCCTTAATGTAAGTAAATCTTTTTCAATTACACGTTCTATCCTTTCTTACTAATACACATACCAAACATTCAATTAATTTAAATTAATGGTGTTGCATGTTATTTAGTTTATTTTTTCTTTCGCTGCATCCCCACATGCCCACATGGTGCGAAGATAGTTTTCACGGGCTATCTTCTATATGCAACATGATCCTAGCATGCTTCGCTTACACTCTTCATTGGAATCATCTCCTGAAATAAGATTTGCGCGTCCCCGCATATCCACACATCTTGAAATCAGTTTTCACGGGCCGATTTCAGTTGCAAGATGTGATGTTGACATGCTTTGCTTTCACTGCGACATTGGAATCACGCCTTCCTTAAAGATTGTGTAAATCTTTTGTTAAATATATAGTAGCAAATCCCACCGGTTATTTAAATGTTCAGAAAAGTCCATATTTTCCGATTTCAGACGAATTTCAAATCGTAATAGGCATTTATCTTTCTTTATCGCATTCTATCTCATTTTTTGAAACTACACTTGCCTGCGCGAAAGGTAATAGTGTTCAAACCCCATTTCCCGATTGACGAGCAGCTCCATTTCTTCCAGGTGATGTGTTTCAACCACCGGATCACGGGAGGACCAGTGCACCTTATTGACAAAATAAAACGATCTGATTTTCCTGAGTATCACCAAAGAATGAGGGAATAGATCAAACTCTGCCTTTATCGAATTGCGCCGGGTAAAACCCCATTTTGTTATTTTCACGTTCATCACCTATTTGTTACTTACCTTTTTTTGACTTGTTTTAATCCTGGGAATGAGAGTTGTGGTTAAACTTAAGCCCGTTCCTTTCACTGCAGGCACAAGAAAGGAGGGCCGTCATCCGCCCGAGGAAAGCGAAGTCTTCCACACGGAAATCGGGCAGCGGTATATAAAACCCGATTTAAACAAACGTTTGTTTAACATCCGCAAACCTTGCAGCAGCAGGCTTAAACGATTTAAACAGTTGTTTAACTCCAATCCTATGAAATCAACATTTTGATCGAAAAAGTTAAACAAACGTTTGATTAACTTCCGGAAACCTAATGATAACGGCATGTAGAGGATTTAAACAGTTGTTTAAGAGAATTGGCAGAAATTGATTTTCACGAGAATCGATTGCGGGATGCCGGCGGCGCTTGTTATGATAGAAAGGTTACCTATTTCGGAAATGAACTTTTGCTATAGAGCAAGGAGAATGTGCGTTGAATAAAGTACAGGCGAACTACTCGATTTATCCATTTGAGGCAGAGAAGACGGACATCCCCTCAGCCTCATTACATAAAGGACAAACGTCAAGGGAATTGGTTGCTTCAGAAGAGGGGGATGCATTCTTTTTCAGGAAAATAGAAGAGGCGGGCATTCTTTTGAATGAAGCGCAGATAGCAGCGGTGCGTCACGGGAGCGGTCCGTGCCTGACACTTGCGGGTGCCGGGACAGGGAAGACGACGGTCCTTGTATGCCGCGCAGGATATCTGATGAATGTGAAGGACATCATGCCGCAGAACATCCTCCTCGTCACGTTCACGAAAAAAGCAGCCGAGGAAATGAAGCAGCGCATCAACTCGCTTCCAGGCATAGAAGGAAGGGGACGCAGTATCCAGGCCAGCACCTTTCATGCACTGTTCCTCTACTTGCTGCGTTCGAGGCATTATACCCAGGAGATTATTGGGAATGACCGCTACAAGCAAATCATCCTGAAGCAGCTCCAGCGTGAAATGAATATCTACGACCCATATGATGCCGAAACACTGCTTGCGAAGCTTTCGCACTATAAATTAAATAAAATAAACATAAAAGAAATGCCGCACTCTTCAAAGTCGGACAAGGAAATCCGGGACATCTTGATTCGTTACGAAGAATGGAAGCGAAGGAATCACAAGATGGATTTCGATGATATCCTGACCGAAGCATACGATCTGCTCGACATGAACCCGAATCTTCTGCAAAGTCTGCAGCACCGTTTTCAGTATGTCATGGTCGATGAGTTCCAGGATACAAACCTCATACAATATGAATTGATCAAGATGATCGCGGCCCATGGAAACCTGTTCGTGGTCGGTGATGACGACCAGACGATCTATTCCTTCAACGGGGCACGAAACGAGTTCATCCTCGATTTTGACGATGAGTTCCCCGAAGCGCGGATCGTCACGCTGAAAGAAAATTACCGTTCCGACGCCTCCATCATCGGGCTTGGGAATGAAGTCATCGACCGTAATGTCCACAGGCGGAATAAGAGATTGATAGCCACGAAAGAAGAAAAAGAGAAGCCTCTTTACGCAAGGCCGGCGACTGCCGATGAAGAAGCGGTCTGGGTGACAGAAGAGATTGAAAGACTGGTAGAAGGGGGCTATTCTTATCGCGACATCACCATCCTGCACAGGACAATGAGCAGCGGACGTGCTGTCTTTGAGCAGCTGTTGATGAAGGAAATCCCTTTCCAGCCATACAATCAGAAAGACTCTCTATTTTATGAAAACTGGACGGTCAAACCTGTCGTCGATTACTTGAGATTATGTATCGTGCCGCGAAACTTTGACGCGATCGGAAACATCCTCCCGACCATGTTCATCAGAAGGGAACAGGGGATGGCCCATATTTTACAGGAAGACAGCAAGGCAAGAAAAAAATATCCGCTCATCCACCTGACCACCATGAACGGGCTGAAGCCTTTTCAGGTGAAAAATATAAAATCAAGGATGAAATTCATTAAATCCCTTCAGGAGGATTCGCCCGAGACGGCCATCAAGAAAATCCGCAAAGAATTCTACCATCAATACCTTGATGCCCAGGAATCACATGTCGTGACGGAGCAGAAGGAACTGATCAAAGAAATGCTGTCGGAACTCGAAGGCTCGGCAAAGAGATTTGAAACGATATCGAGCTTCATCACCTTCATAGATGAAATGAAAGCAAAGTACGAAGACGTGAATCAGAATAAAAACCGCGACACAGACAGCGTGTCCCTTATGACGATTCACCGTTCGAAAGGTCTCGAGTTCCCGGTTGTCTTTCTGATCGGAGCGATCGAAGGCAATCTTCCGCACAGCTCCGCTTTGAATGCAGGGAAGCTTGAAGACAAGATCTACAAGGAATCTACCCATAAAGAGAAAGGGGCGCTCGAAGAAGAAAGAAGGCTCGCCTATGTGGCGATCACCCGTGCCAAAGAGAAGCTATATATATCGTCCCCTGCCTATTATCAGGGGGAGGCAAGGAAGTGTTCGCGCTTCATCAGTGATATCTTCAGCAAAGAACCCCACAAGGACGAGGTGAAAAGCGGCGGCTCCCGTGAGAAACGGACCGGCAGGCTGCACCGCGTCAAAGCCTGGCTCTGTACAAAAGGGAACTGCATCGCCTGGCAAAGGCGTGAAGCTGGTGAAACGGCTGCGGATAAAAAGAAATGCCCGATGTGCTCGAGCCCGATGGAGCTTGGGGAGAAAGAAGTATACAGTTAGAGATGAGCCTCTGCCTTGGATGCAGGGGCTTTTTTGTGAGTTGAAAATAAGTTTTTGCGGAGTTGAAGATAAAAGGATTAAAGTTGAAAACAATAGCCTGCAACTTGAAAATAAATGATCCGTTGACATCCAAGGAGGCAATGCCGGATACGAAAAAACGTTTCCACCGGAAGAATAACTCTCTTCCAATGAAAACGCCGCTGTTATTGCGAAAAATGGTCATGATCCTTATGCTCGTCAATCCGCTTCGAATCATTCGAGTCCAGGGCTTGTCTTAAGAAATAGATGAGGACGCCTAAAATCATACCAAGGAACACAATGAATCCCACTGTCGTCAATATACCCAATTCATCTTCCTCCTTCCGCCTTATCAGTTATGACAAACTTTCCAGGATTTTAAACCTTTATACGTTAAGTCTATGAACATTGTGTGGAATTTATATCTGTTGGCGGGGAATTAAGTGAGGCAGAGGTTTTTCAGGGAATGGGAGCTGAGTGCGGGAGGTGGGGGTGTACCAGGCACATTTGGGGCGGATTGTACCTGGTACACGGCTCCCGGATTGTACCTGGTACACGGCTCCCGGATTGTACCAGGTACAGGGGAGAAGTTGAGCCTGGCTCAAATCCGCGGTCACGAGCCTGGCTCATAACAATAGAATTGAGCCAGGCACCGCCCCTAAAATCGAAGGCACAGAAAGGCCAAATTGTACCAGGCACAAAACCACTCGATTGTTCCTGGCACAATCCTCGGTCCAATACCACCACCCCACAAAAAAAAGCAGCCATAAAGCTGCTTCCAACAAACAAAATTATTTTCCTTCCCGGTCAATCAATACCGCACGGACCGGTGAACCGTCACCGTCCCTGAGGGCGAGCGGCATGGCATACAAATCATAATAACCGGGTTCTACATCGTTCAACACGATGCCTTCCAGGATCAATATATCATTCTCGGTCAGTGCATGGTGGGCCTCCATCTCCTTGCTGTCCAGTTCATCCACCGAAGGGAGATCCACCCCGATCAGGTGGATACCTTTCTCTTTTAGCAACGGTGCCAGTTCCGGCTGGATCGGGGGGATGGACTCAGGGAAAGCATTAAGATCTTTCCACGCCCCTGTCTTGAAAAGTACTTTTTCAACCCCGCTTAAGTCTATGCCTGAAAGGTGTTCGGGGCCGATGCTCTCAGCGTTTTCAGCCGAAACGACGACGGCTGGTCCGATATAGCGGTCCAGCGGCAGATCCAATATACGCCTGCCGTCATTTTTAAAATGAAACGGGGCATCCACGTGGGTTCCGGTATGGGCGCTCAGGGTGAGCTGTCCGACATTGACCGAGCCCGTATCTTCCATTGCCCAATTGAGGGAAAAGGAAAAAGGGGTATCGCCCGGCCATACTGGTATATCATTGTGCAATGGCTGTGTAATATCGATGATTTTCATAATAGCCTCCTCATGCTACAACGTCACGGACGTTTTCAAATTGTTTATATTCTTCGTTCTCCATGATTTTCTTTAAAATCTGTACGGTGTTCCAAACGTCTTCATAAGACGAATACAGGGCCACGGGAGCAAGGCGGATATTATTGGGCGCACGGAAGTCAGGCGTCACTTTATTGACTTTCAAGGCCTTGCAGATCCTGGCGGCTTCGTCGTGCTGAAGGCTGATATGCCCCCCGCGCCTTTCATCTTCAATCGGGTTGCAGATTTTGAACCCGTATCCATTAAGTTCTTGATTCACAAGGTCCATCAAGAATCTTGTCAGGGAGAGGGATTTTTTTCGAAGTTCCCCGATTCCCGCTTCCTCAAAAAGTTCAAGGGATCCCAGTAAAGGCGCACTGCTCAAAATATGCGGCGTCCCGATCTGGAATGCCCCGGCGGATTCCGCTGGGGTGAGCACATGCTCCATATCGAACTGCTTATCTTTTTTTGAACCGAACCAGCCCGCGAGACCAGGTTTCTTCCCGAAGTAGCGTTCATGGACAAATAATCCACCGACTCCGCCTGGACCGCTGTTCAGGTATTTATAATTGCACCAGACCGCAAAATCCACACCGTCTTCATGAAGCTGATGGGGAAGGGCGCCGATTGAATGGGCCAGGTCGAAGCCGATGATGATCCCGCGCTTATGGGCTTCCGCCGTCAACCGTTTCATATCCAGGAGCTGACCGCTCCGGTATAAGACGGAAGGAAGGAGAATCAGGGCGATATCGTCTGTCATGGCCTCGATGATATCCTCTTCCTTCAGAGTATATCCGTCCCGGCTTTTCACCTGCACGAGATGCTCCTCATGGCTGTACCCTTTTAACTCCAGCTGGCTTTGGATTGCGTAAATGTCTGAAGGGAACGTCAATTCATCGGCCAAGATCTTTGTCCTGGTTCCCTCAGGCTCATAGAATGTCGCAATCAGTTGATGAAGGTTTGTCGTGATCGATCCCGTCACGATGACTTCTTCCGGTTTGGCCCCGGCTAAGGGAGCTGTTTTAGCACCTAGTTTTTCAGAATAATAGTACCAGGGCTCTTCGCCGTTCATCCAGCCGTCGATGCCGTGATCCTTCCAATCCTGGAGTGAAGTATTAAGCGCTTTCTCCGCACGTTTTGATAATAGGCCGAGAGAGTTGCCGTCCATATAGTAATGGTCTTCTTTTATGTAAAATTCGTCTTTAAAACGAGCGAGAGAGTCGCTCTTATCAAGTTCCTTTGCATGTTCGAGTGTATGCTTCTGTGACATCTTGATCCCGCCTTTTATTAGTTTCTTCTTTACATAGAATGATAATCCAAATGGTCTGAATAGTAAAACATTTCAAAAGCACCTTCCAAAACAAAAAAACAGCGCGGACCAAAAATGGCCCGCGCACCTATAGTTTAAATCCTCTTCAAAGATATTGCCTTCCTCATCTTCTTCAACGCATCCTGTCCGGTGGCTTCACGCTTCATCATGATGTTCACGTACAGGGTATCAATCAGCGTAAGCTGCGCGATCCGCGATGAAAGGGCTTCTGATCGGTAATCCGTTTCTTCTGATACGGTATATAAGGGAATGTCGACCCCTTGGCTCAGCGGGGATTTGGCGAAGTTTGTGATGCAAATGGTCTTCGCTCCCGTTTCCTTTACAACTTCCAATGTTTGAAGGATATCCTTCGTCGAACCGCTGTGAGAGATGAAAACGGCACAATCTGTATCAGTCATCTGTGAAGCGGTCATCAGCTGGATGTGGCTGTCCGAAGTTGCCCGAACGCGAAGTCCTGTCCGGATCAGCTTGTGATAGGCATCCAGTGCAACCACGCCCGAGCCTCCGCTTCCGAAAAACTCGATAGATTCAGCTCCGGTTAACGCATCGACTGCTTCCTGAAGCCTGCTTTCATCGACGACCATCAGGGTGTCTTCGATCGTTTTGATGTTTGAACGGAATACTTTTGAGGCGATTGTTTGAGGGGTGTCGCCCTCATCGACCCGTTCATGGATGTCTTTCAGCCCTGTCACGATTTCGGAGGCGAGTGCTATTTTCATAGCCTGGTAGCCTTTGAAACCGATTCGTTTGCAGAATCGGAAGACAGTTGAATCAGCTACACCAAGATCTTCAGCCAGGCTGTTGATGGTGGAATGAATGATATGGGTGGGATTTTCCAATATATAATCGGCAATCTTTTTTTCCGTCTCACTGAATTGCGGGTAATGTGAGCGGATGCTTGCCAGACAATGCTGATGTTCTTTCATCATGGGCAACACTCCTGTAAGGGTTTTCATGATTTTATTATACTAGAATAAAAGAAAAAGAAAAATATTTTTTGTAAACGGTTGCAATTCGAAAAATATTTTTTATAATAGAGATATCAAGAAAAAATAATTTTTCCGACTCGCGCGCTTCTCAAGAAAATATTTTCCTAGATAAACAGGTTGAGAGGCTCACTTACATAATGTGTTTTGTAAACGCTTAAATGTATTGGTTGGAATAAGAAATAAGTATATTCAAAAAAAGAAGGGCAGGGGTTCAAGATGTCAGATCAAATGCTGATATTGGTTGCGTTAGCAGGAATTTTTCTTCTATTATTTTTAGTTATTAAAACGAAGCTTCATGCTTTTGTTTCGCTGCTTCTGGTAAGTTTAATCGTCGGGATTGCAGCGGGTATGCCTCTTGGTGATGTTGTCACCTCGATCCAGAACGGAATGGGAGGGACACTCGGATTCGTCGCTGTCGTCGTTGGTTTAGGTGCGATGTTCGGGCGCATGCTTGAAGTTTCAGGAGGGGCAGAACGTCTTGCCCAGACATTGATCAACAAATTCGGGGAAGATAAAGCACAGTGGTCACTAGGAATTACAGGGTTCCTTGTAGCGATTCCCGTATTCTTCGATGTCGGTTTCATCATCCTTGTGCCGATCGTATACGGACTGGCAAGAAAAACAGGAAAATCATTATTGTACTATGGTATTCCGCTGCTTGCGGGTCTTGCCGTAACACACAGTTTCATTCCGCCGACACCTGGACCGATTGCGGTTGCCGACTTGCTCGGTGCAGATCTTGGCTGGGTCATTCTTTTCGGGGTGATTGCAGGGATTCCGTCCATGATTATTGCTGGACCGCTTTTTGCAAAATTCATCTCGAAAAAAATTCATGCAGTTGTGCCTGATTATATGCAGGTAGAAGAAATGGAATATGATAAGGAGCTTCCAAGCTTCGGTCTGATTGCATCATTGATTTCGATTCCACTCGTATTGATTCTTTTGAATACGCTGTCAGGAGTATTGCTGGATGAAGGGAATACACTGCGTTCGATCTTGACATTCCTTGGTCATCCGTTCGTTGCGCTCACTATCGCGACGATCCTTACATTCATCCTTCTTGGGACGAAGCGCGGCTACACAAGGGATGAAGTGCAGGAAATTGCAACAAAAGCACTTGAACCTGCAGGGATCATCATCCTTGTAACAGGTGCCGGAGGAGTCTTCAAGCAAGTCTTGATCGACTCAGGAGTTGGTGAGGTCCTTGGTGAAATGATGGCGGGATCAAGTCTTCCTCCAATCGCCCTGGCCTTCCTGATTGCGATGGTCGTGCGTGTTGCACAAGGTTCTGCGACCGTGTCGATGGTTACCGCGGCAGGTCTGATGAGCCCGCTGATTTCAACACTGGGCTTGGAAGGTCCTGTACTGGGATTGATGGTAATCGCCATCGCATCCGGCGCGACAGTATTCTCGCATGTCAATGACAGCGGGTTCTGGCTGGTCAACCGTTACTTCGGGCTGGACGTTAAAGACACGTTGAAATCATGGACCGTGATGGAAACCCTCATTGGTTTCGTCGGATTCGCGGTTGCGTTCATCCTGGGTATTTTTATCTCTTAAAGGTTTCATACTAAAGTCAAAGAAAGAAAAGGAAGGGCTCCCGGGGCTTCTTCCTTTTCTCTGTTTTCTATTATAACGGGTGACTTTTAACAAACCCCGTCTTATACTTGTCACAGCAATGGTTACAGGAGGAATGAATATGGCACAGATGATTGGCGTAGATATCGGAACAACAAGTACGAAAGCGGTACTTTTTAATGAAAAAGGAGAAGCACTCTGCCGTCATGGAGTGGAATATCCATTGCATACACCCGCACCGGGAACAGCTGAACAGGACCCTGAAGAAATTTTTCAGGCGGTCATAAAAGCAATCAGGGAAGTGACGGTGCAAGCGGAGGAAGAGATTTCGTTTGTTTCGTTCAGTTCAGCGATGCATAGCTTGATCCTTGTCGATGAGAACGGCCAGCCGCTCACGGGATCGATTACGTGGGCAGATAACCGCAGCGCCGGATGGGCTGAGAAAATCAAGAAGGAATACAATGGGATGGACATTTACCGCAGGACGGGCACACCGATCCATCCAATGTCGCCACTTGTGAAACTGGCCTGGCTCAATGCGGAGCATAATGATTTATTTTCAAAAGCAGCGAAATTTATATCTATAAAAGAATTTGTCTTCCACCGTTTCTTCGGTGAATATGTAGTCGATTATTCCATTGCGTCTGCCACTGGGATGTTCAACCTGGAAAATCTCTCCTGGGATGAAGAAGCCTTAAATACAGCAGGTGTAACGGGCGTTCAATTATCAAAACCTGTTCCTACAACCGAAAGTCTGACAGGCTTGAAAGAGGAATATACAGAAATGCTCGGGCTGCCGGCGGACACACCTTTTGTAGTCGGCGCAAGCGACGGCGTCCTGTCGAATCTCGGGGTGAACGCCATCGAACCGGGTGTCGTGGCAGTGACCATAGGTACGAGCGGAGCCATACGGGCCGTCACCGACCGGCCTGTGACCGATCCCAAAGGACGGATCTTCTGCTACGCATTGACGGACAAGCACTGGGTCATCGGAGGGCCGGTGAATAACGGCGGAATGATTTTCAGATGGGTGCGTGACGAACTCGCCTCAGCCGAAGTGGAAGTCGCCAAGCGGATAGGGAAAGATCCTTATGAAGTACTCACGGACATCGCAGAAAAAGTCGAACCGGGATCTGAAGGGCTCCTCTTCCACCCGTATATGGCAGGGGAAAGGGCGCCATTATGGAACGCAAAAGCCCGCGGATCATTCTTCGGACTCGGGATGCATCACAAAAAAGAGCATATGATCCGTGCGGTGCTTGAAGGGATCGTTATGAATCTGTACAGCGTGCTGCTCGCCCTTGAGGAACTGATCGGTTCCCCAACCCGCGTACAGGCAACGGGAGGATTCGCACGCTCAGAGCTGTGGCGCCAGATGCTCGCGGATATTTTCGACCAGGAAGTCGAAGTGCCGGAAAGCTTTGAAAGCTCCTGTCTTGGGGCGGTCGTCCTCGGCATGTACGGGCAGGGAACGCTGGACTCGCTCGAAGAAGTCAAATCGATGGTCGGCTCCGTCCACTCCCATCAGCCTGACAATAAAGCAACCGAAGCCTACCGCAGACTGATGCCGATCTTCATCCGCCTGCCGCGTCTTTTGGAAAGCGAATACGAAGAAATCAGTGCATACCAGGAACAAAACCGGCCGTAGAGCCGGTTTTTTCTTTTGAAGTTTTTAATAGGAATAATATAGATGTCAATTTACTTTTTAGCAGACCACTTATTTAGAATGATTCTTAAAAGATCATATTTTCCTGAAATGGATCATAAATTCCCAGAATGGAACGTATTTTTTTAGAATGGATCATAAATTTCTAAAATGGAACATAAATCGCCAAAATGGATCATAACCCCGTCCCGACCACCAAATTTCCGCCGTTCAAAATTCTCATAAAGTCGAATGAGGATTTTATTTGCACAAATATCCATTTTTTTTACTCACCAAAGACGATTTTGCACAAAAAAGAGCAACCTTAAGGCTCACCAACCGCCGACGGAAAGCGAAGCATTGCACGGAAATCAACTGCGTATTTTAGCCTCACTCCAACACATTAGCCAACTTTCGCCCTTTTCATGTATAATGAAATGGACAAACAAACATTCATTATCGATTAATTTTATAGACTGAAAGAGAGTGAAACAGAATGGGACGTAAGTGGAATAATATTAAAGAAAAGAAAGCGTCAAAGGACGCAAATACAAGCCGTATTTATGCGAAGTTCGGACGTGAAATCTATGTAGCGGCGAAATCCGGCGAGCCTGATCCAGACCTGAATCAGAATTTGAAATTCGTGCTGGAGCGTGCGAAAACGTACAACGTTCCTAAACATATCATCGACCGTGCCATTGAAAAGGCTAAGGGCGGTTCCGAGGAGAATTATGATGAGCTGCGCTATGAAGGCTTCGGCCCGAATGGATCAATGGTCATCGTTGATGCACTTACAAACAATGTTAACCGCACAGCTTCGGAAGTACGGGCGGCGTTCGGTAAAAACGGCGGTAACATGGGTGTGAGCGGCTCGGTTGCGTATATGTTTGATGCAACTGCCGTCATTGGAGTTGAAGGGAAATCTGAAGAGGAAGTCCTTGAGATTTTGATGGAAGCAGATGTAGATGCACGCGATATCCTTGAAGAAGATGAAGCAGTCATCGTTTATGCCGAGCCGGATCAGTTCCATGCCGTGCAGGAAGCGTTCAAAGGTGCAGGCGTGGACGAGTTCACGGTTGCTGAATTGACGATGCTTGCCCAAAATGATGTGGAGCTTCCTGAAGATGCTCAGGCACAATTCGAAAAAATGATCGATGCCATTGAAGACCTGGAAGATGTCCAGCAGGTCTATCATAATGTGGATTTGGGAGAGTAAATAACCTGTAGCGTATTCCTTAATGGGATACGCTTTTTCTTTTGCTTTTTTAGACGATGCTGTTTTTTAAAAGTTTGTTGCTTTTCGTAAATTGGCTGGCAGTCTGAATATTGCTCGTGGACGTGCTCTTTTCGAATTCAAGTTTAAACTACAGGTGGACGGACATCAGTAAATACCCAAGTTCAAAAGCAACAAAGTATGCGAAAAGAGCTAGACGAAAAACAACCCTGCATGTTTTGAATCCGCACAACTCATACTAAAACATGGAGGTGGTACAGGTGGAAAGAGATAAAAAAGAAACCGAACTGAACTTTGACACACCCATCAATCCGGAATATCAAAGCTTCATGCCGGAGAAGGATGGGCGCTATACTTCTGTGGAATTTAAGGAAGCATTCCACGGGGAATCAGTTGATGAACTGAGGGCGATCGAGGAAGGGAATATTTATTTTGCCGGGAAAGAAATCGGCCAGCAAAACGAAAATGGATAAGGAGGAGTCGTAATGAACACAGAACATTATCCGGTGGCAAAGCTTTCAGATGAAACGCTGGACAAATTACAGCATATTGAAAGCGAATTGCGCAGCCAAACCGATGAAGATATTGTGCTTATTGCCTATAAAAAAGAGAAGGAAGCTCATTAAAATGGAGGCAGGGGAAATGGATAAAGGAAAAAAAGAACTGCCTGACTTCAAGCAGCTTGATGATCGGCTGATTGCGGAGCCTTCACAAGGCCCCTTTTTTGAAATCAAAACCAATCTTGATACGCCGGTCACCGAAGACAATCCGTACATCTCATCAGAAACGAGCAATGAAGAGATCGAAAAGATCAAACGATTTTTCGATGATGACGTTTACTGATGTAAGACCTGGTCTTATAGGGATCAGGTCTTTTATATTTGTCTGTTTCGGGCCGGTTCATTCAGAGGGTCGAACGAACAATTTTTTTCAAAAGCCGTCCTTATTGTTACAATTGATAACTAAGAGGTGATATTTTGAAAGTATTGGTCATTATTTCACATCCCAGAACAAATTCTTTGACGTTCTCGATTGCCAAGCATTTTCAGGAAGGTTTGCAGGAACAGGGACACAAAGCGACAGTGTTGGATCTCTACCGGGAAGAATTCGATCCCGTACTCAAGGAGAAAGATGAGCCCGGATGGGGGAACCCCGTTAAAACGCGGGCGACACATGTGGTGGAAAGTGAAAGGAAAAGGCTGAAACGTTATGATGCTTACGTCTTTATCTTTCCGATATGGTGGGGAGGTTTACCGGCGATATTAAAAGGGTATATAGATAGAGTCTTCTTCTACCCTTCTCCTTCTAAATTCCGTGCTGACAAAGTGCTCTGGCTGGGACTTGCCGGCGACACCGAGCAGGAATTTACTTCAAGCGGACATGATAACGCTTTAAAACACCAACTAATTCATGGTATTTCAAAAAAAATGGGCATAATGAGTTCAGAAACAAAATTCTTTTTCGACACGAGTGACAAGGATAAAAAATTCGATTATGAAAAAACTATGGAAAAAGCTTATCAACTCGGCCTTTCTTTTTAAAAAAACAGGAAAAATGTCACGGTCTCTTTAAAATAAATTTAAATAATTTTTAATGAATAAATATCGAGTAATACTTTATATTTGTGTTTAAAATGGATATTTAATGTATATTTATTCATTGGTATCCTCGTTTTTGAAGCGCCGGACTTTTATTTTTTCTGTGTTATGTTATGATAATTCCTGTGTCTACATCGGAGAAGGTTATTGCAGAAGAGATTTATTGTGTATAAAAAATACAAAAATATGTATAAGGAGGTTGTTGCTGCGTGGGAGAACAATTGACTATGGCAACGTGGTTATGGCTGACCATACCAATGCCGCTATTGATTCTTTTATCGATCATTACATTCTTTACAGAAAAAACAAAGGAGTAGATAACAGACTATGGATATCAATATAGAAACGTTAACGTCGATTATCATTTATTTAGTAGGTATGTTAATCATCGGTTATTTGGCCGCTAAATTGACAAGTAATTTATCTGATTATGTATTGGGAGGAAGACGACTGGGCGCGGGAGTTGCAGCGCTGAGTGCGGGATCCTCGGACATGAGTGGATGGTTGATGCTTGGACTGCCGGGTGCGGTATACGCAAGCGGTATGGGTTCCATCTGGCTGGCAATCGGGCTGGCTGTGGGTGCATACTTGAACTGGCAATTCGTTGCGAAACCATTCAGGGTCTATACGGAAGTAGCGAACGATTCAATCACCGTTCCTGATTTCTTTGAAAATCGTTTCCACGATAAAAGCAAAATACTTCGAGTGTTTTCTGCAATAATCATTCTCATTTTCTTCACCTTTTACACTTCATCAAGTTTAGTCGGTGGAGCAATCTTATTGGAACAATCATTTAATATGGATTACCGTTTGGCCCTTTGGGTAGGTGCTGCAGTTATTCTGTCTTACACATTCTTCGGCGGATTCCTGGCGGCAAGCTGGACGGACTTCATCCAGGGGATCCTGATGTTCCTTGCATTGATCATCATCCCGATTGTTGCAATCAATGAGCTCGGCGGCTGGAGTGAAACAGTAAGTGCTGTCGGAGCCATCGATACGTCTTATCTTAATATCTACACCGGCGCTACATTTGTAGGTGTCGTTTCACTATTGGCATGGGGTCTTGGATACTTTGGACAGCCTCATATCATCGTCCGTTTTATGGGGATTAAATCAACAAGGGAAATTCCAAAAGCACGCCTGATCGGTATGGTGTGGATGATTGTTTCCCTATTCGGAGCAATCTTCGTCGGATTCTCAGGTATCGCTTACTTTGCAGATTCACCGCTTGAGAACTCAGAAACAGTATTCATCATGTTCTCCCAAGTTCTGTTCAACCCTTGGGTAGCCGGATTCTTACTGGCGGCAATCCTTTCTGCGATCATGAGCACAGTGGATTCACAGCTGCTTGTTTCTTCAAGTGCACTGGCTCAGGATTTCTATTCTGCAATCTTCCGAAAAGATGCAAGTCAGAAAGAAGAAGTTCTCGTCGGCCGTATTTCAGTTGTGGTCATCGCGATCATCGCCATCTTCCTTGGATATGACCGTGACAGTAAAGTATTGGAGCTTGTAAGTTATGCGTGGGCAGGATTCGGTGCCGCATTCGGACCGGTTGTCATCTTCAGCTTGTTCTGGAAACGCATGACGCGTAATGGTGCGCTTGCAGGTATGCTGACAGGTGCAGCAACCGTCATCATCTGGAAACAGCTGAGCGGCGGACTGTTCGACGTCTATGAATTACTTCCGGGATTCATCTTTGCATCGATTGCAATCATGGTCTTCAGTTTTGTCGGCAATGGCCCATCAAAAGAAGTACAGGAAGAATTCGATACAGTGAAAGCTCGTTTAAGAGATTAATCAGTATAAAAGAAAGGCCCGATACTCCGGTATCGGGCCTTTCTGTTTTAGAAATAAAAATAAAGTACATAAATGACCAATACCAGCAAAATGCGGTAGATCGCAAACGGAATCAATTTCACTTTGTTGATCAACTTTAGAAAGAATTTAATCGAAACAAGCGCGAAAATAAACGCAGAGATGAACCCTGCAGCCATGAACGGAAAGACATCGATCGTAAAGTACTGCCAGTTCTTTGCGAGAGACAGCACGCTTGCCCCGAGCATGATCGGAACGGCCATGATGAAGGTGAAATCTGCTGCCGTCCTGTGATTCATGCCAAGCAGGACCCCGCCCGATATCGTAGAACCCGACCGTGAAAAGCCCGGCCAAAGTGCGAGACATTGGATGAGTCCGACGATCAACGCCTGCTTGTGAGTAATCATGTCCACCGATTCAACCTTCACAGAGTTGTATTTCGAGCTGATCACATCGGCAATGATCATGAATACCGCGCCGACGAATAAACCGATCAGGACTGTCTCTATTGAAAATAAATATTCATCGATCGCGTCTTCGAATAAGACACCTAACACACCTGCCGGAAGCAGGCCGACAATAATGTGTGACAATTTTAGTTTATCGCCTGAAGATTTAACCGCTGTTCTCCGGGACTTGAAGTCCAGCATATCCATGAACCGTTCCCCGAAGATGACGATCACGGCCAATATCGAGCCGAGCTGGATGACTACCTTGAATGTATTCGCCGGGTACTTACCCAGAAATTCCTTTGACTGCAGCCACAGGTCATCCACAATGATCATATGTCCTGTCGATGAGATTGGCGCAAATTCAGTCAGACCTTCGACCAGTCCTAAGATGACTGCTTTAATTAATGTGTATAGATCCATTGTTGTTCTCCATTCTGTAAAAAATAATGTGGGGCGATAAAACTCTGTACCCGCGGCGGTCAGAGGCCGAATATCTTTGCAATCTTATCCCAGTTCATCAACTGCGACGCAGGGATATCGGGGAAAATGGAATCCAGGCTTTCTCCCATTAAGATGGAAGAAAAATAAATTGCCGCTAAGAAAGCCGCCAGACCTGCAAGGCAGGTGATGATGCAAATAATCGACTCTTTACTATAATTGTTCTCTCTCAATGAAATTCTCTCCTATACTCGGAATTTAATTTTCTAAGGCAATACAAACAAACCTCAGAAATGACTGAAGTTGAAAATAAATCATCTATTCATTTGAGTATGAGATTTAGATAGAGAGGTAATTCGAACAGTGCATGACCATATGGAGGAATCCGCCGGAATCAGGCGAAATGACCATATCAAATAAGTTCACATTGGAAAGTGAAGTGAGGATGGCTTGTCTGAAATGTAAAGAAGGCTTTTTGGGTAGCAAAATGTCAGGAAGCTGCGGCAAAGATGACACCGATGAAAGTATGACATCGACTCCTGTAATATAGGAGTTGTCGGTTATGCTCTGCTCATCGTCTGTAATCAATACATAGCGGTCTGTATTCTGCATAGGAAAGAAAAACACGATAGTGCTTAACAGAAATAATAGAGCAAACTTCTTCACCTTCAAAGCCTCCTTCTCAAACAAGACTAAATCTATTATAACTGCTTTTACCGGAGTGTCTAGAAAATGATGGGGATTTCTTTTAGTATTAGAATATGGAACTCTATTAAAATATGAAAGGAGGCGCTGCATGGATGAATAGGAAGCTGAGGGGCCACCATCTCCTATGTACCCACGGATTCAGGGGGATGGGGTACAGCGAGCGCTTCGTTAAAGTCATGTCAGATATCACTGATGATATCCGTGATGAAGATTCGGATTTTCAGGTGCAGGTGCTGCAGGGATTCGATGATGCCTGTCAGGCTTGTCCGCACAGGGGCCGGACAGCATGCGAGAAGAGTGAGGACTCAAACGGGCACGTCCTGTCGATGGATGGGAAAGTAATTAGCCATTTAGGATTAACTGCCGGGGAGACCTATATGAAATCAGACCTTGTCCAGCTGACAGTTGAAAAGGTGAACCCGGATGATCTCGATTACTTATGTGAAGGATGTTCCTGGCTGGAGTATGGGGTGTGCAAGGAAGGGATCAGGGAGTTGAAAGAGAAGTATGGGGGTTAGAGGGTAAGTGAGTTGGATTGGTGATGAATTTGGCAGGTTTTTTAGATGGATTCAGCTGGGATTTAGTCAAGTCCGGTTAATATTGAGGGATATACCTGGATAATGGTTGTTTTTATTAGCAGGAAGGAAGATATGCTCCCATCCAGGGGTTTATGCTCCTAATTCAAATTTTATGCTCCAAACTGGAAATTTATGCTCCAAATCAAGATTTTATGCTCTTATAATAATGATTCTAATATGGCGGTTACCAATCCAACCTCAGGGCCCAAACCATCAAAAAACCGGGTATCCCTACCCGGCCCAAGCCTGAAGCTCTTAAAGTTCGTAATACTCCCTGATTTTCTCCACTAATCCGCGCAGCGAAGAGTCACCTTCTATGTTAACGATCATTCCCTTGATCACAACCGTCCGTGTTTCTTCTTTTAATATTTCTTCTTTAATCACTTCAAGCGAGATCAATCCTGTTTCGTCTTCAACACTTAGAAGATGTTCATCGATCATGTTGACCAGCATATCTTCATTTACCGGCCCGGCTTCTGCCGACTGCAGCAGGGGAGCCAGTTTCTCGGTGGACAGGACAGGTTCTTCTCTGCTTCCGAGGAGGCCGTGAACCAGGTCATCCACACGTTTCATTATAAACTCTGACAAGTAACGGAAATCCATTTCGACTTTATCGAGCATCACGACTTCAAGGTAAGATTTGAGGATCCCCTGGATGATCAGTGAAAGGTCCCAGAAATATGGTTCGATTTCTTTTCCGTAAATGGCGGTCAGCCGGCGTTTATAAAATTCATACGTGTGTACCTTCATTTGGTGAAGCAGGGCGTGGATGTCTTCGTTGAAGGGCATCGCGTTTTCCCTGATCTGCATGATGATGAATTCTTTATGTTTCCAGACTTCCACGAGCTGGAACTCGAGCTGCTTGCGGAATTTTTCGTATGGCGCCAGGTCTTCGTGCTCGATAAGATCCACCTGATCCCTGATCATTTCGAAATAATATTTCATGATGGCCAGCAGGAGGGCTTCCTTCGATTTAAAATATAAGTAAAAGGCCCCTTTGGAAATGTCACATTCATTGACAATTTCCTGGACTGAGGTGGCATTGAATCCCTTGCTGGCAAATAACTTTATGGATGTTTCGATGATTAACTTTTCTTTTTCCTTCATGCTTTTCTCTCCCCGGTAAACTCCTTATTTACATTATGACCGATTGGTCAGTAAAAATAAACCTTTATTTTCTAACAAGTATTGACTATTGACTGTACGGTCAGTTATATTAGTCTATGTTATGACTAGTCAGTCAGAAAGAGAAGGGATGAATAAAGAGTGAACAGTATAATCAATTTTGTGCTTAAGAATAAGTTTGCTGTTTGGCTGATGACCATCATCGTCATCGTGGCAGGCTTATACTCAGGCTTTAATATGAAGCTTGAAACACTTCCAAATATCAATGTACCGGTTGTCAGTGTGACGACTGTCTACCCAGGCGCAGCGCCTGAAGATGTGGCAGATAAAGTCTCTGAACCGATTGAAAAACGTCTGGAAAACCTGGACGGGGTGAATGTGGTGAGTTCCTCATCTTTTCAAAACGCATCTTCCGTCCAAATTGAATACAAATTTTCAAAAGATATGGATGAAGCAAAGACAGAAGTAGAAGAAGCTTTATCCGAAGTTTCATTTCCTGAAGGCGTCCAGGATCCTGATGTGACAAGAATCAGTATGAACGCTTTTCCGGTCATCGCGTTGAGTGTCGCAAACGAGGATCAGTCACTTGCCCAGTTGACTTCTACAGTTGAAGAGACCATTATTCCGGGCCTTGAAGGTCTTGACGGTGTAGCTTCTGTTCAGGTTTCCGGACAGGAAATCCAAGAAGCCAATCTGGTATTCGACCAGGAAAAACTGACGAAATACGGCCTTGATGAAGAAACGGTCAAAAATATGATCAAGGGCTCCGATGTAACGGCGCCGCTCGGTCTTTATACGTTTGGTGATACCCAGAAGTCGGTTCTCGTTGACGGGAATATCTCCACTCTGGAAGATTTAAAAGAAATCAAAATTCCTGTGACGCCGTCCGGCGGAGAGGGCATGGCACCGTCCCAGGGTACACAGGACCAACAGGCACCAACTCAGCAGGCGGCTCCGCAGCAGAACATGCCTGCCGATGTGAAGATCCCTACGGTTGAACTGGGAGAGATCGCAAGCATCGAGGTGACCGGTAAAGCCGAATCGGTTTCAAGAACGAACGGGAAAGAATCCATCGGCGTACAAATCGTAAAGGCGGCTGATGCCAATACCGTCGATGTTGTAAATGCGGTTAAGGACGAAGTGAAGAAATTCGAGGGAGATATCGATAATATCGAGATCATCTCTACCTTTGACCAGGGTGAACCGATTGAACAATCCGTCAGTACGATGCTGAATAAAGCATTGTTCGGGGCGATATTTGCGGTCATCATCATCCTTCTGTTTCTGCGTGACATAAAATCGACGATCATTTCGGTCATCTCGATTCCTTTATCGCTTTTAATTGCGATTTTAGTGTTGAATCAAATGGATATTACGCTGAATATCATGACGCTTGGTGCGATGACGGTAGCCATCGGACGCGTCATCGATGACTCCATTGTCGTAGTGGAGAACATCTACCGAAGAATGTCCCTGAAGGGTGAAATGCTGAAAGGGAAAGAATTGATCCGTGAAGCAACGAAAGAAATGTTCGTGCCGATCATGTCTTCAACGATCGTTACGATCGCGGTATTCCTTCCGCTTGCACTGGTTTCCGGCATGGTAGGGGAGCTCTTCCTTCCATTTGCATTGACGATTGTGTTTGCCCTGCTGGCATCACTTCTCGTTGCCGTGACCATCGTGCCGATGCTTGCGCATTCCATGTTCAAAAAAGGTGCAGGCAAGAAGCATAAAGAGAAGCCCAGCCGCCTGGCGAACTGGTACAAAGGAGTACTGAATTGGACGCTGAATCACAAAATCATCACATCACTCCTTGCAGTGGCGATGCTTGTGGGAAGCTTGTTCCTCGTTCCCCTCATCGGAGTCAGCTTCATCCCTTCCGATGAAGAAAAAATGATGATGGCTACGTATAAGCCGGATCCTGGTCAGACGAAAGAAGATGTAATGGAAATCGCAGGTGAAGCGGAAGAATATCTGCAGGATCGTAAAGGTGCAGAAACGATCCAGTATTCAGTCGGAGGGGAAAACCCGATGAATCCCGGCAGCACAAGCGATGCCATCTTCTTTGTGGAATACAATGACGACACAGAAAATTTTGCTGATGAAAAAGAAAAAGTCATCCAGGACCTTCAGAAACAGACAGATAAAGGCGAGTGGGCACAGCAGGATTTCTCCGCGAGTGCAGGCAGCAATGAAATCGTCGTATTTGTGTACGGTGACACGCTCGAAGAAATCGAACCTGTTGTAAATGATGTCCAGGATAAGATGAAAGACATCAAGGATGTTAAAAAAGTGGATTCAAGCATCTCCGAGTCTTATGAAGAATACTCGCTTGTTGCAGATCAGGAAAAACTGAGCCAGTATGGCCTGACTGCGGGCCAGATTGCCATGGAACTCGGCCAGACCCGCGAACGGCCTGTCCTGACAACAATCGAGAAAGACGGGGAAGACGTAAATGTCTATCTTGATGTTGAAAAAGAAGAATATGAAAACATTGAAGATCTGACCGGAAAAACGATTCAATCTCCGCTGGGTATGGAAGTGCCGATCGAAGAGGTCGTGAAGGTCGAAGAAGGAGAAACATCTGATACCGTCTCAAGACGTGACGGAAAGGTGTACGCGAAAGTCAGCGGAGAACTGAGCTCAAGCGATGTTTCCAAAGCTTCCGCTGCCATCCAGAAAGATATTGAAGATCTTGACCTTCCATCGGGTGTTGATGTAAACATGGGCGGAGTGACAGAGGATATCCAGGAATCATTCACGCAACTGGGTCTTGCGATGCTAGCGGCGATCGCGATTGTCTATCTGATCCTGGTCATTACATTCGGCGGCGGCCTTGCGCCATTTGCCATCCTGTTCTCGCTTCCATTCGCGATCACAGGTGCCCTTGTCGCCCTGCTGATCTCCGGGGAAACCATCAGTATCTCTTCCATGATCGGAGCCCTGATGCTGATCGGTATCGTCGTGACGAATGCCATTGTGTTGATCGACCGCGTCATCCATAAGGAAAAAGAAGGGTTATCTACACGCGAAGCCCTCCTTGAAGCAGGAGCGACCCGTCTGCGTCCGATCCTGATGACGGCGATTGCAACAATCGGGGCACTGTTCCCGCTGGCTCTTGGTCTTGAAGGCGGCGGACTTATCTCGAAAGGCCTGGGTGTGACGGTTATCGGCGGACTGACAAGCTCGACGCTGTTGACGCTTATCGTCGTACCGATCGTGTATGAGATTTTAATGAAATTGAAACGGAAATTGTCCCGTAAAAAGAACGTGACAGAAGAAGTATAAGGTATAAAGGTAAGATGGACAGCTCCCGCTTGGTGCGGGGGCTGTTTTTTTATGGGGGAGGGGATGGATTTTTATGTGTGGAGGGTGAATTTGGACGAATGTGAGGGAGGAATTGCTCCAATTATATGAGTGGGGGGGGTGCCAGGCACCACGGATGGCGGAATGTGAGTTATCAGCGTTTTTGGAGTGGTTAGCGAGAAAGTGAGGGTTTATCGACAATTTTTCCGTGATACCGACGATTCTTCAAAAATCGACAAATTTCACCAGACTCCCAGCGAGCCGCCGCGCAGCTGCTTCTAAGCCGAGCGTTCGAATCCGAACTCACGAGGTTGAGGCTACGAAGTTGAGTCAGGCTCAATCCAGGCATCCTGAGCCTGGCTCATATCATCCCAATAGAGCCAGGCTCAAAACCTCCACTCTGAGCCAGGCTCAATTCACCATATCTGAGCCAGGCTCAATCACCCCTATCCGAGCCAGGCACCACTCTCCCAAGGCACCGCTCACCCAATCCAATCCCCAAATACCCACCCAACCCGCAAACACATAATCACCGGACAACCCTCATACAATGAATTATCATATTCGAAGGTGGTCCGGATCTATGAGTTTGTTTTTAAAAGGCACGCTGGTGCTTGTGATAACGGCTTTTTTTGGTGAATTGGTCGAATTCATGATCAATATGATTTTGGCTCGGGAGCTCGGGGAGGCGGGACTTGGTACATATATGTCGATTTTACCGACGGTTTTTTTGGTGATGATTCTCTCTAGTATGGAGCTGCCGATCAGCTTGTCGAAGTTCATTGCGGAAAAGGATGAGAAGTATCATCGCGGCATGCTTCAGTATGTATTCAGGTTTGCCGTGCTGACGACGATTTTTCTTTTGATTGGGATGGTACTTGTCTATATGTGGACACCTCTGTTCCAAGGGATTCATGCGGGTATCCGCTGGCTGATCCTGGCTGTTATTCCTATTGTGGCGTTTACCTCGATCACAAGGGGGTATTTTATGGGGGTCCAGCAGATGCGGAAGATCGCGGTCGCCAATTTTCTGCGTAAAGGGATACAGCTGATCCTCCTTGTTTCCATTTATCAATTTTTATCCTTCACAAGCGATACATCCATCTTTATTGCATTATGTACGCTGGTCGCCAGTGAAGCGGTCGTATTTATTTATTTGATGCAGGCTTACATTCTTAACCGGAGGGGTAAAGGGAAGGAAGGTATCCTGCATGTTCGTTTATCGAAGGGGGAGATGAGGAGGTCGATATTATCCGTCTCTGTCCCGACCACTGTCCTGAGGATTTTTCATGCTTTTACCCATGCCGTTCAGCCTTTTCTTATAAAATTGGCACTCGTCCACGCAGGGATGGGGGCGGTAGAAGCGAATGAACATTTTGGCATGATGGCCGGGATTGCATTGACTATCGGCTTTTTCCCTTCATTTATCGCTTTTTCGCTGTTGATCGTCCTGATACCGACAATTTCCGAGAAAGCTTCGGCGAATGATGGGGAGGGGATCCTCCAGCACTTGAAGCAGGTGATGTGGATCACGCTTGGGTACGGGGTGCCGGCAGTTGCCATCTATTATTTGCTGGGTGACTATATCACTGTGACGTTTTTCCACTCGACTACCTCTGCGTTTTACCTCAAGCTGCTGTGGCCGTATTTTTTCTTTCATTTTCTAGTGCTGCCACTCCAGGCTTTTCTCATCGGTCTCGGTCTGGTAAAGGATGCACTGATCCATACGGTTTGGGCAAGCATATTTTCCTTCAGCCTGATTTACATACTCGGGTCTCATCCTGATTTCGGCATGACAGGGGTCATCATCGGCATGAATGCAGGTGCAGTATTGAGTGCTCTTCTTCATTATGTGACGATATGCAGAGAATTGGAAACGACTATTTGGTTAAAATCAGCGGTAAAAATGTAAACTAACACATACTAGGATTCTTATCTTTTGCAACGAACCGCCCTTACCGATTATCATGTTCCATAAGCATAATGCCATCATTACAGCAGCGAATTTGCTAATTCATACATCAAAGGAGTACGCGATGATTGATTCTATATTGTTTAACTTAATGCTAATCGGTTTTCTCGGCATTGCTTCCCAATGGCTCGCATGGCGATTCAGGATGCCTGCCATTGTCGTGATGTCGATTGCAGGCCTTCTTGTAGGGCCGATATTCGGGCTGATCGATCCAAAAGCTGATTTCGGTGATATGTTCAAACCGATCGTGTCGCTGGCCGTGGCCATCATATTATTTGAGGGAAGTTTGAACCTCGACTTCCGTGAAGTAAGGGGACTTGGAAAACCTGTCTTCCGCATCGTGACATTCGGGGCTCTGCTGGCTTGGATTTTCGGTTCTCTCGGCGCCCACTATGTAGCCGGATTGTCATGGGCGGTGGCATTTGTCATCGGAGGATTGTTCATTGTGACAGGTCCGACAGTGATCCTGCCCCTTCTCAGGCAGGCAAAGCTGAAGCCGCGGCCTGCCGCAATTTTGAAATGGGAAGGGATCGTGGTAGACCCGTTTGGGGCATTACTGGCTGTCTTTGCATTTGAAATCATCAACTTTCTGATCAGCGAACATGTCACTGCAACCTCATTGCTCCTTTTCTTTGCAGCATCTATTTTTGCAGGAGTGTTCGGATGGCTCGTGGGGAAATTCACTGCCTTCATTTTTGAAAAAGGACATGTCCCCGAATTTTTAAAGTCGCCGGTTGTGTTCGTATTGGTGCTTGCAAGTTTTGCGATATCCGACCAAATCATGCATGAAACGGGTCTACTGGCAGTAACGGTGATGGGGATGACCCTGGCGAATATGCATATCTCTTCAATTGATGATATGCGCCATTTCAAAGAGAATATCTCGGTGCTGTTGATATCGACCATTTTCGTCATGCTGACAGCATCGTTATCAGTTGATACGCTGCTGCGGATCTTTAATTGGAATATCGTTGCATTCGTTCTGCTGATGCTTTTCATTGTCAGACCTTTATCAATCTGGCTGTCAACGATCGGGACTGATCTTTCGAATAAAGAGAAGCTTCTTGTCGGGTGGATCGCTCCGAGGGGGATCGTGGCACTGACGGTTTCAAGTTACTTTGCTTCCGTCCTGCTGGAAAAAGGATTCGAGGATGCATCGATCCTGACGTCGCTCACGTTTGCCCTCGTATTCTCGACTGTCGTGGCACATGGGTTCTCGATCAAGTGGCTGGCCAAGAAACTGGATCTTGCCATTGATGAGCAGCCGGGTGTTGTGATTGTCGGAGGCAACAGCTTCAGTACAGAACTCGCAAAGACACTCCAGGAATTGAAGATTCCGGTTTTGATTGCCGATTCTTCCTGGCAGCGTCTGATTCCGGTAAGGAAAGCGGGAGTACCTTTTTACAAAGGAGAAATCCTTTCGGAGCAGACGGAGTATTATCTCGATCTGACACCGTATGAATATATGATTGCGGCAACTGAACTTGACTCTTATAATGCACTTGTCTGCACCACCTTTGTCCCTGAAATCGGGAGGAATAATTTATTCCAGCTGAGCCTGCGCAATCAGGGGGAAGTGGATCTTGAGGACATGGTTCACACCATCGGGGGAAGAATCCTCTTCCAGGAAAATGTGACTTGGGAAGAATTGAATAAGCGGATAGAAAGAGGAGATGTGTTCAGGAAGACGAGCATCACGGAAAAATACCGCTTTGAGGCTTATCTTGAAGAACGTGATGAAAATACACTGCTGCTATTCGCCCTGAAGCCTTCAGGCAGAATCGAATTCTTCACCGAGGGTGCATCTCCAAAAATCGAACAGGGAGATACCATCGTAAGTCTTACCCAGCGCTGCAAGGAAATGAAAAAAATCAACGAGAAGCTTGCAGAACAGCGTGAGAACAATCAGAATGGGAATGTGAAATAAAAACAAAAAGAAGCTGGGACAAAAATGTTTTAGTCTGAATAAAACCCGAACTAATTTGCACAAAATGAGGCAACTCAGTTCGGGTTTTTAATTTCTACCGGTTGATTGGAGTGCAGGACGAAGACTCCTGCGGGAAAAGCGAGTTAGGTGAGACCTGTCCAGCTCCAGCGGCTAGAGGCTCGAGGTCATAAGTCAAGAAAGCCAAAAAGGCAAAGTACGCCTTTCCGGCTTTCTCGCCTTATGCTTGTCGCCTCTGGGCGAGCCGCTTCCGCTTTTCTATTTGTCCAGCTCCAGCGGCTAGAGGCTCGAGGTCATAAGTCAAGAAAGCCAAAAAGGCAAAGTACGCCTTTCCGGCTTTCTCGCCTTATGCTTGTCGCCTCTGGGCGAGCCGCTTCCGCTTTTCTATTTGTCCAGCTCCAGTGCTTAGAGGCACATGACATAAGTCAACTCGCCCAAGAAGGCAAAGAACGCCTTCGTGGGCGATTCGCCTTATGCCACCAGCCTCTGACCAAAGCCCTTCCGCTTACCTAACCCGCAGGAGCAGAGCGACGAGGAGGCTCACCAACCGCCCGCGGAAGGCGAAGTCTTGCCCGGAAATCATTAGCGGTATTAAGAACCTACTGCTATTGTTCGTATTTAATGATGATTTTTTTAGTCCCAACCTCTTTTCACACTGATTATTTATCCAGCTGCCAATAAAGCATATCATTAACTTTTCCGGTTTTTGTCATATTTAGTTTCTCTAATACTTTAATGGAAGGGATATTATCCTCCAGGCATTCAGCAACTATTTTATCTACAGAATGAGAATGAAGTGCCCATTCAATGAGACATGTTAATGCTTCTGTTGCATATCCTTTATTTTATTCAGAAGCTTTTATCCCGTAACCGACTTCTACGGAATTTTCTTCATCAGGCTTGCCTTTAAACCCCATATCTCCAATGATTTTATTCGTTTGTTTATCGATTACAAACCAGACACCCCACCCAAACACAGATGGGTCTTCTTTTAATTCTTCAAGGTGCATTTCGATGTGAGGTCCAAGTTCGTAGTCTTGAGCAGAGTGAGTTGCGAATGCCTCATCACTGCAAGGAATTAGTTTTAACCTCTCTGAAAACAGCTCTATACTCATGTTCATTCCCCTTTGATTCTGATTGATAAAATCATTTTATATCCAATAATTTGAAATAACAACAAAAAATGTTGATCTGCAAGACAAAAAACGCACTGTGAATTCCATGTAGAATTCAAGTGCGTTTTTCTAAAGCAACTCATAGAGCATCAGCCCGGTGCTTTAAGTTATTTTTTCCGGGAGTACTGCCCGCCAAGGAGTTGTTTCACCTGGTTGTACGTCAATCCCGACTCGCTGTTCAGCTTTTTCACTTCTTCAATATCTGTTCCGGAAACCGTCCGCTTCTTGCCGTGACCATTTTCCATACAAAAACACCCCCTCCAACTTAATGTCAGTCAGAAGCGGTGTTTCTATACCTGGGTACCCTGATGCCGTTAAGGACGTCCGGGAATGCGGGTCTTTCGGTAGAACAGGGTGATGAGCAGAATGACGATAGCCAGGGTGTATGCGGTATAAGCAAATGCTCCATGTGCATCTAAGTTTTTCATGCCGATCCCAACAAACGCGCAAACGAAGACAAGCGGATACAGCCAATCCTTTTGAGAAACTCTGACCACTATCGCAAGTACCGTTGCAATCAGCAGGCCGCCGTAAGACCAGAAACTGCCGGCACTGCCCTCTCCAATCAGACCGATGTCGGTAAAATAGTAGAGGATGTTAACGATCATTGCTATCGAGATCCACCCAAAATAAATTGAAAATGGGGCCATATCCAAGAGAGCCGGGTCCGTCCGTTTTACCTCCCTGTAAAGTGATGCGATGGTCAGGAACAGGCCGATCATTACAAATACCGAAACAAGAAAATAATTATAATGCCAGACAAGGATCCAGCCGGAATTCAGCAGACAGCTCAGTATGAAGAGACCGCTCGTGTTCTGATAAAGTGGCAGCCCCCTCCTGCTTTTAGGGATCATCCTCAGTATCCACACAGCCAATAGCAGATAAATCAGGCTCCATATCGAAAATACATAACCTGCCGGAGTCAGCAGGATATCCAATCGGTCGCTTATTTCCGAGGTCGATTGGTTATTTAGGGGCAATGTGACGGAAAGTATGTTCATGATGATAACAAGTGCAAAGGCCAGGATGTTCAATATCAATTTTGTCATAAGTAGTCCTCCCATCTTTGTCTAAACTAAATCTATGCGGAGTTATATTTTTAATACTATTCCACTGTTCTGTCAGGGTTAATCTTTTTTTAGAGAGTCGAAATATCTTTCGATTAATGGGAGGATTCAGTCCATGAATCGAGAATAATACAAAGACAGGTATTAGATAAAAATAGGGGGCAATTATGAACACTACATATTCTGATGTATGGGATTTAGATGTATTTTTTCAAGGCGGAAGTGAGTCACAAGCATTCAGGGAACATCTCGAAACGCTGAAAAAAATGAAAACGCATTTCGAGGAAAATGCGATTGCTTTTCACCCGCCGCAGTCAGGCAGCGATGCCGATCTCGTGTGGAATTTGATTGAGGAAGCCAAAGAAGTGATGCTTTATCTGCGTCAGGCAGGGGCGTTCGTCAGCTGCCTTGAAGCCCAGAACATGCACGACCGGAAAGCTGATGAGCTGAGGGGGGAAATCACGAGCATAAGCGCGGATTTTTCTTCTGTTTTCACGAAATTTCAGCAGCAGCTCTCAGACAGCTCCGAGGAAGTTTGGGAGGAGCTCCTTCAGCATGACAGGTTAAAAGAAATCACATTTGTCTTAAATGAATGGAGACAAAAGGCAAAAGATAAATTGTCCAGCACGGAGGAAGCGCTGATCGGCGCCCTTTCGGTGGACGGATACCATGGCTGGGGCCAGATGTATGACACGATTGTCGGCTCAATGGAGATCACGCATGAAGGCAGACAGCTCTCGGTCGGACAGGCAAATAATCTGCTGTCGAGTCCTGATAAGCAAACTAGGAAAGAGATTTTCGAAAAGCTGGAAGAGGCGTGGAAGCAGAATGAAGAATTATTTGCGAAGACGCTTAATCACCTGGGCGGTTTCCGGTTGACTGTTTACAAGAAGCGCGGCTGGGAAGATATCATGAAAGAGCCGCTTGAATATAACCGCATGAAGCAGGAAACACTCGATGCGATGTGGGGGGCGATTTCAAAAAATAAAGCTCCGTTTGTGGACTATCTTAATCGGAAAGCGCAGTTATTGGGCAAAGAGAAGCTCGACTGGTTCGATCAGGATGCACCGGTTGCCGAATCGACGAGCACGATGAGCTATGATGAAGGAGCCCGCTTCATCCTGAAGCAATTCGCCCGTTTCGGGGAGGAAATGGCCGGATTTGCTGAAAAAGCGTTCGAAGACAGCTGGATCGAAGCGGAAGACCGTGCCGGCAAACGTCCTGGCGGATTCTGTACATCATTTCCGATGAACGACCAGTCACGGATTTTCATGACGTATTCAGGGAGCATGTCCAACGTATCGACGCTCGCTCACGAACTCGGGCATGCTTTCCACTCCTACGCCCTGCGTCCGATGCATACGCTAAACCGCAACTATGCGATGAACGTCGCTGAAACAGCTTCAACCTTCGCGGAAATGATCGTCGCAGATGCAGCTGTGAAGGAAGCGGAGACGAAGGAAGAAAAAATCGCCCTTGTGGAAGATAAACTGCAGCGCAGCGTCGCCTTCTTCATGAACATCCATGCCCGCTACCTGTTTGAAACCCGCTTCTATGAGGAGCGTAAAAAAGGAATCGTTTCTGCAGATAAACTGAATGAACTGATGGCGGCAGCCCAGAAAGAGGCTTTCGCAGGTTCACTGGGGGAAGTGCATCCGCGTTTCTGGGCATCCAAACTCCATTTTTATATCACAGGTGTACCGTTCTATAACTTCCCTTACACCTTCGGCTACCTGTTCTCACTGAGCATTTACGCAAAGGCTCTCGAGTCAGGTGAGAATTATGAAGAAAAGTACATGGCGCTGCTTCGCGATACAGCAATCATGAACGTTGAAGAACTCGCCATGAAACACCTCGGGGAAGACATCACCCAGGAAGCATTCTGGGAAAAAGGCATAAAGCTCTGCATTGCCGATGTCGATGAATTCCTTGAACTGACAAACTAAATCGAAGGCCCGTCCCCCATCGCTTTAAAGCGGCGGGGACGGGCTTTTTTATATGCAGTCCTACCCGGGCTAAGCCTCAAGTCTTAGCTGAAAATAAAGCCAGAGCTCGTTATGGGGACTGCGAAAACCAGGTAGGATAAAGACATGAAGAAGAAAGGAGGCAACAACACATGAAAAAATTCGGATTGCTCTTAGCGGGAGGGATCGCAGCGATCGTGCTGCTTGCCAATTTAGGACCGATCGTGGGGCTCGCGCTGTCCCTGGTGATCATGTATTACAGCGTCAAGGCGTTCCTTAAAACAGACTCAACATTCAAAAAGGTCCTTTGGGCCCTGATCGGACTGGCGGCATTCAGCGCCACAGTATCCAACTTCCCGGCCATCATCGGACTCGTCGCACTCTACGTCCTCTACGTAATCTACAAAAACTGGAAAAAACAAGACATCATCATCCAAGAAACATCCAACGACCCATTCACCAACTTTGAAAAAGAATGGTCGCAGTTAAAGAACTAGGGTTTTATCAGTAGATCTTGGTCCATAGACAAAATGCAGTGTTGTATGTCTTGAGAATTTTAAGTTCCATCCAGCGGTTGATTGGAGTGCAAGACGAAGACTCGCCCATTTAGGCGCAAAATGTGTGAGTTTTGCATCCAGTTTAACAATATAAGACTTTCATACTTGGATGGATGTCTAGAGTGGATTGTAGCGGAAGGCACTTGACTCCGACGGGAAATAGAGGAAAAGTCGAGACCCCGCAGGCGGAACGCCGAGGAGGCTTGACTTCCTCCCCGCGGAAAGCAAGTGCCTGGAGCGAAAAGGAACGGTCCATGTTCAAAACCGATAGTAATAAAAAACATATCAAAAGGAGAGAAAAAACCATGCCAAACTTATTCCAAAGAATCAAAAATACAGTCATGTCCGACCTGCACGAAGCATTAGATAAAAAAGAGAAGAAAAACCCGATCTCCGTACTTAACCACTACCTCAGACAATGCGAAAACGAAGTAGAAAAAGTCAGGAAACTGGTCGAACGCCAATACCTTCTCAAAGAAGAATTCACAAAAGAATACCAGCAGGCAGTGAAACTTGCGGAAAAAAGAAAACATCAGGCGGAAGTGGCTTCAAAGGCAAGCGAAACCGAGCTTTACGAATTTGCCCTTCAGGAACAAAAATACTATGATGAGCGCGCAGAACGCATCGCGGATCTTAAGCTGAAGGCTGTGAAAGAGCTGGATGAGCTCGAAAGAAAATACGAGGAAATGAAGCATAAGTTGAAAGATATGTACATCAAAAGAATGGAGCTTATGGGCAGGGAAAATATCGCCCGCGCCCATAATAAGATGAACAGCGTGCTGGAATCTTCATCAGGCTACAATAACGCCTCGTTCTCGAAATTCGATGAGATCGAGACGTACCTGGATCAACTCGAGCACGGGGTGAACTCCTCATATTACCGCAACACAATCGATGCGAAAATCGCCAAATTGGAAAAAGAAATGAAAAAAGAGGAAACTGAAGCCATTCCATCGTAAAACATGGTATTCTTATAACAGAAAAAAGGGGGAGCCCATCCAGGGTTCACCCTCTTTCATACTATCAGGGGAAAAATAAAATACTATACATACATTCATGAAAGGAGGAACCCCCTTTGTTCAATAGACTGCGTTCAGACGGCATCAGCTGGATCATTTTGATCGGTACGTTACTCATCCTTTTGGAAGTCTCTTTTTATGACGGGGGGGTTCTGGTCTTTCTATTCTTAGCGGCATTTGCCATTTATTTCGGCCGCAAGAAACTTCATAAAAAATCAGGCAAGATCCTTTTCTGGTTCGGGGTCATCAGCCTGGGGATCAATATATTCAATACCGTCGCATTTAAATTTTTGCTTTTTGCCATTTTAATTTTCATTATCATGAGATTTGCGGATTCGAAGAAACATCCGAAATATATAGCGCCTGACATCAAAGAAACATTCACGCAATCCCAGGAACCGCTGATCATGAAGAAAGCTGCCCTTCAAAACGAATGGTTCGGAACAAAGCGCACGCCTGAGGATGTGTTTGAATGGAATGACATCAACATCCAGGGGATCATCGGTGATTCGGTCATCGATATGGGAAATACAGTGCTTCCGAAAGGGACGTCGGTCGTATCGGTCCGCAATATCCTTGGGAATGTGGAAATCCTCGTCCCGTATGAAGTGGAAGTAAGCATTCATCACTCTGTGCTCGCGGGTTCGATTGAGATATTCGAAAGTGTGGAACCGAAAGCGATCAACCAATCCCTATACTATCAAACGCCGGGTTACGAAACGGCAGGCCAGCGGGTGAAGATTGTGACCTCCCTCTGGATCGGTGACTTAGAGGTGAAGAGAATATGAGTACGGTCGGAAAACAACTGGCAGCCGGATTGTTCTTTTCACTTTGTGTATTGATTGTCGTGGCCCTGTCATTTTTCTATTTGTACCCGCTTGAAGACTGGTCCCTCTTATGGGAAGTCGAAGTGATGGACATACCGGCGGCCGGCTTCATTCTTCTGGTCACCATCCTGCTCGGGCTCATATTCGGTCTGCGCTCGGGTTGGCTCCATAAAAAACAGCTGCATGAAATCGAAGATGCCCTCCTCCATGTAGAACAGGGGAGGACCTTCACCCCGGCAGAGTCCTCGTCTGCAGAACTACAGCTTATTTGGAAAAAAGTGGACTCACTGGGGAAGCATCTTGCCGACCAGGCAAGGTATTCACAGAAGCTTGCCAATGAAAAAGCGGAGGAGCAGGAGAAGCGGATCCAGGAAATCGTCTCACAGGAGCGCAACCGGCTTGCCCGGGAGCTTCATGATTCAGTCAGCCAGCAGCTCTTCGCTGCTTCCATGCTCATGTCGGCAATCACGGAGACGCCGTCATCGACAAGGACGCCACAGGAAGAAAAACAGCTGAAGATGGTGGAGCAGATGATCCATCAGTCACAGCTTGAAATGAGGGCACTCCTTCTCCACTTGCGCCCTGTTGCACTTAAGGGTAAGGACCTGCAAGAAGGAATGAAGGAGCTGCTGGTCGAATTATCACAAAAGGTGCCTCTCGATATTCAATGGAAGATCGAGGATATGAAACTCGACAAGGGAGTGGAGGACCATCTGTTCAGGATCCTCCAGGAATCGGTTTCAAATACTCTCCGGCATGCCAAGGCCTCGTCCCTTGAAGTGCTGTTGATCAAAAGGGAATCCATCATCATCATGCGTGTCGTGGACGACGGTCAGGGCTTTGACGTCAACGAATCGAAAGCCACGAGTTCATACGGTCTTCAAAATATGAAGGAAAGAGCCATCGAGATCGGCGGTACATGCAAGATCATCAGTATCCCAAATAAAGGCACGCGCCTTGAGGTGAAGGTGCCGGTTGTAGAGAATGTAGGTGAAGAAAATGATTAAAGTCGTATTTGTAGATGACCACGAGATGGTAAGGATCGGTGTATCCTCCTATCTGTCTGCACAGTCTGATATCGAAGTCGTCGGGGAAGCCTCGGACGGGAGTGAAGGGGTGAAACTCGCGCTTGAACTGCGTCCGGACATCATCCTGATGGACCTTGTCATGAAAGAAATGGACGGCATCCAGGCGACGAAGGAAATTATCAGTCAATGGCCAGACGCGAAAATCATCATCGTCACAAGCTTCCTTGATGACGATAAAGTATACCCGGCTCTCGAAGCGGGCGCTGTCAGTTATATGCTGAAAACATCCAAAGCAAGTGAAATCGCGGAAGCGGTCCGCAAAACGTATCATGGTCAATCGATCCTCGAACCTGAGGTGACAGGAAAGATGATGACCAGGATGAGGCAGCGCACGGTTTCCGAACCTCACGAGGAGCTGACCAACCGTGAACTCGAAATCCTCCTGCTGATGACCCAGGGAAAGACAAACCAGGAAATAGCCGATGAATTATTCATCGCCTTGAAAACTGTGAAGACGCACGTGAGCAATATCCTATCAAAGCTTGGGGTGCAGGACCGCACACAGGCCGTGATTTATGCATTTAAACATGATTTGGCGAAATAAGGACCCGGAAGCTGAGGCTTCTGGGTTTTTTTATTTTTCAGGTAGAGAGAGGTTGTTTGAATCTGTCGGATTATGTAGATAAATTTGTAGTTCGCACATAAATCCAGAGGATTCGCACATATATCCAAATTTCCGCACATATACGAAATATTTCGCACTTATATCGGAAATTCCGCACATACCCGACTAACATGCAGGCTTTTAGTCCTATTCGAACACATCGACTGTCGTAAAAAGGATAAGAATTAAGTTCTATGAAATTTAAGGAAATACCCTGGGTGTATAGTATTATCAATTTACAAAACCAAAACACTATTTACAAAATAATAAGAATAATAACACCCTTCAGCCTATTACTCTGCAAAATAAGACAAAATATACTTGTACTGTAATCTATTTTTTATATTTGTCATCTATTTTGAAAGGGGAAAGGGTATGAGCATGAAAAAGTTTTCTTTGTCAGTAATGAGTACAGCGTTATTGCTTGCGGGGAGCCTCGTTCCACAAGGGTTCACGGATACTAAGGAAGCGGCGGCAGCCTCCAATACGGCCGTGATCAATGAAGTCGCCTGGATGGGGACGACGGCTTCTTATAATGATGAATGGATTGAATTGTATAACGGATCTTCATCCAGCTTGTCCCTTGATGGATGGGTGCTTGAAGCCCAGGACGGTTCACCGTCCATCCAGTTAAGCGGATCGGTGGCGGCGGACGACTATTTTCTTTTAGAAAGAACAAGTGACAGCACGATTTCAGGTGTGGCAGCGGACCAGATTTATACAGGAAGTCTTGGTAATTCGAATGAAGTACTCTACTTGAAGGATGCTTCAGGAACGGTCGTTGACGAGGTAGACAGCTGGTATGCGGGGGATAATACGACAAAGGCGGCGATGGAGAGAACTGACATCACCGCGACCGGTACGAGCGCAGCAAGCTGGGGTACATCGACTGCTGCCTACGAAGGCGGATATGGGACACCAAAGGCCCCTAACTCCCAGCAGTCTGCACCTCCTTCAGGCAGCGGAAGTGAATCCTTGACGAATGTCAGCGAGGAACTTGGCGCAATCAATGTCTTCTTCAACAAAAGTGCGGCAACTCAATATGCATCTTCTGGCAACGCGGCAAACTATAATGTGAATCTGGAAGATCAATTGATTGAAAGGCTGAATGAAGCGACGACCTCGATTGATTTTGCTACATATGAAATCAATCTGCCGCGTGTGGTTGATACGCTCATGGAAAAAGCAGCTCAAGGAGTCGATGTGCGTATCCTTGCCGATGCGAAGTACGGGGCAGATCCTCATTATGCCGAACGATATGAAACAATGAGACTTTATTTAGAGAAGCTTGTCCGCGGAAAAGATAAGATCGTAGGAACGGCGGACGATGCTCATATTCTGTCGGATTCCCCGATGTTTGCGGTTGAAGACGCCGCGAAACGTTCTGGGTACAATCTGCCTGCCGATTTCAATGATTTCACGCAGCGCACGGTGATGGTGGGAAGCACGGAGACGACAGGTCATCTGTTCGTTGAAGGTGAAGAGAAGGCAGCGGACAGTTACTATTCACCGGGTAACCAGATGCACAACAAATTTGCTGTGGTGGATGATCAATGGGTGTTCACAGGCAGCTGGAACTATACGGTGACAGGACTTTACGGATCAGAAGAGAATATGAATCAGGGAATTCTTGACGGGAACCAGCAGCATGTCGTAGAGGTGCATTCTCCTGAGCTTGCTGCCATCTATGAAACAGAGTTCGAGGAAATGTGGGGGAGCGCGACCACAACACCTGATAAGGCGGTTTCTAACTTCAGTACGCGCAAAATCGATAATACACCTCACTCAGTGACGATCGGGGGGAAAGAAGTCGAGGTATATTTTTCATCAGGTGATGATGCAGTCGGGCGTATGACTGAACTTGTGAGAACAGAAGCGGATGAGAATGCTTATTTCACGATTTTCGCCTGGAGTGACCAGGCTTTGGTGGATGAACTGAAGAACAAATGGGAAGGAAACTATGCCGATAATCAGGGGACGCTGACTGGCTTTGATGTCAAAGGACTGTTCGATGCAAGCTTCTGGAATCAATGGTGGTCTGCTAGTATTGAAATGACCGGCAGGACGGCAACCCAGACGAGCGAAAACAACCCGAATATCCGCTGGGCCAACCCGGCTCCGGTTTACTCTGCTAATGAAAGCAGAAAGCTCCATGCCAAAACGATGATCATCGATGCAGACACGGCCAGTGACCCGACCGTCATCGTCGGTTCTACGAACTGGAGTGAAAACGGGAACAATGTAAATGATGAAAATATGCTGATCATCCATGATGCTGCGGTAACAAATCAGTTTCTGCAGGAATTCAATGCGCGGTATGTGAATGCCGGCGGTGTAATTCAGTAATCAATAATGCAGTTTGGCTTTGGGAGTGAATCCCAGGGTTGGACTGCGTTTTTTTTTGTGAATGGAAAAGGTAAAAGCCTTCTTTTCTGGAATATTACAATAGATCGTGTTCAAAGAAAGGATGGCGATAATGAGTAATATCGATAAACGAAACCGCCTGGAAGAATCTCCGTTTACATATAGGGAAATGAAAAACGGTATGGTGTTTATAGATTATGAAGGAAAACAGGTTAGAATCCTTAAGGGGAAAGAAGCTGACAGATTCATAAAAAGAGTAAAAATGGCAGGAAGCGAAAAAGAAAAACAATTAGTGATGGCAAAGATCACCGGTAATTTTAAACGGGGAAATGAACATTGAGAATCAACCGAAAAAGATGCCTCCATCTGGAAGCATCTTTTTTCAGTTGAAGGCATCAGGATCATTCCATCCCAGGCGCCTTCTGAATTTCAAAAATAAGTACAATGGCAGTAATCGCGTGAGCAATCAACCGGATGATCGGGAAGAAATTGAGGAATGAGGCAATGATTCCAAGCGCACTTCCGAGAATCGGCTGATCTTCTGATTTTGAAACGTACAACACACAAGCATGCCAGACCGCCACTAAGCAAAGGAGAAACGGAATTGCGTCACCAGCAATATTTCCAAAGACCGGGACCGCGAGAAATAATTCAATCGAAAAGGACAACCATTTAATACGTGAAAGCACGGCACACACCTCCTGTTTACAAAGTATGCAAAGTGGGAGGAGTGGTGCTTGTAAGAATGAGAGGAACGGAAAAAACCTGGTTTGAGTTCTCTATTTCCTTTGATATCTAATTGTTCTTTTACTAAGAACATGGCCGTTTCACAAAAAACTTAAATCATTTTAGATGAGATCACTTTCTTAGTCAGATTGCTTCACACTAAGCACGGTGATCGTAACCAGGATGACCGCCATGCCAAGAATTTGAATGGCATTCAAATGATCCCCGATAACCAGAACGCCAAATAATGAAGCTGTCACCGGCTCTACCATAGCGACCATGGAAGCATTTGACGGAGTAGTCCATCGTATTCCAATCACGTACAATGTAAATGAAAGTCCAGCCCCGAGGATCCCAAGAAGTAAAAATAGTCCTAGATCACTTGATGCCAACACTTCAACTGCTTCAGCCTTATCCGTGAAGAGAAAAAGGATGAGACAAAATGAAAAAAAAAGAAATGGCTAACGTGGCGGGCGGATTCGCGATAGAAGATGCATTTTTAAACCCGAAAATAAATAAAGCATAGGAAAGACCGGCAGCAAGTCCCGCGCCCATCCCAATAAAACTCACTGAAATCGATTCAGTGTTGTAGGCACCTGTAAGCAGGACAATCCCTAAAAGAACACCGGCAATGCAGCCCCACTTGAACCAAGTAGAAGGTTCAATCCGTAAGAAAAAGGAGATTAAGAGAACGAATACAGGTGCGGTGTACATTAAAGTAGCGGCTACCGCAACACTGGATGCCTCGATACTCAAAAAATAAAAAGTGAAATTCCCGGCAACGCCCACACCCGCAATCAGAGCCCACATGAATAAACGGGGAGAGGTGACCCGGTTTTGTCTAAGACGAAAGAGAAACCACAGAAAAAAACATATAAAGCCGACGGCCCCCCGGTAAAATGAAATCACAATCGGATCCCAGCCCTTGTTCATTAATACATCGGCAATTCCCCCGCTGATGCCCCAGCATATAGCGGCTAACACTACTAAACCAGTACCTGCAAATTTCATCATGTACCTCCTGACCGAACATATGTTGATAGAAAAAGGTGTTATGGGTAATTCCTTTAATCTTTATTCCTTAAACATGCATGAAAATATATGAGTGGATATTTTAGAAAATAGATACTGGCTGGGGTCAATTGAAAGGCGGATTTCCGTAGTATATCAATCTATGTATAAAAATTTATAATATGACTGGAATGAAATTTGGGGGATCCAGGGGATTTGAAGCTCCAAAACAGTAAAAAACCCGGAACCGCAATCAGGATCCGGGTTTTATACGTTTAGGTCAGGCTAGAAGTTTCTCAATCACCTTATGTTCATTTTCATTTAAGAGATTCTTCTGAATCGTATCGTGAACGTCTTTATTCATATTTTCCGAAAGTACCGCCGCTTCTTCTTTGTCACCGACAAGGACGATTTTTTCCCAGTTTTCATCGGCGGCTTTTTTATCGAGGATACTGCCAAGGCTCTTCCACCAGCGCTGCTGATTGGCTTTCAGCCTTTCATCAAATTCATCCTGCTGGTTTGATTTTCCGCCTCCGCTGCCCATGCTGACATCTGCATGGTGCGGTCCTTCACTTCGTCTCCAGTCCTCTGTGTCGAGATCGAATTCCATGAACTCGCTTGTTTGGAGCTGTCCGAAAGCGGAGGTGAGGATTTTGATCTGATTTTGCTGCAGGAGGACCAGTCCGGTTTGCGGATATTGGTCGTGCAGTGATTTTAATTGCTCGAGATGGGGCTTTTCCTCCCAATAGAAGTTCGTTTCGACCGGTACCTGCAGCTCGAACGTTTCCCAGATGCCGCTGTCATCTGAAGCAAAGATGATGAAGCTTCTGGGCAGTTCCCTTTCCCGGCTCAGGATATGATTTTCAACTTTTGGCCGGATCGCCTGCAGTCTTTCACGTTCTTCAGGGGCGCTTTCCAAATATTCGACTAGACTGTTGAAGCCGTTTTTCAGTGCGATTTTCCATTCGCCGCCCTGCTGATCGGGATCGCTTCGGTCGGTGTTCAGATAGACGGTCAATAGTTTGTCCGGTTTCTGCAAGGATAAGTTTTCAAGCTTGTTCATCGTTCGTTGAAAAGACATCGAACCTCTCCTTTGAAATTTTATGTCTATAGTATTCTATAAACGAGTTTGACAACCGTTAAACATGATTTTTGGGAGATTGGGTAAAATCTCCAAACCACATTGAAAGCAGCGAAAATGATAAACTGGAAAAATAAGAAAAGGGGGAGAATACATTGAAAATTACACAACAATGGAATCAGGAAGACAGCGACTACATAAGAAAAAAGTTGATTGAGTACAATATGAAATCAATCAATGACGAAGTGAAAACCCCATTGGAGAAGGTGAGTTTCGTTGTAAGGAACGAAAAGGATGAAATAGTGGGCGGGGTGACGGGTGAGACATTCTGGCACCATCTCCACATCGATTTCCTTTGGGTGGCCGAGGAACACCGAAAGGAAGGACTGGGTGTACAGCTCATTGAAAGAATAGAGGAATACGCAAGGGGACTTGGATGCTACTTGTCGGTACTTGATACATTCAGTTTTCAGGCACCCGGTTTTTATAAAAAACTCGGTTACAGAGAATTCGGTGTGCTGGAGGACTTTCCAAAGGGAGGGCGCCAGCATTTCATGGAGAAGCGATTATAACAAAAAACAACCAGCTCTAGATGAAGCTGGTTGTTTTTAAAGAGAATTACACTTCTTCGGGTTTGACGTGGGTCACATAGGTCCCGGCGATAAAATCATGAATCGCCCGTTTGTCTTCACGGATGCCGACCATAAAGGCACTGACGATGATCCCGATCCCCAATGTAAGACCGTAAACAATCCCGGAAACGATTGTCCGCATCAGCATGTTTCCTATGTGGACATTGCTTCCATCCTTTTTAACGATGCGGATACCCGCGATCCGCTTTCCGACTACATACCCTTTCCAAAGGACAGGAGTGATCAGAACATATAAAAACGTAATGGCAGAAACATAGGAATTCTCTTGTGAGAACTCACCCGTTACGAGTCCTGCAATAATAATCAGTGGAAGATTGATGATCAACCAATCCACTAAGTTGGCTACGAATCTGACCCCGAACCCCGCTGGCTGCGTCATGAACTTTCCCCCTTACCTCTCTGATTTGTAAAAATTGTAACATAATGACTACTACTATATGAAAAAGTTTCCTTAAATAAGACGAACTCCCTAAAAAAATGTGCTTAAAGACTGAGATTTTATAGAAAAATAGATTAAAAATGTTTTACAAATATCTCATCGGGTATATATTTACTAAATCAAACTTGACGGGAGAGAGTATAAAGTGAGCTACATTAATCGCGGAAGAGAACGTATTCAATTTGATCGAAAAGGCAGCGAACAAGATCTACATATCGTGGAATGCAGTCACTGTGAAAATGAATTCAGGACCCCGATGAATGTCCAGAAAATAGAATGTTCCCACTGCTCGGCATCAGCTAAATTCGATCATTCAGACTTCAGGGTCATCGGATTTATCGAAAATCATCAAGGGAGTGAAATGGCATGCTGAATAAAGATAAAATAGCAGATATGAAAATGGATTTCAGTGATATTCTCTGGATGAGTTCCGGTATCGTCATCATCCTTCTTCTGATCGCTATGGCAAATTTCTTCATCGTATCTTAAAAAAAATCTTATGAACGGCTTAAAAAGTCCCGTCTGTGATGGGGCTTTTATTATTATCATTCGGCCATACGTATAAAGCCCGTCCCTCTCAAAAAAGGGACGGGCTTTTCGATTGGTTATCCTTTATAGTTTTCATCATATTCAAGGTACACGACGTGAGTTTCCAAATACTCGTTCAGGCCGTGTTTGCCATCTGCCCCGCCAATTCCTGATTGGGCACGGCCGGCGTGAAAACCGTTGATGGCTTCGAAGTTTTCGCGGTTGACGAAGGTTTCCCCGTAGCGAAGTTCATTTGCCGCCCTCATGATTTCATGCAGATTTTCACTGAAGATGGATGAAGAGAGACCATACTCCGTGTCGTTGGCAAGTTCAATCACTTCATCGAAGTCCTTATATGTCATGATCGGCAGCACGGGACCGAAGATTTCTTCTTGGATGATCTCCATGTCCTGCTTGACGTCTGTGAGGATGGTGGGTTCGTAGTAATATCCTTTAGCATCAAGCGGCTTTCCGCCTGTAAGGATTCTGGCTCCGTTCTCTACAGCGTTATTGACCATTTCGGTTACGGTATCCAATCGATCCTGGTTCACAAGCGGGCCGATCTCATTGTTTCTGTCAGTAGGATCTCCGACAGACGTCTGTCTGAATGCGTCCGTGATTTTTTCGATGAATTCATCGGCCACACTCTCATGGACATAGACCCTTTCAGCATTCGTACAGGCCTGTCCTGAATTCGTGATCCTGGAGGTTTTGATTTTTTCAACAGCAAGGTCTATATCCGCATGCTTTGTCACGATGGCCGGGGCTTTGCCTCCAAGCTCCAGGTTCACCTTCGTGATGGATTTTGAAGCAGCCTCCATTACTTTTGAACCGGTAGGATAGCTTCCCGTCATGGAAACCATGCGCACCTTCGGATGACCTGACAAAGGATTACCGATGTCGGAACCTTTTCCTGTCACCAGGTTAAAGACCCCTTTCGGAAGCTCGACTTCATCAATGATTTTTGCGAACTCGCATGCTGTATTCGGCGTGTACTGACTCGGCTTCAGCACGATGGTGCACCCCGTTACGATTGCAGGGGCAACTTTTCTTGCCAAAATGAACATTGGGAAATTCCAGGGGACAATCCCTGCCACTACACCGATCGGCTTTTTGTAAACGAGGATATTTTCATTGGAACGTTCACTTTCAAGGATTTCCCCTTCATATCGGAGTGCCCAGCCAGCCATGTAGCGGAAATATTCGATGGACAGGTCGATTTCTCCCTCGGAGGCATCGATCGTCTTTCCATTTTCCATTGTCAGCAACTGAACAAATTCATCCCTTCGCTCCTCAAGCTTATCCGCGATCTTATGAAGGTACGAAGCCCTCTCTTTAGAAGGGACCTTCTCCCAAGTAAGAAAGGCGGAGTGGGCAGCTTCGATTGCCCGGTTTACATCTTCCTCCGAACCATTCTGGATTTTCGAAACTACTTCTTCTGTTGCGGGGTTGAGCACATCGAGGGTTTCACCTTTCGAGCCGTCTGTGAATTCCCCGTTGATATATAATTGATAGGATTTCATGAATCTTCCTCCTTGGTGTACTTTCTTTCTTGTTTATTTCTTTCCCTTTGTGAATAAGGAAGAAACATGGGGATGGGCTCGTAAAAAAAGACAGCCCTGTATGGACTGTCTTTTGTGAATATTATTTTTCAGGCTCTGCCACTTTCACAAGCTGCTTGCCTAGGTTTTTCCCTTGGAACAAGCCGAGAAAAGCATCCGTTACATTGTCAAAGCCTTCTGTGATTGTCTCTTCATACTGAAGTTTGCCTTCTGAGAGCCATTGGCCAAGCTCTGTCGCCCCTTCTTTGAATCGGTCGCTGTAGTCGTTGACGACAAATCCTTTCATGAGGGCGCTTGATTTAATCAGTTTCGATTGTACTCGCGGCCCAAGGTCCCTGTCGGTTTTATTATAGGAAGATATAGCTCCGCATACCGGTACGCGTCCGTGCTTATTCAGCAGGCTGATGGCTGCATCACCGATTTCGCCGCCGACGTTTTCAAAGTAGACGTCGACTCCATCCGGGCATGCTTCTTTCAATGTGCTGTAGATATCGTCTGTTTCTTTATAGTTGATGGCCTCGTCAAATCCGAGTGTTTCTTTCAAGTAATTCACTTTTTCCTCAGATCCTGCGATGCCTACCACGCGTGCACCTTTGATTTTCGCGATCTGGCCGACAACAGATCCAACCGCTCCGGCTGCACCGGAGACCACAACCGTTTCTCCTGCCTTAGGCTGGCCGATGTCAAGGAGACCGAAGTAGGCTGTCAGGCCTGTTAATCCGAGTACACTCAGGTGAGTGGATAGCGGGGCTGCATCCGGATCGATGGAGCGCACTTCTTTTTCGCCCGCCAGTGAATATTCCTGCCATGGAAGCATGCCTACGACGAAATCGCCTTGCTTGAATTGCTCCGATTTTGATTCCATGACTTCTCCTACGACACCGCCGGAGAGTGCTTCATTCAATGCGAAAGGCTCTACATAGGATTTAGCATCGGACATTCTGCCGCGCATGTAGGGGTCGACTGAAAGGTACAATGTTTTGATAAGAACCTCGCCCTGGGACGGATGAGGAACATCGACCTCTTTGTAAAGAAAATCACTTTCTTCGGGCATTCCCTCTGGACGGGATACGAGTTGGATCTGCTGCTGGGTTTCAGGGAGCATAAATTGGTTCCTCCTTTGAAAAGGTTGTATTTAATGAAACTTATCACAAACAGAACATGGGATACAAAGATTCGGCTTTTTCAATATGTAAAAAACCGCTTTGGTTTTTAAGTCAAAGCGGTTTTCCCTTAAGATTATTTCACATTCTTTTTAATATATTTCACGGTTCTTAAAAGTTCATCGGGATGCGGCCGTCCGAATGGGCCGGTCTGCTGCTGCTGATACATCAATTCGCCTTTTTCATTTACAAGGAAATAAGCAGGCTCGCCGTGCTCACCGTGATCTTCATACGGGGCGTCCTCGCCATGGTAGTAAACGTCGTACGCTTTAATGGCTTCGAGTTCCTTGTCTGCCATGATCGGGAATGTGATGTTTTCTTTGTTTGCATATTCCTGCAGGTCTTCTAAATCATCGTTCGCAACCGCCAGGATATGGACACCCTGTTCCTCGAATTTCTCTTTATTCGCCTGGAACTCACGAAGCTCCTCTTGACAGACCGGGCACCATGCTCCCCTGAAGAAAACGATCAAATGCCAGCTGTCATGTTCCTTTTGATGCTCCTTGAACGAGAATTTCTCACCTGCGACTGATGGGAGTGTGAAATCAGGTACCGTATCTTTTAATTGAAAGTTTGCCATATTTCATTCCTCCTTATCTGCATGGATAAACCATACTGTGTGGACATGCATACAATATAGTCTTAACTATTTTCTCTTACAAAGGGTGTTTTCCCGTTGTGTAAGAAATAAAACGTCTAAGGAGGTTCAGTATGGGACAAAGGGGAAGAAGAGGCTATTGTATTCCAGGTTATAAATGGTGCGGCCTGGGGTGCAGCGGACCTGGACAGCCAGTCAATGAAATTGACGCCGTCTGTATGGAACATGACCTGTGTTATGAAGAACACGGACCAGCTTGTCACTGCGACAGGGAATTCCTTTCAAGATTAAAACCGCATATCAATTTGGATTCCCGGGAAGGAAGGGATGCCTTCATCTTTTATCACTATATGAAATTCCAGAGCAGTGTAAAATGCGGTCAGGAGCGCAGGGGCTGCAATCGCGGGATGCGTTGGATTTAATGCGGTTTATCTATTGAGTTCTATATCTAAAGCCGATTGATGCTGAAATCTATTTCCGATGCGGTGACCCCACATTCCGTCTGCCAGAGATTACGGAGAGATGTACAGTCGGATTTATGAAATTGCTCTGGTAAAGCATATTGGGGTTATCGTTAATAAGTGAAACCCGAACTCATTTAAAAACTAAGTTTCTAATGAGCTCGGGTTTTTATTAGCATCGTTTAATAAGATATTAGCTTGTTCAAAGTCCACTCTAAAATGTTCGCATTTAGACCCTTGCCTTAAAGTTTTGTCCCACCCTCATTTAATCTTCCGAATAATGGGTATTCACTCATAAAGTCAGCGTATAATAATAAACTTCATCGTCCCTTACATAGCCATTTTTCTCATACAGATGCTGAGCGTGAAAATTATCATGATCGGTTTCGAGTATAACCGCTTTTGATCCGGTCAGTACGGCGTGCTCCCTTGCAGCAGCAAGAAGCAGCCGGCCGATGCATTTGTTTCTTGCCTGTTCCGCGATAAATAAATCATTCAGCTTCCAGATCGGTTTGAGATAAACGGAAGAGAAAGAAGGATAGAGCTGTGTAAATCCAAGGCATGCATCGTCATCGACAGCAATGAATATGATCGATTCATCGTTTGCCAGACGTTCTTCAAGGTAATGGCGCGCTCCTTCCAGGTCAGAAGGCTTTTTGTAAAACATGCGGTATTGGTTAAACAGCACAGCCACCCGGTCCAGGTCCTGAAGTCTCGCCCGAAGGATTTTCAAAGTTCTGAAGCCTCCTTTTAAAAAAAGTATTTACGTTTCCTATGTTTATGGGAAAAACGAGCTGAACATTCCTTTGAAACGGGGACCGGAACCCTTGGCAGGCAAAATCCAATGCTTACCGATATATGTCTCACGCCAACAATGGTATAATAGGCATGTCCAGACAGATTAGCAGAAAGAGGTTTTTATATGCTTAATTCAGCAATAGGGCGTTTCAGAGTGAGCGGTTTCATCGAGGGCGCTTCATTATTGATTTTATTATTCATTGCCATGCCTCTCAAGTACATGGTTGGTGTGCCGGAAGCTGTCACGGTTGTGGGTTCATTGCATGGATTATTTTTTGTGGTGTATGTGTTCGTCATCGGTTACACGACACTTAAAATCAGGTGGAACATCAAATGGGCGGCAGGTGCTCTTGCAGCAGCGTTCATCCCTTTTGGCAACCTGGTTCTGGATCGTTATATTAAGCGTTCATTTCCAGCTCAATAGAACTTGAACTTTATATAAAGGATGACTTACCAGTGAAGTTTATCAATCAACTATTTTCAAAGCGAAAGAATGTCACAGTCGAATTTTGCGAGAAGAACCTGGATCGGTTCTTAACAGAAGAGACTATGCCTGAGTATAGTGGGTTCTTGAATAGAAAGAACGTCACATATAAAGAATACGAATGCCAGAGCAGGTGCAAGGAATGCAAAAAGTCACCTTATGCCCTGGTGGATGGGGAGTTCACTCCCGCTGAAGATTCCCGTGCTCTGCTGGAAAAAATGAAAAAGCATATTGAAGAGAAGTAAACCGCGCAGATGTTGTGCGGTTTTGCTTTTCGTGTATTGATAGTAAGAGAAGAATGAAAGGTAAAGGAGGAATACCGGATGAGGACAAAAGAAGAAATCCGTCACCAAGTGTGGAACAGCCTGACCGAAAAAAAACTGGGACGTTTTCCGTTCCCGCTGGTCAATCGCATCCCTAACTTCAAAGGGGCGGAAGCGGCGGCGAAACATATGCAGGAAATGGATTTCTATAAAAACGCAAAAGTGGTTAAAGTGAATCCTGATGCACCACAGCTGCCACTAAGGACTTCTGTCTTGAAAGATGGTAAGACCCTACTCATTCCTACGCCGAGGCTGAAGGATGGGTTTGTTATGATCAAACCTGAGTGGGTGCCGAGTGGGGAAGAGAGGAAAGCGGCGAGTATCAAACATATGAATTCCTATGGGAAAGTGGTGCCCCTTACTGACATTCCTGAAATCGATTTGATTGTTGTGGGTTCTGTCGCAATTCACATGGACGGCAGAAGACTTGGAAAAGGGGAAGGGTATGCAGACCGCGAATATGCGATCCTCCGTGAAATCGGCAACAAACCCGTCCCTGTCATCACCACCATAAACAGTGAACAGCTGGTGGATGATGATATCCCAAGGGACTCATATGATTTGGCGGTCGATTGGATCTTTACAGAGAAGGGCGGAGTGGAGACACATACGCCTTACGAAAAGCCTGAAGGGATCGAGTGGGACCACGTCAGCGAAGACGATATGGAGAAGATGCCGATACTGAAAGAATTGAAGGATTTCTCGAATAAATAGAATGAATCAGGAGATTTTTTTGGAGAAAGAGTCTTATTTCAGTTAAAACATATGCATGCAGGCGGCAATCATGTGATTTTTTCTTCAATCCTCAGGATTTATCCCGGGACTCTGATGCCGAACGAAGAAACAGCACATAAATTTATTATCGAAAATGAAGAATTTATTATCGGAAATCAAAGATTTAATAGCGAAAAACGGCTTTTTATTATCGAATGCAAAAATTGTATTTTAAAAAATTGACCGGTAATAGTGGAAGAATGGATTTATGATCAAAAAGGCTTTTCTATTATTAAAAAGGCCGGCATGAAATCAAAAAAGGACAGCCCCGCAACGTTTAGGGGCTGTCCTTCTTTCATACACTTAATATCCTTCCACAACCAAATCAAGCTTCCCGGTTTCGGGAGAGATGACAAGTCCGTGGACGGGGATGTTTTTATCCATCAGCGGGTGGTTTTTGATCATGTCGACGCTGTGGGAAACACTTTCTTCAACGGAATTGAAGCCTTTCAGCCAGTCGTGAAGGTCGATCCCTGAGTAACTCAGAGTGTTAAACGTGTCTTCGTCGATGCCGCGCTCTTTCATCTTACCGATGATGTGTTCACTGTTGAGGGCGCTCATCCCGCATTCATGATGGCCGATGACGAGGACTTCGTCCGCCTGAAGCTCATACACTGCCACCAAAAGGCTTCGCATGATACTTCCGTATGGATGGGCGACAACCGCTCCGGCATTCTTGACGATTTTCACATCGCCGTTTTTCATATTCATTGATTTAGGAAGAAGCTCGACAAGGCGCGTATCCATACACGTCAAAATAACAAGCCGTTTGTCTGGAAACTTAGTCGTCCTATACTCTTCATATGATTTTTCTTCTACAAATTTCTGATTGTACTCAAGCAGATTTCCAAGTAAAGTCATATTCGATTCTCCCAACTTTGAAATGATGTACATCTTTATTGTACATTTTTCATAAGGAGGATTTCAATTTCTCTCACCCGATCCATGACTTCTTCCCTATTCCAATCACTCGTATTGGTCAATTTTAAGTAGAGTGAAGAAACACTTGCCAATACTTCTCTATGATTTGTATCTTTCCTGACGATATTCGATTCCCCAAGTCGGTCGAATAAGCCGTTCATCTGCTGCGAGACTTTCTCATATTCGTTGTCTTTTGTGATGACCGCCATATGAAACCGCTGCTGAACATCTGAAAACCTGTAGAATAGATCGACAAGTTCAAAGGAAGAATTCTTTTTCAGATTCACTTCCATTTTTCCGGATAGATCTTTGTGGATGATCCGGGCGAATTTAGGGGAGCTTTCTTCTTCAAGAATCGAGAGGAAACTTTCTCCCCGCTTTAAAAGGTCATACCCTGAGTCTGAGGCATCAAGGACGTTTAATCCCCTATCCAATATCAGATAGGGGATCGGACAGAAATCAAGATTTTCCACAGTATCCCTCCCTGTGAAAGGTTACGGACACCATTGTTCCGGCATCTCCGAGATGAAGTGCCGGTTAATTGTGAGAGAAACCTTCAGTTTGATATTTTTTCTTCTATCAGTGCAAGGAACTGATCGGCATGCTCCTCTAAGTACTCGTTCAATTCCCCTAAATCATAAAAGGTTTTGATCGAATCCTTTTTCAAGAATTCAAGTTTGTAGTGGGAGATAAGCCTTCCGCCAACCAGGATCTTTATATCCGGCTGCACTTTCTCTATCTCCTCAAGGCACTCTTTCAGCTGCTGTATTGTCGTTGTCATCCCGATGGATATCGCAACTGCTTGAGGTTTCCAGGCTTTGACGAATGTGACTGCATCCCGGATCGGCACATTCGCTCCCAGATAGCGTGTATTCCAATGCTGCTCTTTGAATATCTCGTTTGCAAGTTCAAGTCCCAGGCTGTGCTGCTCGCCTTCTATGCAGAATAAGAGGCCTTTTGGGCGGCGTTCGGACACTTCGTATGGAGTATAGACACTTGCAAGTAAATATTTTAAGGTGGCCGTAGCTAAATGTTCTTCAGCCACAGTGATTTGATTTTTCTCCCAAAGATCACCAATGCGATACATGGAAGGTCTTACAACAGATTCATAGAAAGTAAGGGAATCAGTACGACCCTGTATCGAAGAAGTATAAAGTTCAGATAATGCCTGAACATCACCCTTCAGTATTAATTTGGTAAAGGTGGGGACAAGCTGTTTCATGCATTATTACCCCCTTCTAAAGGTGAGGAAAGACAACTACGTAATTATATTCCACATATATTGTGAAATTCCTCTAAGAAAACGACTTAGAAAAACCATCCATATAATGAATATAAAAGTGTGGACCAGCCTTGCTTTATTCAAGGGATACGGGTCCAGGAATCACCGGCATCAGCATGTTGACTTTCTTAGCAATCTTATTTATGATAACCTCTGTACAACTATATGACGCTCACATAACTTGAGAGAGGTTCATAGCATTAACCCTCTATAAAAAACTATGTTTCTATGAAACGAATGGTTTTTCTAAAATCTAGAAAATCATTATCTACTAAGCGTAACAGTCAGCAGAGGGAATTGCAAAAATGCGGATTGCTGTTGTTTTTAAACAGGCTAATGCTATGTCCTCCTTTATTTCTGTGTACAATGAATGGGAGGATTTTAATATGTCAGGCAGAAAAGATGAAGAATTAACAGATATTACCTTGCTGGGAAATCAAGGAACAAACTATTTGTTCGAATATTCCCCGGAGATTCTTGAATCATTTGATAATAAGCACCCGAATCGTGATTATTTCGTGAAGTTCAACTGTCCGGAGTTCACAAGTCTCTGTCCTAAGACAGGCCAGCCTGATTTCGCAACCATTTATATCAGCTACATCCCCGATCAAAAAATGGTAGAGAGCAAGTCATTGAAGCTTTATCTGTTCAGCTTCAGGAATCACGGTGATTTCCATGAAGACTGCATGAACATCATCATGAACGATCTCATCGAACTGATGGACCCGCGCTACATCGAAGTATGGGGCAAATTCACGCCGCGCGGAGGAATCTCCATCGACCCGTACTGCAACTACGGAAAACCCGGTACAAAATATGAAACAATGGCGGACCACCGCTTGATGAACCATGATCTGTATCCGGAGAAAATCGATAACCGGTAAAGGCTTGAAGGCCCGTCCCGCACTGCGTTAACGCAGTGCGGGACGGGCCTTATCTTTATGGGCCAATATTTCTATTGCCGAAATAATCTCCGCGGGATTATACTTGCTTGAGACGTAATTGAAGAGGAGGGGGCAGGATGAAACCAATCAACGCATCACTATGTGTCCTTGCAGGTGCAAGCAGCTACGGCATCCATGCTTCTGTGGTAAAGCTCGGGTTTGCGGAGGGTTACACCGTAACGGAGATAACGGGGGTTCAATATCTATTCGGTCTGATGATGCTGCTGGCGGCTTTTCTTTTTACCAAAAAAGTGAAGGTTTCGCTGAAGCAGGTGCTCTCTTTGTTTGGAATCGGAGCGCTGCTATCCATGACCGGCGTTTTTTACGGCCTCAGCTTAAGCAAGGTGCCGGCGACGATTGCCGTTGTCATGTTATTTCAATTTACCTGGATCGGACTTCTGATCGAAGCGCTATATATGAAAAAATGGCCAGCGAATAAAAAGCTCGTATCGGCTGCTTTCCTGTGGATGGGGACGGTACTTGCAGGAGGTATTGCTTCTTCGGGAGGCTTTAACTGGACTGAGAATATCCCTGGAATCCTTTATGGAGTCGCTGCTGCTTTCACGTTTGCGCTATTCCTTTTCCTGAGCGGAAAGGTGGCGAGAGGGGTGCCTACCATTCAAAAAAGTCTGTTGATCACATTTGGAGGCATGTTGGTTGTGATTTTGGCGCTTCAGCCTTCTTTTATAAGGGAGCCGGCGCGGTTGATAGACATGGGTGAGTTCGGGTTGGCGGTGGCGGTCGTTGGAACGATCTTTCCGGTCGTTTTTCTGGCGATTGGTTCACCGCATCTCGATTCCAGCATCACGACAATTCTCGGTGCAGCGGAATTGCCCGCAGCGATTTTGTCGGCAATGTTGATCCTTCATGAGCAGGTCACAGCGCTGCAGATGATGGGGATCATCCTCATCTTGATCGGAATTGCGATTCCGCAGCTTCATTTCAAGACGATGCATTCGGGAAAACAATATAGCTAGATAGTGGCTCTCTTCTTTGGAGGAGGGTCTTTTTTGTAAATATCAGTATAACGTTCCTCATAAAAAATAACCCCTCCACCCTGGCAGAGAGGCATTTGCAAACCCTTGCAATTGTCACAATTATTAAACCTTATTTTTTTGGCCGCATTCCCTTTACAAAGGGTGTTTGCGGGCTTTATAATCCCGTTGTTCAATCATTTACGGAAAAACCTAAAATACTAAACAATAAAGGAGGTTGCGGTGATGCGACAAAGATTATTTTCCTTCATCATGATGAACCTTGGTGCGTTCCTTGTATCCATCAATGTTCACTTTTTCTTATCGCCAAATAATTTAGCGACAGGGGGAGTCAGCGGATTGTCGATCATCATGAACGACTTGTTCCCGGGGCTGTCACTCGGGCTGTTCATGATTATCATTAATATCCTGCTGTTCATTGTCGGAGTCATTTTTCTTGGGTTCAGCTTTGGTGCAAAAACAATTTATGCAAGCTTTGCGCTGTCGTTCTATGTATGGCTCTTGGAAATCGTTGCACCGATGAGTCAGCCGTTAAGCGATGATATCCTGATTCAATTGATCATCGGTCAATGCATCGCCGCAACCGGCATGGCGATCGTGTTCCACCAGCAGGCATCAACAGGCGGGACCGATATCCTTGCATTGATCTTTAATAAATTTTTCAATATAGAAGTAGGCAGGGGAGTCCTGCTGGCTGACTTATTTATCGCACTTTCCTCTGCCGTACTGTTTGGGCCGCAGGTTGGTATGTATGCGTTCTTTGGTGTCATCCTGAACGGACTCGTTATCGACTATACCCTGCAGCAGTTCAATTCAAACAAAGAAATTGTGATTATCAGCAAATACAGTGATGAAATCAAATCATTCATCGTGCACGAACTTGGAAAAGGCGCGACGATCCACACGGCAAAAGGAGCCTTCACTTCTGATGAAAAAGAAGTAATCACGACGATCCTGGGCCGCAAAGATTTCTCTAAGCTGAGAGGCTTTATCACCCAGATCGACAACCGTGCCTTCATCACGGTGCACACGATGAACGAAATATTGGGACAGAATTTTAAGCGGTTGGCTTAGGATTTTGTTTTGGAGCTCCGCCCCGGGTTTTGGGGCGGGGTTTTTTGTGTGTAAGGATTAGTGGTTACGGGATATCATGAGTGATTGCAGTTGTAACAGTATGAGTTTGGTGTCTGCTGTGCGGGTATTCGAGAGGTTGGCGGTGTCGGAATTTGTCGGATAATCGACAGTTCGCGCATATATTTCATATTTCGCGCATAAAATGAATTTTTCGCGCATATACCGGGAATTTCGCGCATAAATCCAGAGATTTCGCTCATAAAACAAATTGAACACCTGTTGGGGTATATCTCGACTTACCCCACCCGGACCCTGTCGAAAAATCTCCAGTTCGCCCTTAAATCCCGGATTCCGCCCATAAAACAAAAATCCCGCCCTTATCTCACTGATATCGCCCTTAACCTCAAAAATATCGCCCATAAACCTGCTCGCCAGCCCATCGGGGTATATCCCCCTGCCTTGCATATCACCATATCCAATACCACAAACCCAATCGGCACAGCCCGACACCTCTTTCCATTCAATGCCCCACCCACTTGGCGCATCTCCAGCCCCGTCCCCATTCCATCCAAACCCGACACCCCATTGACACCCCACACCAAAAACAAACGCGAAAAATATCTAAAAAAGAAAGGAAATATCTCAGCCGGTACTGTATAAATAACAGTAAGGAGGTGGGAATATGGAAAGGGAAGAGTTAGAACGTCTGGAAAAGCGGGTCGATTCGCTTGAGAAGGAGTTGAATCTCGTCAAGATTCAGCTCATGAAGGCGAAGCACGCAGCATCGCCTGATGCACCCGAATCGCCGCAAGCCTCAGATGCAGCGGATACACAGCAAGCGCCGCTAACGCCCCAAACCAGTCAACAGCCGCAGCCGGCCACTCAACAACCGCCGCACAACAATCAACAAAATGAAAATCCGCAGATTCATCAAGCGCCTGCAGCCAAAAAAGGCGCCGCAGATACACCATCACAACCGGAAAAACCATCAAAACCAGCCTTCGATTTCTCCGTTGAGCGCTGGCTCCCGAAAGTGTTTTTATTTGTACTTTTAATTGGAAGCGTGTGGGGGTTCATGGCGGCATCTCAAAACGGCTGGCTTTCTCCCGGATTCAGGGTCCTGACCGGCGCTGTCGTCAGTATCACGATGTTCATCCTCGGAGAGCGTTATATCAAAGATCAGCGCAGACTGGGCATCACCCTGTTATCGGGAAGCATTGTCCTTTCTATCATTACGTTATTCTCTGCAAATATTTTATACGGGTACATCCCGGGAATCGTGACAAACCTTTTGCTGCTGCTGCTCATTTTGACGGGTCTTTGGGTATCGCATAAGCATTCTTCACAGCTGGTGCTGTGTCTGATCGGGTTCGGTGCATATTTATTCCCGTTCATCTTCGCGGGTGATGCGAGGAATGAGTGGCTGTTTTACGGATATCAGCTTCTGATGTTCTTTGTACTGGTCACATTCAGTACGTGGAAGCGATACCGGATTGCCTGGAATATCCATTATTATCTGCTGTATTTCACCCTGGTTTTCTTCGCTGCCTTCGGAGTGGGGGAAATCACCTTTACGATCCTGATTCCGTTTGCGATCCAGCATGCGTATATCCTGCTGCTCATCGTTCTGAACCGGGATGAGCGGGTCAGTGCCGAGATGATCCCGGCGGTCGTTTCAGGGACCTTCATCCTGCTGGCGCTGCTGAACAGTATTTATGCATATACCGGGGTCCCGCTGCACTATTACGCGATCTTCACAGTCGTGTATATCGGTATTTCATTCATGGAGCCTGAAGAGAAGAAGCAGACGAAGGATGTCCTGCTGGTTCTGGGGTTCCTTCATCTCATGCTATTCATTTTCGGGTGGATCGATTATGATTGGACGTTTATCATTGTCGCACTCGAGGCTGCTGCACTGCTGTGGCTCGCCGGGAAAAGGAAGAGCTATGTCGGCCTTGCCGGGTCTGTCATTCTTATTCTCTATTCTTTACTCGGGGTCATGATCGGACCGGTGAATGATTTCATCAGGGTGGAACTTCCGATCTTCCTCATAGTGTTCGGGTACCTGTTTCTGCTGGATCATTTCCGGAAGTCGGGTACAGCTTTTACGAGTATTCCGCTCATTCTGTTGAAATCGGTGCTCACGCTCATCGCCTTCTTCTTTGTGATGAGAGCGACGGACTTTGTCGTGATCGGTTGGGATTACACGCAGAGGACGACTGCGTTTACGGTGGCGATTGCCGTACTGTCGATATTGTATCTGGTTGTAGGGGAAAGCAGGAAGGATGCTTTTTACCGATGGTGCGGGATCGGTTTCCTCGCGATTGCGCTTGTAAAGTTCTTTTTTGCAGACCTTGTGTTCCTTGATTTCACGATCCGTGCGATGATCCTCATTCCGATCGGCGTCATCGGGCTTGTGCTGTCGCGGATTTTGTACAAAAAACGGTAAAACAAGTTGCAAAAGCTTTCTGAATAATTATATAATGACTGTATAAACTATCGTCATTGAAAAAGGAGGTGGAATCTGAGATGAATCGTTCTGTTGGTTTGCGTGGCAAGTACCTGGATTTTATTTATATCTGCCGTGCAATTTTTCATGCATTTGCGTTCAAGGGGACACGTATGCCCTTTTTTAGCAAATGAATATGAAAACCACTGAACGGTAAGAGGTCTCAGATTCCAGCCACTTTTTATTAAGGATCGGAAACGGAGGGCGTCCAGCTCTCTTTTTTCATGCCTATTTTTAAAAAGCCGCGAGAGATTCTTAATCTTACTCGGGGCTTATTTTGTTTTATTGACGAATGGGGAGCGGTGCGTCCGGCTGATCACTCAGTTGAAACTCTCCATAATAGAGTTATAAATGCAAGAGCCTCTTACCAATAACATAAAAGACTGAAAGGAAGAGGAAAAATGATTATTTGCAGTGCGCAGGAATTAAGTAAAATGTTTGGCGGAAACTTGATATTTGAAAATTTATCGTTTGAAATCCCGGAAGGTGCCCGAATCGGCCTGGTCGGCAGGAACGGAACGGGGAAGACGACGATCTTTAAATTGCTGTCCGGTGCTGAGACACCTGATACAGGAATGGTTCATTTGAAAAAAGGCGCGAAGGTCGGCTATCTTGCACAGATTCCCCAGTTTCCGGAAGGGACGAAGGGATTGGATGTATTAAAGTCGGCGTTCTCAAGCCTGCTTAGGACGGGTGAACGGTTGAAGGAGCTCGAGAGCAGGATGGGAAATGAAGGGGACCCGGATAAACTGAATCGTTTGTTGGAGGAGTACGGAAAGCTTCAGGACGAATTCACCCTGTCCGGCGGCTATGAGATCGATGCGAATATCGCGAAAATCTCGAATGGCCTGGAGATCAATGCGCTGCTGGAGAAAGATTTCAATCAATGCAGCGGAGGTGAGCAGACGAAATTGTGTCTGGGGCTGATCCTGCTTCAGAAACCGGATCTGCTGCTGCTTGATGAACCGACGAATCATCTCGATATCGGAGCGGTTGAATGGCTTGAAGACTTTTTAAAAGAGTATGAAGGAACCGTGCTGTGCATTTCGCATGACCGCTACTTCCTTGATCATGTCATTAACAAGGTATTCGATCTAGAAGATGGGGAAGTGACGATTTATCACAGTAACTACTCAGGGTTTGTAAAGGAGAAGGAAGAACGGCTGCTGCTTGAGTTCCAGGCGTATCAGGAGCAGCAGAAGAAGATTAAGAAGATGAAGGAAGCAATCAAGAGGCTGAAGGAATGGGCCAATCAGGCGAACCCCCCGAATGAGGCGCTTCATAAGCGGGCCAGGAACATGGAGAGGGCCCTCGAACGGATGGAGAAAATCAAGCGTCCGATCCTCGAGCGCAAGAAAATGGGACTCGAGTTTGAAGAAACGGATAGAAGCGGAAAAGTCGTATTTTCCATGAATGATGTGTCTAAATCGTTTGGTGATAAAGCATTGTTCACGGAAGCGGATCTGCTTGTCCATTTCAAAGACCGGACAGCGATCGTCGGTCAGAATGGAACGGGTAAGTCGACGATCATCAACATGCTCCTGGGTAACGAACCGTGTGATTCTGGCGAGGTAAGGATCGGAAGCAACGTGAAGCTCGGCTACCTGTCCCAGCATTTTACGGTTGCTGATCCCGATGCCCGCCTGATCGATGCATTCCGGGATGAAGTGGCTGTGACCGAGGGGGATGCCCGCCATATCCTCGCAAAGTTCTTATTTTATGGGCCGAATGTGTTCAGGAAGGTGGGTCAGCTTAGTGGAGGGGAAAAGATGCGCCTCCGGCTCGCCCAGCTGATGCATCAGGATATCAACTTCCTGGTCCTGGATGAACCGACGAACCATCTGGATATCGACTCCAGGGAAGTTCTTGAAGAAGCACTGGAAGACTTCAAGGGCACCATCCTTGCTGTATCGCATGACCGCTATTTTCTGAATAAGTTGTTCCACAAAACGTATTGGATCCATGACAGGAAACTCTACTCATTTGAAGGGCCGTACAGCTGGGCGAAGGAAAAGCTCGCGGAACTGGCACCTCATGTAAGTACAGAAGTGGAGGCCCCGAAAAAGAAGCCGGCGCCGATGCGCGAAAAGGAAGAGCGTCCAAAACCCTCAATCTCCATTGAAGAGGTAGAAAAGGACCTTGAAGAATTGGAAGGGAAAATCGGGGAGATCGAAGATAAGCTTCTCTCTTTGACGGAACTGGATGCCCTGCAGGAGCTGTACAGCGAGAAAGAGAGTCTGGAAAAGCAGAGAGACGAAAAGTACGATCTTCTGGAAGAATGTTTGTAGTTTTATGACAGCTGCTCCCAAAGAGGGAGGGCTGTCTTTTTTTGTGCAGGCTGCTTTCTAAAAGGTCGCTGCTTTTCGTAAATAAACTTTCAGCCTTTATATAGCTTGTGGACGTGCTCTTTTTGAATTCAAGTTTAAACCTCAGGTGAACGGACATCAGAAGATACCAAAATTCCGGTATTTTCTTTTGTGGAAAGCAACAAAGCATGTGAAAAGAGCCTCTTTGTAAAAATAAATAGTGGGAATTTTATGTCTATTATATAATGAAGGTAATAAATGGATGAAAAGGGTGGTTCAATGTATAAATCACTGGAGTTTCAACCTAAGAAAAGGTCCGCATTCCGGGTGTTTCTGGGTACGGGTTATTACCGTGCAAAGAGATATTTGGAGTGGCTGACGACTCATGAAACATTTGCTAAAACGAAAGAAGCGGAATTAAAGCAGCATGTGATTCATTCGCACCGGACGCCGTTATACAGGAAGCTGAAGGATGTGGACATGTGGTACCAGGAAAATAAGGTGAAAAATTTACGCATTGCCGTCCGGGAACTCGATAAGATCATCATAAAGCCGGGAGAGACATTTTCGTACTGGAAGCTGCTCGGGAATACGACGAAGCGGAAAGGATATGTAGAAGGGATGGTACTCTATTACGGATCTTTCAAACCAGGCCTAGGAGGCGGGCTGTGTCAGTTGTCAAACCTGATTTACTGGATGACGCTGCATACGCCGCTGACTGTCACAGAGCGTCACCGTCACAGCTATGACGTGTTTCCCGACAGCAACCGAAGGCTTCCGTTCGGGAGCGGGGCCACATGCGCCTACAATTATCTGGACTTGAAAATAAAGAACACGACAACTGAGACTTTCCAGCTTCACGTCTACCTTACGGATGAAGCTCTGGTGGGGGAATGGCGGGCGGCCGCACCGGCGCTCACCCGATATGAAGTGTATGAAAAGGAACATCGCATTTCCCATGAATACTGGGGCGGATACCTCAGGCATAATCAGATATTCCGGAAGGTGTTCAACAGGACTGGAGCACAGATCGATGATGAATTCATAACGGAAAATCATGCACTGATGATGTATGAACCGCTGCTTGAGCAGAAAACGGGCAGCAATTCCTGACGGCCTTCAGAGCTCCTGTTTTCAGAATAACTCCACCCTTTTCATCAAACAATAAACGATAAGAAAAATTTAGTGAATATGAGGAATGACCATGATAAAAGACATGACGTTAGAATTGAAGAAAGCATCCGCTGAACAATTGGATGATATTACGGAAGTGTACTCCAGGAGTAAGAAGGATCTTGATGAGAGCGGACTGCTTCAGTGGGATGATAACTATCCTGGCAGGGAATATTTTGAAGAGCAGATCGGATATGGGGACCTTTATTGCCTGTATTCGGATGGGGGGCTTTCTGGTGCCGTCACGTTGAATACCTGGCAGTCCCCGGAATGGGACAAGATCCCTTGGGAGTATGGAGGGGAGCTGGTCGTCCATGCTTTGTTCCTTGATCCCGCCAAACAGGGCCGGGGACTCGGAAGCCGTTTCCTGGAGAAGTGCGAGGAATTTGCAGCGGGGAATGGATACCGGAGCATCCGCCTCGATGCGTACGCCAGAAACGAAGGGGCCAATTCCCTTTATGAGAAAATGGGATACACATACAGAGGATCGGTCTATTTTACATCAAAGCCTGAAGGCCACCAGGAATACCGCTGTTATGAAAAGCCGTTGAACTAACTCGGAATATGTCTCTAAAGGGACGGGATTCCTGAGCATGTCCCGATGTGCCGCTGTTCAATTTTTGTTCAAATGTACCCGTCTCAGTGAAATCCCGGCGTGATATACTTTGGTTGACAACATGGTTATAAGGAAGCGGTAGGATTGAAAGAATTAGTTTCTGAGGCGAAAGCTTTCATCGAGCAATTTTATATAGAAAATGATAAAACGGGTGCCGGGATGCGGTTGCGGGAAATCCAAGAGGAGATAGCTGAAACCGGCACTTATACCCATACAAAGGAAGAGCTTGTATTTGGTGCAAAGCTTGCGTGGCGGAACAGCAACCGCTGTATCGGGCGTCTGTTCTGGAATTCACTGAATGTGTTTGATGAAAGGGATGCATCGACGGGGGACGAAGTGCTGGACGCACTCGAGCGCCACTTGGCATATGCTTCGAATGAAGGACGGATCCGCCCCGCCATTACGGTTTTCAGGCCATCACAGCCCGGGGAACCGGACATCCGGATATGGAATCATCAACTGCTGAGATATGCCGGTTATAAAGTCGGCGGTGGTGTTATGGGGGATCCGCATTCGATCGATTTTACGGAAAAATGCGAAGCCCTTGGCTGGGAAGGGGAGAAGACTGACTTTGACCTCCTTCCTTTCGTGGTGAAGATCGGGGAGGATTCTCCTCAGTGGAGGCCCATCAGAAAAGATCTCGTTCTTGAAGTCGATCTGAGGCACCCGGAATATGAATGGTTCACAGACCTCGGCCTCAAATGGTATGGGGTGCCGGTCATATCCGATATGGAATTGAAGGTCGGCGGTATTTCCTATAAAGCGGCTCCATTCAACGGATGGTATATGGAAACCGAAATCGGTGCAAGGAATCTGGCGGATGTGGAGCGCTACAATCTTCTCCCGAAAGTGGCAAGCTGCATGGGGCTCGATACAACAAGGGCCATCACACTATGGAAAGATAAAGCGCTGGTCGAACTGAATATCGCTGTGCTTCATTCTTTCAAGGAAGACGGAGTGAGCATCGTCGATCATCACACCGCTGCCCAGCAGTTCAGGCTGTTTGAAGAAAACGAGAAATCGGCTGGCCGGGAAGTCATCGGGGACTGGGCATGGCTGATTCCGCCGGTATCGCCTGCTGCCACCCATATTTTTCATAAAGCGTACGACAATACGTGGAAATCCACGAACTATTTTTACCAGGACAAGCCTTATTGATGGAAAGCTGTTTCTTGAATGTGAACTTCAGGAAACAGTTTTTTGCGTTATGGAGAGACAGGATCGCTGTCCCGGCCGGAGCACCTCTGTGATTTGAAGGTGCGAAGCTCGGCTTTCCCGGTGAAATCTCCAGCTTATGGACAATAGGGGGACGTTCCATCCATCCCTCTCTTCGACACCTCGAAATAACGGAACCAAAAGCGGAATTCATCAAACAGGATGGACCGCTCGAGTGTGAAATGGTCAAAGAAATCCTCCAGGTGCTCGGCTTCACTGTCATCGAGCAGACCTGTCACGTAAAGGGGCGTTTTGAAGCGCTTATATAGATCTTCGTGGCCGTAAAAGTGAAATAAATCTTCCATTTGCTGTTCGGTCATGATTTCAACACTCCTTTTTCTTTCTAGGATGGGTCAATTTTGATGGATTTATCCGTGAAGGCGGCAGATCAGGCAGCCGTGCTGATTTTTCTCAAAAAATGTCTTCTTAAACTTCTTTCTTATTGGACACATTAATGGGAAAGGAGTGATGAATGATGCGAAGCTTGTTCGTTTTTTTGACAGCAGTGCTGATGATCCAGGGTACAGTGGGTGCGAGGAATATCCTGCCGCTGCCGGCCCATCAAAAGGAACTGGCCATTGTAATCGACGACTTGGGAAATGATATGAAAGGGACCGAGGAAATCCTCCATCTGCCTGTGACGCTGACACTCGCGATCATGCCGTTTTTGCCGTCAACGAAAGCGGATGCGGAGAATGCCCGCAGATTGGGGCATGAGGTGATCGTTCACCTCCCGATGGAGCCGGTATCCGGCAAAGCAAGCTGGCTTGGCCCGGGAGCCATCCTCACCTCATTATCAAATAAAGAGATCAGGAGCAGAGTGGAAAAAGCGATCGACGATGTACCATATGCGGTCGGCGTCAATCATCATATGGGCTCGAAGGCAACAGCCGATGAGCGAGTGATGCGGATCGTGCTCGAGGTATGCAAGGAGAGGGGGCTCTTCTATCTGGACAGTAAAACGACGGGAAAGAGCGTCATTCCGAAGCTTGCCCGTGAACTGGAAGTCCCTTATCTTGAGAATAAGATGTTCTTCGATGATGTCTATACACTTCAGCATATCGGGAAGCAGGCGAAACACCTATCCCATGAACTGGATGAAGGGGAGAGCACGATTGCGATTGGCCATGTCGGGTGACCGGGTTGAAGGTTGCTGTGATGCTGAAGGAATTCATACCGCTTTATGAAAAGAAAGCGTCGATTGTACCCCTGTCTGACCTGATACCCGAATATCATTTGATTGATGAAAGCATGCCTTGAGGGGTGTGCTTTTTTGTAAGGAGGATTTTCATGTCACTCTTTAGAATACATAGAGAAAAAGGGAAGAAGGAGAATGTGTATATGAAAAATGAAAAACAAATCCTGGAATGGTTCAACCATTTTCACACTCATCCTGAAGTGAGCTGGAAGGAATATGAGACGACGGATAAGATTGCAGAAATTCTCGATGGCCTGAATGTGAAATACAGGAGGTTCACGAATGTGACCGGGCTGATCGCGGAGATTGGAGAAGGAGGGAAAGTGACGGCTGTACGGGCGGATATCGATGCGCTTTGGCAGGAAGTGGACGGTGAGATGAAGGCGAATCACTCCTGCGGCCACGACGCGAATATATCCATGGTGCTAGGTGCGCTGCTCTATACCCTTGAAGATCCTCCGAAAGATAAGCGGATCCGGTTCATTTTTCAGCCGGCTGAGGAAAAGGGAAATGGATCGCTCACCATGGTCGAAAAGGGTGCCCTTGAAGATGTTGATTATTTGTTCGGCGTTCATTTGCGGCCTCAGGAAGAATTGGGCCACGGGTATTTCTGCCCTTCGATCCATCATGGAGCCGGCATTTTTATGGAAGGGAAGATCACAGGGGTGGATGCGCATGGGGCAAGGCCGCACCAGGGGAAAAATGCAATCGATGCTCTTATGGGAATCCATTCCTTTTTAAAAACAGTCTATCTGTCCCCGTTTGAAGCTTATTCCGCAAAACTGACGAAGATTGAAGCGGGAGGGGAGAACCTGAATATCATCCCTGGCAGTGCCAGGTTTGCAGTCGATGTCCGCGCTCAAAAAAATGAGGTGCTTGAAGACATACAGCGTCGGCTGGAAGATGGGGTGAAGGGAATTGAACAGCTTCATGGAGTGCGCATTCAGTATGAATGGACGGATTATACGCCGGGGGCGGAGGTGTCGGAGGAAGCTGAAATGATTGCGAAGGAAGCGATCACAGCGATAGCAGGAGAAGAAGCATTGGCTCCGGCGGTCATCACTTCCGGAAGTGATGATTTTCATTTTTACACGATCAGGCACCCGGAAGTGAAGGCAGCCATGATTGGGGTTGGAGCGGATTTGATGCCTGGACTGCATCACCCGGATATGACGTTCAATGTCTCTGTCCTTGACCGGGCAGCCAAAATAGTCGCAGAGGCGCTGAAAAAAGCATAAGGTTTTCGTGTAAACGGTACCATAATCTGATTGACTGATTCTTGGAGTCCCCTTATCATACTTATATAGCGACTATTTAACGACAATTTAAAATAGTCAAAAAACAACTAAGGATTTCAAGGGGGAATTTTCATGAAAAAAGAAATGCCATTCTGGCTCGCGGTCATACCGCTGCTTGTGATGATCACGGTGATGGCCATCACGATTGTCGTGCTGGAACAGGGGCCTCATATCCCGCTGATCATCGGGACGACTACGGCTGCGCTCGTAGCCTGGTTTGCAGGCTTCAAGTGGAAGGATATCGAGGAATCGATGTATAAGGGGATCCGCCTGGCACTTCCGGCAGTCGTCATCATCATGCTGGTGGGACTCACCATAGGGGCCTGGATAGGCGGAGGAATTGTCGCAACGATGATTTACTACGGCCTGAAAATGATCACTCCGTCTCTTTTTCTCCTGTCGATCGCAGTGATTTGTGCTGTCGTATCCCTTGCGATCGGAAGTTCCTGGTCTACGATGGGGACAATCGGTGTTGCGGGGATGGGAATCGGGATGAGTATGGGGATCCCGGCACCGATGATTGCCGGTGCGATTATCTCGGGTGCTTATTTCGGGGATAAAATGTCACCGCTCTCTGATACGACCAACCTGGCTTCGGGACTCACCAATACAGATCTTTTTGTACATATCAGACATATGCTTTACACAACGATACCGGGCTTTGTGATTGCCCTCGGTGTCTATGCATATCTGGGAAGGAACTTCGGAAAGAACGGGGTCGACACGGCCGATATTGAAAAAACGATCGGCGTCCTGCAGGACAGTTTCGTCGTTTCGCCTTTTCTGCTGATTGTGCCGCTTCTCGTCATCGTGCTCGTTGCCAAGAAGGTTCCGGCCATTCCGGCGTTGATCGTGGGTATCATTCTTGGATTCTGCGCCCAGGTATTCATTCAGCATGATTCGTTCGCAGAGGCTGTCTCCGCCCTCCAAAGCGGATATGTAATCGAGACGGGTAATACAATGGTGGATGATTTATTTTCACGCGGCGGACTTGATTCGATGATGTATACGGTATCGATGACGATCGTGGCGATGACGTTCGGAGGGATACTGGAACATACCGGCATGCTGCGTGCCATCGTCAATCAGATCCTGAAAGTGACGAAGACGGCCAAAGGACTGGTTGCTTCGACGGTCGTTTCCTGCTTTGCCACGAATGCTTCCTGCTCGGAACAGTATATTTCGGTGGTGGTGCCTTCGAGGATGTATGCGAATGCGTATAAGGAAAAGGGGCTGCATTCAAAGAATCTGTCCCGCGCCCTGGAAGACGGCGGGACACTGACGTCAGTCTTCATTCCCTGGAATACATGCGGTGTGTTCATTTTAGGGACACTCGGGGTCCATGCCTTTGATTATGCCCCTTATGCCGTGTTGAATTTCATTGTGCCGGTCATCTCCATCATCTACGCATTCACGGGCTTCACGATTGAGAAGCTGAGTGAAACCGAGATGAAAGCAGCAGCGGAAGAGGAAGAGACCACGTTATCCTCCTGATTCCGTCAGTACATGGGAAAGGACAGCTCATATACAGCACGGGGCCGCCCCTGAGCATAGGTCATTTCCTCTCCTGTGATTCTGGCAGATCCGTTGTCGACCAGCTTCTTTAAGATCCGTTCCGCAGACCGCCTGGAGATTTGCATATAATCGGAGAGTTCAGCGGCGGTAAAATCCCGGAATGTACGATGCTTATAGAATTGCATGATCTTAGAGAGGTTTGCAGGACTCAATTTTAATTGCTTGGCAAGTGACAGCATGTCTGGATGATTATATTTCAGCTGCTGTTTCTTGTTTTTATCAGGATAAGGACCTGAAAGTTCTTTGTCCTCATTCACGATAAAAGCACAGCTCTCAGTATCATACTTCGATGCAAATGAAAGGGCGGTCTCTGCATTCTCCTCAGCCTGAGCAGCCGTGTGTCCATACCCAAAACCGGCCAGGACGGGCTGATTAACCTGGAAGAAGGAATGGAATTCGGCAGTTTCCAGGAGGTTTTCAATGCTTCCCCTGTTGCTGAAGACGGTATAGGCGGAATCACCGTCCTTTTTTTGAAGGGTGCCTTCCATCAGATGAACGAGTTTTTGAAGACCGCTGTTTTTTTCCTGAACAATAAGACGCACCGCGGCAATCGTGGATGCTTTTCTTTTAGAAAGAAGGGCTTGAGAACGGGCTTCATTGATTGTCCGCATCAATGATTTAGCAGGATCGATCATCCTCATGCATGGGATATTCAGTTGGACGAGTCTGTCATAAACACTGTGGATGCTCGTTAAGGCAAATCTGGTTTTTCCCTCTTGGAATAAACGCTGGTGAAAGGTGGCATACTCGTTGATGCTGAAGTTGTGAGGAAGGCTGCTTTTATAATCCATCACGTATTGGGGAGGGTTCTGAAGGTGCAGGTCTGTCATGATGTGATCGACAAAGGCAGTGTCCATCAAATCGATGGATACGTGTTCAGGTTTGATTTCATGATGCTGAAGGATATGGAACAGCGATGTGATGAGAGCCGTCTCATCCTGTTCAAGATACAGGACGGGGACCGTTAACTCTTTGCATGCTTCTTTTGTAAAAAAATATGGCAGTGCCCCGGAAAATAAAACGGCATCACAAGGCACGATTGTTGAAATCAGCTTCTCTGCTTCCTGCGGCTCGGAGTATATGTAGGGGATCAGGTCGATTCCGTTCAGGCGGGGGGCGATGGAAGCCTGGACGTGTTCAGTGAAATCCCTGGAGCCGATCAAGGCGATTTTCGTATTCATGAGGATCTCCTTTCCATATTAACGACTATATAACGACATTATATCAATCTTACAAGACATTTGTCAGATACAAAGGAGTGTTTTAGGATGATCATTAAAAAAATTAATCTTTACGCCATCCGGCTGCCACTGAAACAGCCATTCATCATCAGCTATCATACATATGATGATATGCCTTCCATCATCCTTGAGATGGAAACGGATGAAGGCATCATCGGATACGGGGAAGCGGTAGCGGACGAGCATGTAACGGGGGAAACGTGGGAAAGCACATATCAGCTATTGAAGCATACTCTGGCCCCTAAGCTGATCGATATGAGTCCTTTTAACATTGAAAAGATTCATGAGATGATGGACCTGACCGTTTATCAATGCCCGGCAGCAAAGGCAGCGGTTGATATCGCCTGTTATGATGTTCTTGGGAAAAAAGTGAAGCAGCCCGTCTATCAGCTGCTCGGAGGACGGTATCATGAAGAATTCCAGCTGACCCATGTCCTGAGCATAACAGAACCTGACCGGATGGCAGAAGAAGCGGCCAGGATGATCGGGGAAGGATTTCAGTCATTTAAGATGAAAGTCGGGACTGAAATCGGAATGGATATCGAACGAATCAAAAAAGTGCGTGAGCGGATCGGTATGGAAGTTCCGATAAGGGTGGACGTGAACCAGGGGTGGAAGAACAGCAGCCAAACGTTGAGGGCCCTGCACCACCTTAAGGAATTGAACATCGACTGGCTGGAGCAGCCCGTTTCTGCGGACGATGTGGATGGGATGGTCCGGATCAAATCGATGACGGATATTCCGCTCATGATCGATGAAGGCCTTAAAGGCATACGTGAAATGCGTGAAATCATTGCAAAACAGGCTGCGGATAAAGTGAATATCAAGCTAATGAAAAGCGGGGGCATCTATCCTGCAGTCAAGCTCGCACATATGGCGGAAATGGCAGGGATGGAATGCCAGGTCGGCTCGATGGTCGAGTCATCGATCGCGTCGGCTGCAGGTTATCATGTTGCCTTTTCAAAAAAGGTCATCACTAGTGTAGAATTGACGGGACCGATTAAATTCTCAAAGGATGTCGGCGATCTGAAATATGATGTCCCTTACATCCGTCTGACGGAAAAGGCTGGTCTCGGCGTGGAAGTGGACAAAGGGATCCTTGAAGAATTGACCGGGTTTAAAAGTTTCATAGAGTAAGGAGCATGAATACATGGAGTATCTATTTCAAGGTTTTCTTGAGAAGAACAAAGAATCCTATACTGTTCGGCTGCTGAATAAAGAGGATATTGATCAGCTTCAGGAACTGCAGGAACTGGTAGTGTCTGAGCTGCGGAAGAAATCGACTTTACAGCCGCTCACGTACGAAGAGCTGGAATATATTTTGGATGGGAACGGCCTGATGATCGGTGCTTTTACAGAGTATGGATTGATCGCATTCCGCGCGTTATTGATCCCGCCGATCGATGAAGAACATCTTGGACTGGATGCGGGACTGCCCGAAGAAGAACTGGAGAATGTGATTTATCAGGAAATCTCAACTGTGCACCCTGAGTACAGGGGGAACCGGTTGCAGCAGACCCTTGCCCACTTGATCATGGAAGAGCTGGGGAATCTGCAACGGGGCTTTGCTTATGCTGCCTGCACGGTCGCTCCATTCAACATTCCCAGTATGAAAGATAAATTCAGACAGGGGATGGAAATCGCTGCCCTTAAGATTAAGTATGCCGGCCAGCTGCGCTATATTTTCATCAAGCGGTTGGACGGCAGGGGTACAAGAGGGGAAATTTGCGAGCTTGAGAGAGTACCCATGGAGGATACAGCAGGGCAGCAGGCATTACTTGGTGAAGGATGGCGCGGTATTTCGATGGAGGAAGAGAAAGGCGGGTACGTGGTGGTGTACGTGAAAAGGTAACATTAAATTGGCCCCGGGGATTTAGAGGGGAAGCACGATTCCATCCTTTTATAAAATCAGCAAAAAAGCCGGGTCAAAGTGAGCCCGGCTTTTCTTGTCTACGATTTTTTTTGTGTGATTTCCAGGCCCTGCTGCTCCAGTGCGTACTTGATTCCCTGCTGTAAGATGGTGAAACAAGGGATGCTTGCCACTGTATGTCCGGACTGAACGATCTTCATACTGAGTTCAGCCGATATTCCAACGAGGAGACATTTGGTTCCCAGCAGGCTGGCAGATCCAACAAACTTACGGATGAAGTCAAGCGTGTAGTCGTCGAACCCCGACAGGCTGGTCAGGTCGAGCACTAAAAAGTGTGCATTATAATGAGGGAGATTCAGCAAAGTCCGGTTCAACAGTTCCTCTGCTCTCAATTCATCATATGGCCCGACTAACGGGACGACCAGGATCGAGTCCATCACCGGGATGATCGGAGAGGAAATTTCTTTGATGATATCGGACAGCACCTGGGTCCGCTGTTCCGTAAGCTGCTCCAATTCCGCGCGAACCTTTCTTGTCTGTTCATCGAATAAACTTTGAACATTCAGGGTCGGTGTGATATCAGAAGGGAAAAACTCATACTGACTGTATTCGTCGCCCCCTATCTGGCTTTTTTCAACTCTGTACCATACATTTGCATTGAATAATCCGGAAAATACCCCCGCCCAGTGTCCGGGGAGGAATTTCCCCTCACCGGTCTTTTTCTGGGCAAGTTTGACTTTGTGCTCCCAGCCATTTTTGACGGTGATCACGGCTTTCCTTTCTTTAATAGAGTAGTAGACGACATCAGTGATTCCCCATCCGGCTGTCACATATGTATTGGGAAGCTTTGTCAAGATTTCATCCGTATTTCCGATCGTGTCCATATAAAATTGACTCACAATCTTTCCAGTTCTGTATCCGGCTGTTTCAAGGACGAGTTCTGATTCCTTTTCCCCTGCGATTTCTTCAATCGAATCAAACAGCGTTTTAAAAGCTGTATTCACCCAGAACATAACGACTTCATCATTCTCAAAATGGAAGTCTCCATTCTCCAGATTCCAGTCAAATATCGATCCGTTGACATTCACATCATACGTTGTCATAACAGCAGCCTCCATAAAACAAATATGTTGATAGTTACCTATACCCTAAAAAAGGGGCTGTAAAATTTCTTTATCTAAAATTAATTATACGGACATCTATTGAAAGAGCAAATCGGCAGTCTCTGCTGGTAATGTCCAATAAAAAAACCCGGCCGGGAGGGGGCGGGTTTCACGTTTTCAATTCTGTATAGATGACCAGCCGCTTACTGTAGTTCCTTGCTGAACGGTCGAAGTCGCCGGTGCAGGTGATCAGGTTCAATGAGCTTCTGTGCGTATATCCGAAAATGGTTTTCAGCGGGGCGTCATCCCACGGATATTCTTTTTTACCAGTGACGACAAAGGTCCTTGTGTCACCAGACTTGCTTGTGACTTTGACCTCATCGCCTTCTGTAAGCTTATCCAATTCATAAAAAACGGCGGGGCCGTTCCTGCTGTCGACATGGCCGCCGATGACGGCATTGCCGGGTTCACCCGGTTTGTAGCCCTTGTCAAACCACCCTGTCGTATCGAAACTTTCGGTGACAGCCATCTCCCCATTTTCCTTCAGACCGACGGATTCAATATCGGCTTTCAGGCCGATTGCCGGTATTTCAAGAGAGGAGGGAATAATTCCCGTTCTTTCGTCCTTGATGATCGATTCGGCGTAAGGGGAAGAGGTGGTGGTTGTACTGGCCATGGTCTGCTGTGTTGTTTCCATCTGCATGGCGGGTTTTTCAGCCGGTTCCACGTTTGAGGTCGCGCCCATTTCTGAACTGCAAGCAGAAATAGTCATTAGTACAAGCACAAGGAAGGCAGTCCTCATAGTATAAAACATGTGAAGCCACTCCTTTCATCTTCACAAAAGAGGGACAGACCTTGCAGGGGGCTGTCCCTTTTGCTTTGTTATGATTTTGTTATTGTGCCGCTGGGATATTCAATCACGGATTATTTATTTGCTGCGAATTTCTTCAGTGCAAGTACAGATCCGCCTGCGATCGCCATCAGTGCAGCAAGCAGGTATTCAAGCGGGATTTCTTCTGCATCAGCCGTACCGCCCATTCCGGTATTCGGCATCTGGGAAGGCATGTCCTGGGCGAATTTGTCAGGATATTGATCGACAATCGCGGAAGAAAGTCCCTTTGCAGGATTCAGCATATGCTCATAAGCCATGCGGATATCCTCGAAAGATTTTTCATATTCTCCTGCAGCGTAGCTGTCGAATGCACCGATTAACTGATCCACGTGCATCTGCAGACCTTCAGCCAATGCATCTGATTTCAAACGTCCGTCAGTCGCCGTTTCAAGGAATTGGGAGAAGTCTGCGCGGTAATTATCAAGTTTCTGAAGGGCTTCTTTTTTCGCTGCTTCATCTTCAGCACCCGTTGCTTTTACATAATCAACAAAGAATCCAATATGGTTGGACCACATTTCCTTGAACTGATTTCCAGCTTCTTCACCATATACAGAAGCAATCGCTGCGGATAAGTCTTCAGTATTGGCATTCAGTGCATTGACGGAAGCTTCGAAGTCCTCTGAACCGTCGATTCCGTTTTGCATCGCCATTGTGGCAAGAGCGGCATGTTCTGTCAGCAAGTGGTTAAGTGTTGCCCTTAAATCGGCTGCCGGTGTTACGGCCATCATGTTCTCGAATTTATCAGGGTATTGATCGGTGATGGCACTGGATAACCCTTTTGCGACCATATGCATATGATTGATGGCTTCGCGCTCGTATTCGTAAGCTTTTTCATAATCTCCTGCCACATAACTGTCAAACGCCCCGATCAGCTGATTCACGTGCATCTGCAGACCTTCTGCCAGGCCGTCTGATTCCAGGCGTTCGCCGGTGGCTGTTTCAAGGAATTTAGAGAAATCAGCGCGATAACTATCCAGCTTCTTCAGGGCTTCGTCTTTTGCTGCCTGGTCGTTTGCGCCGGTCGCTTTTACATAATCGACGAAGAAACCGATGTGGTTGGACCACATTTCATTGAACTGATTCCCGGCTTCTTCACCGTACACGGAAGTGATGGCAGCCGTTAAATCTTCCGTGTTGGCATTCAAGGCATTTGCCGCCGCGTCAAAGTCTTCGGAGCCTTCAGCGCCCCTTCTCATGGCTTCTACTGCCAGGTATGCGTGCTCACTCAAGTAATGCTGCAGTGTCGTTCTTAAATCTGAAGCAGGTGTAACTGCCATCGGTGAGTGATCTTCACCATTGTGTGCAGATACTGTTCCTGCCGCCGGGATCAACAATGACATGCTCAGTGGTACTGCCAAATAACTTTTTTTGAATTTCATAGGGTAATCTCTCCTTTTGTTTTGTTATTTTCATAGAGCTAACGAGAGAAGTTTAGGGTTGGATCACTTTTTTTGAAAAAAAGTTTTATCATTGTTTAAAGGGCTAAAAGCAGAGGTTTGAAAAAAGAAAAGCACCTGTATGCTCATGTAGCTTCTCAAAACAAGTTTCTGTATATCGAATGGGTCTTCTGTCGTATACGTGTTTTTACCGCCGGGAATAACGTCCTAAACTTTTAAGAGCACATCGGCTGCAGTTTATGTAATGAATAAAAAACTCAGGCAGCAAGGTACCTGAGTTTTTTTGAAGACTGAATTCAATTGTATTTATATTTCAGAGGCGAGAACGATATCCCCCTCCGGAAGCTGACTGTTTGCATCAGGTTCCAGGGTGATGGCGACGGTATCCCAGTCTTCCCTTGCGAATTCTTCAGTCATCTTAAAGATGACTGATCCTTTTCCGTCCTGTCCGGTCACAAATGTACCTGCGCGCTGAGGCTTTTCATCTTTGATGAGCCACACCTGGTACACTTCTTCATTCGTTAGGTCTTTCAGCTGAGAAGCCTGCACGACAAGGCTTGATTGTTCACCCTGCTTGATGATACTTGCTGTACCTTTTGCGTTTCCTGTAACCGCAGCGAGTTCGACATATTGGGTAACCTGATCGATTACGGCCTGTTCCTCGATTTCCTTCTTCATTTGAACCTGCGTGAACAGATAGGCGTTGCCAAGTAACGACAGGGCGAGCACAGCTGCTGCAGAAGGGAAGAGCCAGCGTCTCTGCGGCTTTTCTTTTCTGAAAAGAGTAACGTTTTCTTTTATATTGGCAAAAACCCGCTCTTCCAATCCTTTCGGAGGGTCGATGGGCTCGGATGCATAGGGGAGGAACTCATTCAGCTGGTACAGCTCGCTTAAGGCTTCCCGGCATTCTGAACAGTTCTCCAGATGCTTCTCGAACACGTCTTTGTCAGACTCATTCAAGTGCTGGTTGTAATAATCGAGTAAATGATCACAGTGGCGAGTCATTCCATTTGCCCTCCTTTCCCTTTTAGACAGCTGTGCAGATGTTTCAGTGCCAGCCGTATTCTTCCTTTAACTGTACCGAGCGGCGTATCGGTGCTCCTCGAAATCGTCTGCTGCGTCAATCCCTTGAAATAAAATAAATGGACGATCCGCTGCTGATCTTCTTTCAGCGTACGGATGCAGTCCCGTATCGCATTTCCTTTTTCCTTCCATTCCACGATATCCGCAGGTGTCTCATTGCTCACCTGAACGTTGAGGGAATCGTACTCCATATACTCGACCGCCTCATGCTTTTTGCGTTTGCGCAGTGCGTCGAGGCAAGTGTTCCGGGTCATCGTCAGCAGCCACGAGGAAAACTTCCCCTTCGAGCTTTGGTAGGGGGCATGTTCCTTCCAAATCTTCAGGAAGACCTCCTGAATGACTTCTTCCGCAATCTCCCGGTCGGCAGTCATTTTATACGTAAATGAATAAATCAATTTTTCATATTTTCGGTATAGCTGCCTGAGAGCAGCCGAATCCCGATCCTCGACCACTTTCCTGTATAAATCAATATCCTTGATTTCTTGTGGCATAATACGCTCCTTAAACATGACATAAGTAAATTAAGGATACTAAAATAACCCTATTAACTCAATTAACAATAACTTGCTTCTATATAGCTAACGGAAAAAAGAAGGATTTGGATCATTTTATGTTTGAAATTGTTTTTGGGAGGGTAAAATAGGGGTTTGAATTTGGGGATAGTGGTTTGGCGGGGTGCGGGGAGTTGAGGGGAGGGCATGGAGTATAGGTTTTCCAACAATTTTTTGGATTTACCGACAAAAATTAGAATTTACCGACGAAAATGGGCGGATACCAACAATTTTCAGCGTTTACCAACAAAAATACAGCGAATACCGACAATTCTTCAAGAAACGACAAATTTCGCAACCGATTCAACAGCCGCACCGGGGCATGCAGAAAACACCAAACGGCCCCACCCAAACATCCAACACAAAAAAACGGCCCCCCGATCCACCGGGAGTCCGTCCGTTTAACTGCAAAGTGCCATTATCTTACCTTCTGAAGCTTATGAATCACTGTAAGTGAACGTCCTGTACCGATGGCCACGGATTCCAATGGATTCGGTGCAAGGTGGACAGGGACGACGATTTCATGGCTGAGCCAGTCCTGAAGTCCGTTTAAGAGTGAGCCTCCGCCTGTCAGGATTACTCCGCGGTCCACGATGTCCCCGCTCAGTTCAGGAGGGCAGTTCTCAAGTGTCGCTCGGATCGTTTCCAGGATGTGAAGGAGTGATTCCTTCAGTGCACTCTGGATTTCGTAGGACGTTAGTGAGATTGTCTTCGGAAGTCCGGTCACAAGGTCGCGTCCCCGGATTTCCATTGTACGTTCTTCGTGATCGATCAGCGCATGGCCGACTTCGATCTTGATGTTTTCCGCCGTTCTTTCCCCGATCAGCAGGTTGTAGCGTTTACGTACGTGCTGGATGATGTCTTCGTCCATTTGGTCCCCGCCGATGCGGATCGTGTTGCAGGATACCACGCCTCCGTAAGAGATGATGGCTACTTCAGTCGTTCCTCCGCCGATGTCTACGATTACGTTCGCGACAGGCTCATCAACCGGAAGGTCAGCACCGATCGCAGCTGCAACAGGCTCCTCGATAAGAGTGACTGTTTTTGCACCGCTTCCGCGCACAGCATCCTGGATCGCCCTGCGTTCAACACTTGTTGCGCCTGATGGAGTACATACGACAACATTTGGCTTGCGGATGGAGAATCCAAGTTTTTTACTCGCTTTTTTCATCACTTGCTTAAGCATTTCAGTCGTAACATCAAAGTCAGCGATGACGCCGTCCTTCAACGGGCGAACTGCTACGATTTTACCAGGTGTCTTCCCGATCATACTTTTGGCTTCTACGCCGACAGCTAATACGTTTTTAGTTTCTGTGTCGATGGCGACTACAGAAGGTTCGTTTAAAATGATTCCTTTATTTTTACTATAAACTAGAATATTTGCGGTTCCTAAATCGATCCCGATTTCAGAGTTTGATAACATCAAAATTCCTCCAACTATAAGAATTCTACACAGTATAACCTTCTATATAGTATAGGAGATTTTTGGCGTTTTTGTAGGTGGAGATATTTACCACCGACACAATGTTACAAAGTATGACATAGATTGTTTTGACTGAAAGGTCTGTACATAGCCTTTTTAAATACCTAGGTATGTATTTTGAGCAGCGGGTCACCCGGCCTCTCGTTAAATAAATTTAAACGTCCTGTAACAATGCGGCGGGTGCAATTACGACTAGTAGGAAGGTGATACCGGGGGTGAATAGGTAATATAATGAAAAAATCATTGTGGCTTGAGTAAATTAGTATCAGATATTAGAAGGATCAGAGTGGGGATAAAGCTCTGTATGTTGCATTTCATTAATAGCAGACAGTTAATAAGTAAGAGACCGGACCCGGGCCCGGTCTCTTTTTGAAGAGATTCTTTATAATGTGAATTTATCCAGTTCCTGTTTCATCTTAACAGTCATTGCGTTCAACTCGGAGACCTGCTGGTTCATCTGATCGAAGTAGCGGAGCTGTTCTTCTGCAGATGAGTAGATTTCTTCGGTGCCGGCTGCTGTTTCTTCAGTGATCGCAGAGATGTTTTCCACGGCTGAAATGACATTGACCGTACGCTCATTGGAAGCCGACATGCCTTGTTCCAGGTCGTTTAATTTTTCATAGATTGCAGTGACATTGCCTGCTATTTCTTCAAAAGCACTTTCGGTGACGGTCATCGACTCCATTTGCCGGCTGGAAAGGCTGCTCCCTTTCCGGGAAGCTTCCATGATTGAATGGATGCCTTCTTTGATGCTTGCGACCATGTTTCCGATCCTTTCAGTTGCGACCGAAGAATCTTCGGCGAGCTTGCGAACTTCCTGGGCTACCACGGCGAAACCTTTTCCAGCGTCCCCTGCACGTGCAGCTTCAATTGCTGCGTTAAGGGCAAGGAGGTTGGTCTGTTCAGCGATCTCTCTTACAGATTGCGAAGCCTGTTCGATTTCTCCGGTATACTTTGCGAAAGCCTCTACTGATTGTTCAATCGATGCGGAAGAATCCGTGATGGATTCTGCAAATTCTTTTTGCTTGGAAAGCGATGTCCTTCCGTGTTCCACGGATTGGAGAGCCACTTTGCTGTTGGCTGAAGATTCCCGGCTCCCGCGCATATTGGCCGCGAATTCTTCTCCCATCACGGCCATAAGTGATGCAGTTGACTGTACATCCTCTGAAATCGCCTGGCTTCCTTTGGCCAGCTCTTCTGTTGCGACGGCGACTCCGCTGCTGCTTTCTGAAAGATTGGCCATTTGCGCTTTAACATCCCTTGTGAATTGTTCAACGCCCGTGCCGATTTCATTGACGGTCTGAACCGTACTGCGCAGGTTTTTCACCATATGCTGAAAGGCTGATTGAAGTTTATGGACTTCAAACTTACTGTCGTTCTTTTGGCTTTCCTCAAACGAAACTGTCAAATCCCCGCTTGCGATCCTTTCTGCATTTTGAACCATCGAGTTCAATGGTTTTACAATCCGGTTTGACAGGATCATCGACGCACCGACTGATAAGAGGATGGCGGTCAAGAAGCCGATAAGGGTAGCCCATACAATGAATGTGATATTTTCCTCATTCTCTTTCAATAAGTTTTGATACCAGTCGGATGTCTGCTTATTTAAAAGATGCATATCATTAAGGGCCCCGGAGATTCGGAGGGACTGCCGCTTAACTTCCGCTTTGTTCCCATCTTTCAGTGCTTTTTCAGAAGCTTCCTGCAGCTCATTGAACTTTGTTTGGACAAGGTCCAAGGACTCCTGCTGGTCCTTAACTGAGAGGATGCTTTGAAGATCGTCAATCTGTGAAGAGGTTTCCTTCAAAATAGTTTCCGCCATCAGTTTATTTTCAGCAGATGTGTTGGCAGAATAATTGGCGAGAGCCTGCTTAGTAACGATAAGGTCACCGCGAAGCTTTTCCGTTTCTACGAGGACCTTTACGTCTTCATTTGCCGAACTTTGAAGGAAAAACAATTTAGAAATGACGTATCCTATAATGATGGTTGAAAGAATGAGGGGGATGAACCCCAATATCATTAATCGTTTTTTCAGTGCCATGTAAAATAAACTCCTTAGTTGGGATTAGTTCGTTTCGATACTGACTTCTCCTGAAATAATCTTGTCAGTCGCCTCTTTGATCTTTTTGCTTTCCTCGTCTGTCAATTCCGTGATACGGACAGGGGCCAGACCGACCCCATCTTCTTTTAAGCCGAGTTCAAATGAAGACTCCGAAATACTGCCTTCAGATACTAATTGCTGAGTGAGGTTGAATACAGCGTTATCGATCTTTTTCAGCATGGACGTCACCACAGATTTTTCCGCAATGAAGTATTGATCGGAGTCGACACCTCCGGAATAAATCCCTGCCTTCTGTGCAGCCTGAATCGAGCCGACCCCGGTAAACCCGGCAGCAGGGTAAATGAAGTCCGCTCCCTGCTCTATCTGTTTTTCAGCAATGCTGCTTCCAAGGGCTGCATCCCCAAAGTTGTTGGCATTGTCCTTTAAAATGGTGATCGATGGGTTCACATATTTCGCACCCTGCTCAAAGCCCTTTTCAAAACGGTGGATAACCGGGGCATCCGCACCGCCGATGAACCCCAGTTTATTCGATTTCGATTTCATCGCCGCCACCATCCCGACAAGAAAACTGCCTTCCTGCTCTTTAAATGTAATCGTGATATTATCCAGCTCCGAAGATCCATCGATCAGCAAGAACTGCTGTTTCGGATGTTCCTTCGCCACCTTCTCCAGCGCTTCCTGGATGGAGAAGCCAAGCCCGATCACCAAATCGTGATCCTGGGCCACAAGTTCCTCCAGTGCTTCCTCAAAATTCCCATCCGGTGCTTCCCGGTAATCAAACAGGATTCCGAGTTCGTCCCTGGCCCGTTCGAGTCCGCGGAACGCGGAATCGTTGAACGATCCATCGCCGAGACCGGTGTCAGAGAGCAGAATCCCGATCGTTTGTATATTTTCATCCGGTTTTTCCTCTGATGAAGCTGACGAGCAGCCCGCTGCAGAAAGCATCATCACCAGTAATATCAATATGAATTTTTTCAAAACAGTACCTCCGTATAGTTGTAAGAATAAGACATTGTACTTGTCCGTACCTTTGTATTATCGGAGAGAGGAGAAGGAATGTTAGGGGTAGGGGAAATGTGGGAGTATTTAGAAAAATCCCGCAACAAAAAAAGATGCCCAATATGGGCACCTCTGCAAAAACTAATAGGCATTCCTGAAAAATTCAGCCAGCTCCTGGCTGTGCTTTTTACGTGCTTTCCGGTGTTCTGCACGGTTCTTCGCCGTTTCGTTAAGCCATTTTTCTTCTTCCGTTTCCGGTACGACCTCCGGGATCACGACCGGCTTGCCGTCCTCAAGGGCAACAAACGTTAAGAAGGAAATGGCTGCTACGTTTGTTTCGCCTGTCAGCAGCACTTCCGATGTGACTTTGACTCCGACCTCCATCGAACTGCGGCCGGTGTAGGTCACCATCGCTTCAAGTGTAACGGCATCCCCGACTTTTATCGGTTGAAGAAAGTCGACCGAGTCTGTGGATGCAGTGACGACCGGCTTGCGTGCATGGCGCGTGGCAGCGATGGACGCCACATCGTCTATATAGGCCATCAGTTTCCCTCCGAACAAGGTACCGTGATGGTTGGTGTCCGGCGGAAGCACATGGGTGGTTTTGCTTGTTTTCGTTTCTTTCATGAATTTTTTCTCTCTCATCATCTTTCACCTTCCGTCCAAGAAATAAATGTACACTACCTTTTACTATTCACCAAAGACGCAGAATAGAAACCTGATAGGCGAATTTTTTTAAGAAAGCGGCCGATAAAGAGCCCCAAGGTGAAAAAATCAGATGAACATACTGACAATGATCGCTGTGATGAAACTAGCCAGTGTTCCTGCAGCAATCGCTTTTAAGCTCAGTTTTGACACGGTCGGACGCTGGGAAGGTTCCAGGGACCCAAGTCCGACGATCAATTGACCGATAGATGAAAGATTTGCAAAGTTACACAGGGCCACGGACAAGATTGCGACCGTTTTTGGCGATAATTCATCAATCATGCCTGAAAGCTGATCGTACGCAACGAATTCATTGACGGAAAGCTTTGTCCCGATGATGGATGCAGCGCGGAATGCTTCATCCGCCGGAACTCCCACCAATAACGCGATTGGATAGAAGATATAACCGAATATCGTGGAAAGGTCCGTATGGACGAGACCGAGTACCCCGTTCACAAGGGCAAGGATCCCGATAAAGGCAATCAGCAGCCCTCCGATATTGATGGCAAGCTGAACACCGCTGATCGCGCCTTCGGAAATGGCTTCAAAAATGTTGGTGTGACCGGTTTTTCCGAGCGAGATGTTTCCGTTTGTATTTGATTCCTCGGTTTCAGGCTCCATGACCTTGGCCATGACGAGCGAGACGAGCGGTACACTGAAGACAGATAGAAGCAGATACTTCATATCGATCCCCATCAGTGAATAACCGATCAGAATCGCTCCGCTGGCAGAAGCGGTCCCGCCGACCATGACGGCGAACAGCTCCGAACGCGTCAATTTTGCCAGATAAGGCTTGACCAGAAGCGGTGCCTCGACCAGTCCAAGGAATGAATTCCCAATGGCATTGAACGATTCGACCTTCGTCGTGCCAAGGATTTTCCCCAGGACGATGCCGATATACTTTACAAAAAACGGGATGATGCGTAAATAGTACAAGGCAGATATGACGGCGGAAATGAAAATGATGGCCCCGAGCACATTGATGGCAAATACAAATGTGATGTTGCTGCCTTTTTCAAAAAAGCCGCCGAATACAAACATGATTCCTTCATTACTGTAATCGATGACCTTCTGGACACCAAGTGCCGTCTTTTTCAGCAGGGTCTGCCCGAACGGAACTTTCAGGACGAAAAGCACAAGAAGGAATTCAAGGGCAATGCCGATTCCGATCGTCTTCCATTTGATTGCCGAGCGGTTGCCGCTCCAAAGCCAGCCGAGGAAGAGGACCCCGGCGAGTGATAAGAAACCGAGTAGTATATCCATTATAATACCTCCAGTGAATGAAATGACGAACCCCTATAGATCTGATGTCAGACCTCATGGAAGAATAAAAAAACGTGCACACAGACAATCTTCTATACTATAAGAAAGTCTGCATACACGTAAAAAAGCTGTGATCCAACTTTCCTTATAGTCCGGCATTTTACGGCTGCCAGGTAGAGACTTATGGTCCATATCACCATAGATATATAAGGAATTCGTATGAAATGATTAAAATATGTTGTCTACTGTAACACAGCCTGGAATACCGCAACAATGTTTTTTTCAAAAGTAAATGCTTACATGACAATAGTCTTTTTATTCTACTAAATTAAGAAAATTCCCACGCAAACCAAAAAGGGACGGGCCTCCATTCCTGTGACCAGGTCATAGGAATGAAGGCCCGTCCCTCATTTTCTATTATTTTGTACGTTCTAGTAAGTTAGCCAGAACGTGCTTTTTGTAAGATTCAACTTTGCGTTCCTCGTGGCGGCGAACGCCTGCTTTTTTAAGTTCTTCCACGTACCAGCCTTTGCTTCCTCTATGCATCTGAAACATCCTTTCTGCGTAGTATTGATTGGAATCTCCGACTAACTCGGGTCGAGAGTTACATTAAGATTGCTTACGGTTGTACATTGTAACATCTGAGTTTTTACGTTTAAAGGGGTGGGAAGGAATTTTTCGGATTCGGGCTTTTCTGAAAATTTCTAAAAAAAAAAGGAATAATCCACTGGGGATCATTCCTTTTTATTGGACAGCCTTCTTTAATTGGATTTCTTCCTTTTCGAAACGTTCAAACATGATGTAGAACAAGCCTGCGCTGATCAATGCTAGCAGCGATAAGATGATGAATGTCCAGTTATACCCGGCATAGAGCGAGAGGGTGATCGACAGCGGTGCAATCGTCCTTGCGATCGTAAAACGCAGGCTTGCCGCCGCAAAATACTGTCCTCTCATGTGATCCGGTGCAAGCTTCGAGACAAAGCTCTGCTGGATGCCTGCGGTCATAAGTTCTGCGAACGTGAATACGGCCATCGCGGCGATGAAGAACCATACGGAGCTCGACAGCCCGAACATAAGGATCGATCCTGCATAAATAACGGATGACAGGATGAACACATTCCGCTCGCGGAACTTGGTGATCCAGCGCGTGATGACAACAGTCAATAGCGCTACGAAGAATCCATTTTCCGAAAGGATAAGTCCGAAGATCTGCTCGCTCACCAGCGTCAGGGACCAGTCGCCGATGCTGAATAGCACAGCCTTATCCATTACATCTTTGATATAAACAGGTATAAGCAGGTCGAGCTGCATGAATGTCTGCCCGACAAGGATCCCTGCAAGAATGAATAATAAGAACGTTTTATCTTTGAAAATAACCCCGTAATCCCTGAATTGATCGGTCATCACGCTGTACCAGGCTTTCTTTTTGCCCTCAGTCACAAGCAGCTTGCTTCGATCCCCGGGTGCGGTTTCACGGGTCATTTTATATAAAAGAAAAGACAGTCCCATACAAATGATGGCTGCAGCCACAAGGAGCTCGAATCTATAGTGCACATAGAAAATACCGCCTAAGATCGGTCCGACGACCACAGCTATATTGATGGACGTATAAAACACTGCAAACACGTGGCTCCTGTCTTTCTCATCGACCACATCGGCAACCATCGCCTGACTTGCAGGCCAGTAAAATGAACCGAATACCCCCACTAAGCTGAAACAAATGAATCCAATCATTGCGGAATCAAGCCAAGGCGAGCTTGCCAGGCCAAATATCAGAAAGGCAAATCCCTGTCCGAAGGCGGAGATCACCATCATCGTCTTCCGTCCGAAACGGTCCGCGCAATAACCTCCCATCAGGTTGGCTGCCACCGCAAACACTTGAGAAAGGACCAACAATAATCCTGCAGTCTGTTTACCGAATGCTTCCGTAAAATAAATCGTCAGGAACGGAAAAAACATCCAGAATGTGATGTTGATCGCTGCTTCCCCAAACAGCCGCACTTTCAGATTGCGGTCCCAATCGCGAATTCTCATCTATTTCTCCTCCCCTTTGAAAACTCTTGATGAACTAGAATATCATAGCTCGGGAAATGAAATAAGACAAGATAGATTTACTGGAATTTACAAATTTCAAGACGTATCTTCATAATACTGAATACACTATTGTATCTTTATAGTGCGGGAGGGGGAGCAGTCATGACGGGTGAAGAGATTATCCTTAGCGGAGCATGGACACAAGTGGCTGGCACAGTGATTGCTGCTGTCGGGGAGACCCTTCTTGTAAAGGATTCGGGAGCAGGCTCCCCGGGTTACAGGTTCGTCTCGATTGGCAACGGCTTTGAGGCATCGGGGAATTCCCTTCAGGGAGTGGGATCCCTTCAGTTGTTTGACGGTTCTGAGGCGGAATGGCTCAGGATCATAGGAGAATGGGTGCAGGCTTCGGGTAATGCCACAAACGTAGTGGCAGCTGAACTTCAATTCTCCGGTGAAGAAACAGAAGGGTTGAAACTTGATGTGGTCGGGGACTCAATCCAGGCGACGGGCCTTGGCTTCGAGGCGTACGGTGCAGGCTTAAGTCAGCTGAGATACAAAGACCTGCTGGCTGCAGGGAATACTGTTCAAGCTCTTGGAGCCATCATTGAAGGAGTTGGGGAAAATTTTATCCTGAAGGGGAAAAGAGAGTTGGGTCTTCAAATAACGGCATTCGGCAGCTATGGACAGGTTGCGGGTGCCACAATGGCAGCGATTGCCCTGACAAAAGAGTTCGGAGGTCTATGAGTTGCAGGATTCTTCTTTTATATATTAAAAAACCGGAAATGGAGCCGCAGCCCATTCCCGGTTTTTCAATCACGGATGAAATTAGAACGCCCAGCCGCCGTCACGAAAGACAGGTTCTTCCGTACCGTCTTCTTTGATTCCATCAATGTTCATCTTGTCTGAACCGATCATGAAATCAACGTGGGTGATACTGTTGTTCAATCCGTTTTCATCAAGTTCTTCCTGACTCATTTTCTTTCCGCCTTCGATACAGAATGCATAGGCATTTCCGATGGCAAGGTGGTTTGAAGCGTTCTCGTCAAACAACGTGTTGTAGAAAAGGACGTTTGATTGGGAAATCGGTGATTTATGAGGAACCAGCGCGATTTCTCCAAGGTAGTGCGAGCCTTCATCCGTGTCTACAAGGCGCTTCAGGATTTCTTCGCCTTCTTCGGCTTTTACGTCGACGATACGGCCGTTTTCGAATGTGATGGTGAAATTGTCGATCACGTTCCCGCCGTAGCTTAATGGCTTCGTGCTTGAAACCGTACCGTTGACTCCTGTTTTCAATGGGACAGTGAAGACTTCTTCTGTCGGCATATTCGCCATGAACTCGACACCCTGCTCATTCACACTTCCTGCACCTACCCAAAGGTGACCTTTCGGAAGCTCGATTGTCAGGTCTGTACCCGGAGCAGTGTAGTGAAGCTTTTGGTAGTTTTTATCGTTCAGGTATTCCACTTTTTCATGAAGTGTTGCATCATGGTCCTTCCAAGCCTGAACTGGATCTGCCTGATCAGCGCGGACGGCTTTGAAGATGGCATCCCATAATAAGTCCACTTGCTCCTCTTCGGAAGCATCCGGGAATACTTTTGCAGCCCAGTCTTTAGAAGGAGCGGCAAGTACACACCAGCTTACTTTATCGGATTGGATGAACTGACGGTATTTGGACATCGCTTTACCGGCAACCTTCTGGAAGTTGGAGATGCGGTCAGGGTCAACACCCTTCAGAAGGTCCGGGCTTGAGGAGACGATGCTCATGAACGCAGCGCCGCCTTCTGCGAGCTCTTCGACTTCACGTGCTTTCCACTGAGGGAACTCCTGGAATGCCTCATCTGGTGCTAGATCATACTTAGTACGATTCACAACATCGTCATTCCAATTCACATAAACATGCTTTGCGCCCACTTCATAGGCTTTTTTGACTACAAGGCGGACAAACTCTGCCGCATCAATGGAGGTGTTGATCACCAACGTTTGACCCTTTTGCACGTTCACACCGACTTGAACGGCAAGATCTGCGTACTTTTCAAGGTTTTGCTGAAAGTTAGACATATGTATTCTCCTTTTTTTCAGAATGTTCTATTACAATTCAATTGTATCAGTGCCATCAAGGTTTGCAAGTGTTTTCAACCGACATAAATAGAGGGGCCCCCCTTTATCGGAGAAAAGGGAATATGAACGTTCTTTAACAATGCGCGCATTTTGTCGACATGCCTGAAGACCCGCGGATATAATAATCTTATATCTTTAGTGAAATGAAGGGGGAAACCTGGTTGGCCTGGAATGTACTTTTATTAAGAATGTCCGCGGTGTATGCATTAATCGGCGCCTTCATGGGGTCGCATATGGCAGGGGCGGGATCCTATGCCTTTAAACCTATCCATGCTCATATCCTGGTTGTCGGATGGCTGAGTCTTTTTGCCTTTTCTTCGTATTATCGTTCTTACGAGGTTCCTAAGACATCAAAACTTGCAGCCTTTCACGTATGGACCGCAATCATCGGCACGTTCGGATTGACGTCCGGAATGTGGCTCTATAATCTTAATCCGTTCAATCTTCCTGGTACGTTTACGATGGTCTTTTATATTGTCGGCGGAACCACACTGCTTGTGAGCTTTTTCCTATTCATGCAGATGACATTCAAATATGCGGAAAGCAAAAAGTAAGCGGAGTGCCTGTTTCCAGTTTGGGGACAGGTTTTTTTGATGGGATTCTAGTTGGTGTGTGTGGGGCGGGTTATTGTACCAGGTACAGAGTTGTTGGTTTGTACCTGGTAGAAAAGTGTCGAATTGTGCCTGGTAAAGAAACGGCGGTTTGTGCTGGTACAGAAGAGGTGTTTTGTTCCAGGCACAAAAAGACCAAATTGTGCCTGGCACCCCGGCCATAAAGAGCGCCGGAAGAACCTAAAATAAGAAGCCTCTCACAACTATGAGAGGCTTCCACCATTACTGTTCGGTTTCAGGGTGCTGCTGTTGAAAAAGCAGGCGGTAATCCATCGGATTGGTTACGAGGTCGGCAAGTGTATATCCGTCAAGCACAGTCAGATAAGCGTTCAGGGCTTTGGCGAGGACATGCTTGAGGCCGCATACGGGAGTGATGACGCAGCTGTTGTTTTTACCGAAGCATTCGACCAGTTCGAAGTCTTCTTCTGTTTTCCGTACGAGCTTCCCGATGTTGATGTCAGCGGGCTCCTTGGCGAGCTTGATGCCGCCGTAACGGCCGCGGATGGTCTCGATGACCCCCATTTTGCCCAGTTCATAGGTAACTTTCATCAGGTGATTCTTCGATATCTGATAAGAGTCTGCGATTTCTTTTATAGTAGAGAGTTCGGATTTAGGCTTGGACGCCAGATAGATCAGGACTCTCAGTGAATAGTCAGTGTATAGTGTCAATTTCATTTGAATTCACCCTTTTCCTTCCCATGTACCTATTATACTAACCGGAAACGATTGTGTCTAAATAATGTATGCAATTGTGTCTAATCTGTTAAAGAAGTATTTATAATATTGCTTTGAAGCTGTTATGGGTGTAAGTTAAAGATGTATTAAAAATATTTCTTTAGAGGTGAATGAAATGTTATCTCAAAAAACAATTGATATCGTGAAATCGACAGCTCCAGTTCTAGAAGTGAAAGGGACAGAAATTACTTCTGTATTCTATAAAAATATGTTTGCCAGCCACCCGGAATTGCTGGACATTTTCAACCATGCCAACCAAAAGAAAGGAAGACAGCAGACTGCCCTCGCCAATACGGTGTATGCAGCTGCCAAGCATATCGATCAGCTGGAAGCATTGCTGCCTGCAGTGAAACAGATCGCTCATAAGCACAGAAGCCTTGGGATCAAGCCTGAACACTATCCGATTGTTGGGGAGCACTTGCTCGGTGCCATCAAAGAAGTGCTTGGCGATGCAGCCACTGATGAAATCATCGGGGCATGGGCTGACGCTTACGGTGTGATTGCAGGAGTCTTCATCGATGTGGAAGAGCAGATGTACGTGGAAGCAGAAAGCAAGGAAGCGGGCTTCCGTGACTTCAAACCATTCGTCGTTGCCAAGAAAGTGAAAGAGAGCGATGTAATCACTTCTTTCTACCTGAAGCCGCAGGATGGGGAGAAAGTACCTGCGTTCAATCCAGGTCAGTACATTTCAGTGCGTGTGACGATTCCAGGCCAAAAGAATACCCATATCCGTCAATACAGCCTATCCGGTGCATATAAAGAAGAGTATTTCCGTATCTCTGTGAAAAAAGAAGAGGAAGTGGATCCAAACGGAATTGTTTCTGTATTTCTTCATGAGAAAGTTCAGGAAGGAAGCGTCGTCGAAGTGAGCGCCCCTGCAGGAGACTTCTTCTTGAATCAAGAAAATAAAGAAGGCAAGGTTGCACTCATCTCAGGTGGTGTGGGTATTACACCTATGATGAGCATGCTTGAAACCATTGCCGAAGAAACACCTCAACGTCCTGCAGCATTCATCCATGCAAGCAAAAATGAAGGCGTGCAGGCATTCAGAAAAGATATCGATGGGCTTATGGATAAACTTGAAAACGGAGAAGCCTGCTACATCCTTGAGAATCCGTCCAACGTTTCTCTCTGCCACTTCTCAGGCTATGTGAATAAAGAAATCCTCTCCACCTATGTTGACAGCGAGACGGAATGCTATGTGTGCGGACCGGCACCATTCATGAAAGCCGTGATCATGACACTGAAAGAAATCGGTCTTCCTGAAGACAAAATCAACTTTGAGTTCTTTGGTCCTGCGATGGATCTGTCAACGGTTGATGAGAAGGAAAAAGTAAAAGCACAATAGGTGAAAAAGAAGGCATCAGGAGCAATTTCCTGATGCCTGTTTCATATTACAAACGGTGTTCGTCGTTATCGACCCTGTTCTTGAAAGCCTCCTGGGTGACAATCAATTCTTCGTCACCAGGTGGTTTTTCTGTGTGTCTTTCTGTTGTGCTATTATTAGGGAAATTGCCTGGATGTCCTTTTTTCTTTGCTTCGAATGATTTTCCGCGTGCCATAAAGAAACACTCCTTTCAGATGTCTTAAGATAGTTTTTCCATGAGACATGAAATTATGTAGGAGGCGGAAGCTGGAAAACAGGCGATTGCATCCAGACTGAACGCTCAGTCGGAGGTTGTTGCTATTTCGTCAAAAATCATACCGGTCAAATGCAGAATTTCGTATACACTAATAGTAACAAGCGGCCAGCCGCACTTCTTTTGGATAATGAGCCAGTCCCGCTGAGATCTTTACAGGAAGCGAGGGATTCATATGGATTTTTCAATGATTGTTTCAGAACAAAGGATTAAGATGGCCCAGGAGGACGGGGAGTTTGAAAATCTTCCGGGATACGGGAAACCACAGAATCTGGACGATGATTTATCGATACCGCCCGCTCTCAGGATGGCACACAGGATCATGAAGAATGCCGGTTATTCGACAGAGGAAATGGATATGAAGAAAGAAATGGTGAGGATCGAGGATTTGATCCGGGTCTGTGAAGATGAGACGGAAAAAGGAGAACTGCAGAAGAGCCTCAACGAAAAGATGATAAGATACAACTCGATGCTCTCGAAAAAAAGAGTGAAGACGAACAGCTCCATTTTCAAGAATTATGAGCAGAAAATTGAAAAGAAACTTCTTTAACAAGCAGACCCCCGTTCATGTGTGAACGGGGGTTTTTTCTGATGGACTATTTGATTGGTTTGGGTTTTGTCTGGAACATTGTCTCACACAATCCCCATGCGATATCGTTTCCGTTCGGATCGGTTATGCTCACGATTGGAACAACACGGGATACCACCGTCACATTATCCACTTTGGTCATACCGACTATGAGCTTCATGTTCTCTCCGTTAATACCGTAGATTTCCTGTATTTTCAAAGGCTGCAGAGCCGGGTTGAATAGGACTTCCAATAAATAACGTTTGGAAGGATCCTTCCTGGGAAGAGTGATTGAATAGTTTCCGTCCTTATCCACTTTCCCGGTGCCTTCAGCAGTGATTTCCGCACTTGCCTCCGCCTGCCAATGGATGATGGCTCCGTATTTGCTGGAAAGGTCGCCGTATTCCTTGATACTTGCATAAATCACGGAATTTTTAGGGAGATTGCTCTTTCCTTCGATGATGAGCTCATTTGACTTCAGGTTCACTTTCCCGTCAAGTTTCACAAGTTTACCTGTATTCTGCTTGGTTTTTACTTCCGGTGCGGCATCCCATTCGATTCTGCAGCCCGCCAGGAGGAGGGTGCTCATGATTAAAAGGATGAAGGCCAGCTTAAATGGATTCATGATGATTTTCCCTCCTGTTTTCACGGCCGGCAAGGACAAACAAATTATCGGCAGACGAAGGGGGAATCTCAGGTTTAACCACAATCTTTTTCGGTTTCCTCAAAGACTTTCCTTCAATAAATACTTCCTTTATAACCGAGTTGATTTCATTCACACAAAAAATCGCTGCCGCAAAGAAGGCAAGGGGAGCCAGAAGCAGCCAGGGATAGAGATGGACCTGATAGATATTGATGCTCATGGTGGCAGCCCAGTCATTGATGAAGGAGAAATATTCCGGCCTATGTTCAAGCAGTCCGAATTCCACCATTCTCAGGCCGCCCAGACAGATATGCAGGATGCCGAGTTGAATGAGTAAATAGAGAGTCTGTGCCAGTTGTTCGGAAAACATCACGATTGCATGGCGGCTGAATTGGGAGCGCAGGTGTCTCTTGATAATAAAAAACCTGCCGGCTCCGATCTGCCTTGAAACTGAAATAAAATCATTTTTAAGAAATTCTCTCATTTCCTCCCCGATGTACATACCGAGTGAAGGGATGACAATGAGAGAAATCACGATGACTTGAATAACAAGAAACTTCATGGAATAAAGAGAACCTGTCTCAAATGCTCTCTGAAGGGGAGCCAATAATACAAAGGCGATAATGGCAAGCGGGATGAAATTGAACGTATCCCCGAGGCCTTTGCAAACCTGCCTCACCCAGCCAGGAAGAAATGCGTAAGTCAATCCGAACAAAAAGCCTCCGGCCATTCGGATCAAGGCAATCGCAGTTGCGGCGAGGAGAGTGTATTTAGCACCTTCAATCAGCACAAAAAAGACGTTTCGCCCTAACTTATCACTCCCCATCGGCCCCATTTCAGAAGGGGTATAGGGAGGAGAAGCGAGTAATTTGCCAGTCTCTTCATCCTTTAGATAAGAAGGTCCCTGTTCAAAAAGATGTGGATGGGTGCTGGGCAGGACGAAGCTCACGGCGATCAGTAACAACAGGAGCCCGATCGGTATCCATAATCGTAATAAGCGGATGCTCATCAGGCCTGCACCTCCTCATGCGGCAGCCATTTTTTTAACAAGAGCCCGCCCAGGCTGAACACCACGAAAAATGGGATGTAAATCATCAGCATGCCCAGAAAGAAAGCACTCGGGTTCCTCTGGGATACGTCAAGCAGGACATTCATAAAACCATTGATGTTGAAAAGGATTTCGATGATCAATAGATTGGACAGCATCAAAAGAAAAATCGGTTTGATATGAAAATAAAAATGGATCCACACATTCCTGAACAAATGCACCCATATCGTATACGCCCTGGAAAATCCCTTGGAGAAAGAATATTCCACATAAGGCTTTTCCTCTTCTTCCCTGAGTTGGAAGAGAAAATGTTTCGTGAGAAAAGCAATCGGCATGATTGCCAGGCAAATAATCGGAACCAGGTAGACTTTTTCATCGCCCAATGTATAGATGTCAATCAAAAGAATATCTGTCTTTTTGAAAAACCAGATCACAAAGAACTGAATGAAGACGATGATCAAAACATCCGGAAGCGAATCAAAAATGTCCATGATCTTCAAACATACTTTATACACTTTTTTTGGCAGGAACATGAAACAATAACTGAGAAGTGCAGAAATGGCGGCCGCTGCCAGGAATGCAAGAAATAAAAGTAGAAAAGAGTATCCGAACAATTGAAAAAATATGGGATATATAGGGTATGTCTTATAGTCCGGCTCTGCACTCGCTTTCAGATCGGAGCTGATTTCAACGATGAGTGAAGAAGGATGCAATAATTGACTGATGGTTTCGGATAAGGTATGAAAGTATTTCCCCATCATGACTACCAGTTCAATGTCGTATGAGAGCAGGACCCCGGCACCGCTGAAAAGAAATAAACCGGCACATGTCAGTAAAAATTGTGCAGGCAGCGTGAAGTATCGAATTTGTTTCATTTGGACCCCCTTGAATCGTTGTCTATGAATAGATTATAATTCTATATGTCAAAAATTACAAAATATTTATAAAATTATTACAAATTTGAGTGAGTTTTCTATATTTTTGAATAAGAAATATTTCCACTGTCTGGTTAGGCTGATTTTACATATTTTTTAGAAACATTTTTCAAAGATGACTGATATAAGCTGCCGTATCCATAAAAAAACGAGGTTCGGACACAACTGAAAAATTGCCATATAAAGATGAACAATATCAGTATAGGCTCTTTATATCGCTAACGATTTCCGTGCAAGACTACGCTTTCCGCGGGTAGCCCGTGAGCCTCCTCGGCAAGCCTGCGGGAAGAAAAGCGGAGGGGCTTTGAAAAGAGGCGGTTGGCATAAGGCGAATCGACCACGAAGGCGTTCTTTGCCTTCTTGGTCGAATTGACTTATGACATGTGCCTCTAAGCCCCGTAGCTAGACAAGTCTCACATAAGCTACTCTTCCCGCAGGAGTCTTCGTCTTGCACTCCAATCAACCGCTAGAAAAGACTAAAATCTAAGTGTATTATTAACAAATTAAAAACCCGAACTAATTTGCCTCATTGTGTGCAAATTAATGCGGGTTTTACTCAGACAAAACACTTTTGTTCCAGTCTCGTTATGTTTTCTTACCATATTATTTTACTTCTCTCCCTGTTCCCCTTCAGGCTTGAATAGGAAGTAAGAGATGATACCCGATAATAATGTACCGCCGAGTACGATCAGGGTCCTGGTGCCTGCAGGGACCTCTGTATATGCTTTGCCCAGATAAGAGTTGGCAACGAGGAACACGACGAGCATGATCGGGATCGTGAAGATGAGTCTTTTTTTCAAAAATGCCACATCCTTTATTTCTGCTGACTTAAGTTTATCATAATTTTTGCAGGGATAAATCTACAAACCGATGAACTTTCCCCACAAAAAAGACAGGCCATTTTGGCCTGTCCCAATCGATTAATCCTTAATACTGTGTTCGATCCGCTCAGTGCTCTCAGCGGTGTCCTGGATGTAGCGGGCGATGGTTTCATTGTCCTGGTTCAGGGTTTCGATCGTCGCACTGATTTCCTCGAGACCTGCACTTGATTGTTCAATCACGGCAGCAAGTTCTTTGGTGGAAAACTCCACGTCCACGGTCTGGCCTTTAACCTCAGTGGCTGTGGATGCCAGCCGCTGAAATTCGTTTGAGATGCCGTCCAATTTTTCACGGAGCGAAGAGAAGTATTCCGTCACTTCACCGGTGGCAGACATGTTTTCATGAAGCTTCGTTGAACTCAGTGACATGATCTCAAGGGCAGTCGAGTTGACTTCGTTCACGGACGATAAGTTGTCGTTGATCCGGGTTGCAGTATTCCTTGTGATTTCGGCGAGCTTGCGGATTTCATCAGCCACGATCGAGAAGCCCCTCCCGGCTTCGCCGGCACGTGCAGCTTCAATCGACGCATTCAATGCAAGCAAATTCGTTTGATCGGTGATGTCCTGTATACTTCCGATAAACGTATTTGTTTCTTCGATTTTCTTCGTCAATTCTTTAAACGTACTGCTCAGACCTTCAATGATATTTTTCAGTTCAGTCATGTTTTCATGAAGATATGTAACCCGTTCATTGCCTGAGAAAGCAAGGTGGTTCGCTTGGTCGGACTGTGCGGCCAGGCCATTTGAGAGGTGCGTGACTTCTTCCATTTTTGTCATCGTCATGGCAGCGACCGAGGCGATGTTATTGATTTGGTCACTCTGTGTCTGGCTGCCTGCAGAGATTTCCGTTACTGCTGTCCTCATTTCATTTTGCGAAACAAGGTGGACTTGGATTTGATCATTGATCTGGTTGATGCTTGTTGATATGGTCGTCAATTCTTTGGCTAAAAGAGAACGCTGCTCATCTTTTTTCATGCTGTCGTTTTCAAGTCTCTGAAGGAACTCCTGGATTTGGCCGGATTGTTTTTTATTCAGATGAATGACGACTCCGAGCACGATCCCGACGAGCAGATATGTGAGTAATGCAGGAAGGAACAGCTCATTGAACAGGGCATCTTCACCGGCAGCGAATACATTGTTCAGAATCAGGATAATCAGACCGGATATATAGCCGATGGCGAATATGACGGTACGGAAGTGGATGGCTGACAGGACGGCCATAAGCGTCAATATGACCATATTCTTGGCGTTCGCCCCTTCGGTAAGCAGCCAGATCAGCATAATGATGTAAATGGTCGGGATACTGAAATAGACATACATCTCAGGTTTTTTCAGAATCAGCTGAAGAATGATGAAATAGACAATCAAAAGAATCAGCTGTGAAGCGAATACCGAAGTGGCAATGATGCCTGAGTCGTTCAAAATGGCATAAATGAGACCCGCAAGCAGGCTTACTGAATACGTGATCAGTAATAAAACGTTCTTCCGTTTTGTATCGGAAATTTTCATTTGCTCAGGTGTCACGATGTTTCTCCCCTTTAATATGTAAAATAAAATCCCTCTTCCTATATATATCGGTTTGAAAAATACAACTTTTATACTATTTATGGAAAAAATTTTACGCTTGTATGGGAGGATGAACCCCAATCCACGCCTGTAGAGAAGCAGGAGGATTGATAAAAAAACTAAATAAATGGATGGTTTGTCCGATAGTAAAAGTACTACTACAAAGAGTAAGGTGGACAAATCGATGGATAAAACGTCAGTTATTGGAGTCATTTTAGGATTGATTGCGGTTGGTGTGGGGATGTTTTTCAAAGGCGTGAGCCCGGTAGCTCTCATCAATCCCGCAGCCATTTTGATTATCCTGCTTGGAACGGCAGCTGCCGTCACCATTGCATTCCCGACCCACGAAATTAAAAAAGTACCGAAGTTATTCGGCATGCTGTTTAAAGAACAATCTGTCCAGGATCCAAAAGAAGTCATTCGTTATTTCTCGGAAATTGCTGATATCGCCCGTAAGGAAGGTCTGCTTGCGCTGGAGTCAAAGTCACAGGAGGTAGAGGATCAGTTCCTGAAAAATGGACTTTCCCTTGCCGTAGACGGACAGAGTGCAGATTACATACGTGATGTACTACATGAGGAAATCGATGCGATGGAAGAACGGCACAGCGCCGGTGCTTCCATCTTCTCACAGGCAGGAACCTATGCCCCGACGCTCGGGGTGCTTGGTGCCGTGATCGGTTTGATCGCAGCCCTCGGCAATATGGAGAATACTGATAAGATGGGTGAAGCGATTGCCGGTGCATTCATCGCGACGCTGCTCGGAATATTCACCGGCTATGTCCTGTGGCATCCTTTTGCGAATAAGCTCAAACGCAAATCAAAGCGGGAAGTGCAGCTGAAAATGATGATGGTAGAAGGCATTCTTTCCATTATAGAAGGAGAGAGCCCGAGGGTCATCGAACAGAAGCTTGCCTCTTATTTACCGGCAAGCGAGCGGCTTCTGCTGATGGAGGGAGAAGCAAATGAGACGGCGTAAGAAGAAACACGATGATGATCATATGGACGAATCCTGGCTTATCCCTTATGCAGATTTGCTCACCCTGCTTCTGGCACTTTTCATCGTCCTTTATGCGGCAAGCTCTGTGGATGCCCAGAAATTCCAGGAACTCTCTGAATCATTTAATGAAGTCTTTACGGGCGGAACCGGGATAATGGATAAACACAGTCCGGTCGAACCGCCAAAAAAGAGCGAAGTTGAAGTGAAGGCCAGTGCCGCTGTGAAATCTGACGAAAAAGCGGAACTTGATGAAAAAGAGATCGCACGTCAGGCTTTTTTGAAAGACCAGGAAGAATTAAAAGAGCTTCAGGGAAAAATCAATGAATACATTAAGACGAACAATCTTGAAGTGCAATTTATTACAAAGCTTACCGATGAAGGACTGCTGTTGACAATCCGGGACAATGTGCTGTTTGACTCCGGGTCTGCTGTCGTGCACAATACGGATCTCGATGTTGCGAAGGAACTTTCTGAGTTATTGGTCATGAATCCCCCACGGAACATCATCATTTCAGGTCACACAGATAACGTTCCGATCCGAAATGCAGAATTTGATTCGAACTGGGAATTAAGTGTGATGCGCGCAGTCAATTTCATGAAGATCATCCTTGAAAACGAGGAGCTCGATCCTCAGTGGTTCAGTGCGAAGGGCTTTGGTGAGTTTGAACCGGTAGGGGACAATGCCACCAACGAGGGAAGGGCATTGAACCGCAGGGTGGAAGTATTGATCCTGCCGCGGGTGACCCAGTGACAGGGAATGATGGACATATAAGGACTGAAGCTGCTTATTGGAGCGGTTTCAGTTTTTTTAATTTGGGATGTTTCACGGTGCGGATTCAGGGGAAAGAAAAACAGAAACAGCAGAATCAGTGTCTAAATTTTCAGAACCGGTTGAGGGCAGGCCCTCTATACATAAGTTTATCCGTACATACATATTTTTTGGAATGTTCTGGCGTTTAGACATTGTTTCTACCACTTAAGGAGGAGTTCCGTTGGAGAATTTTTTTGACATCATAGGAAAAATATCGGCTTGGCTCTGGGGGCCGCCGCTAATCATCGTACTGGCAGGGACGGGTCTGTATTTGACGTTCCTGCTAGGATTCATTCAGTTCAGGCATCCCCTTTACATTTTCAAGCAGACAATCGGAAGTGTATTCAGCAAGAAGAAGCCGAAAGGGGAAGGGACAGTCACGCCGCTGCAGGCTTTGACTTCTGCACTTTCCTCCACAATCGGAGCTGCGAACATCGTCGGGGTCCCTGCCGCGATCATGTTCGGGGGACCCGGTGCTGTCTTCTGGATGTGGTTCATCGCGCTTATAGGAATGGCCCTTAAGTTCTCCGAGAGTGTACTGGCCGTACGCTATCGGGAGAAGAATGAAAAAGGCGAGTTCGTCGGCGGTCCGATGTACTATATGAGAAACGGGCTGAATATGAAGTGGCTAGGCGTCTGGTTTGCCTTTGCACTTATGATCGAGCTCATTCCGAGCGTCATGGTCCAGGGGAACTCGGTTGCCGCAACGGTGGAGGAATCATTTAATGTGAACGGCCTTATAACCGGTTTAATCATGGCCTTTATCGTTGTGCTCATTGTTTTCGGAGGCATTAAACGGATCGGAAGGGTGACAGAGGTATTCGTGCCGTTCATGGCCCTTTTCTATGTTGGTGCAGCCCTTGTCATCATGTTCATGAATCTTGATGCGATCCCAGAGTTCTTCAGCTTGGTACTGGGACATGCGTTCCAGCCGATGTCCGCAATGGGCGGATTTGCCGGTGCGGCGATTGCAGAAACAATCAGGTGGGGGTTTGCCCGCGGGTTGTATTCGAATGAAGCAGGACTTGGTACTGCACCTATCGCCCATGCTGCAGCCAAGACGGACCACCCGGTAAGACAGGGACTATGGGCGATTGTCGGAATCGTCATTGATACGCTGATTGTCTGTACGGCAACAGCCTTCGTCGTACTCTCGTCAGGTGTATGGACGGCGGAAGATGCCCTGGATGACCCATCTGCCTTGACGACGGAAGCATTCAGTCAATACTTTGGGTCATTCGGCGGTATCCTCGTCACGGTATCATTAATATTCTTTGTTCTATCGACGATCATCGTCATCGTCTTTTACGGTGCGAAACAGGCAGAATTCCTCTTCGGATGGAAAACGGCCCAGGCCATCAAGATTGTTTATGTAGCGGCCATCGTCCTCGGTTCAGTGGGTGCAGCCAAGACAATCTGGCAGTTCCTTGACCTTGCGCTTGCTGCCATATTAATACCGAATATCATCGCTGTCCTTCTCTTAAGTAAAGAAGTGAGAAGACTGACGAAAGAATTCTTCACCTCGGATGAATACTACTTGAAAGACATCGGAAAAGCGAAGAAAGACAAGAAGATCAGTTAGTCATGATACAACGAAGTGATGATCTGACTTGACCAAAAGCGTTTGTTTTAGACTAAATAAAACCCGAACTGACTTGCTTTTTAGAAGGTAAGTCAGTTCGGGTTTTTTGTATGCACAGGTGATTATTTGCTCATTCCAGCGGTTGATTGGAATGAAGGACGAAAACTCCAATCAGAAATGCGGAATGGCTTTGAACAAAGGGAGGAGGCTCACGGGCTACCCGCCGAAAGCGAAGTCTTGCACGGAAATCAATAGTGGTGTTTGAGATTTGTACTAAAATTTTGTCGAAAACCATTTCTTGTCCACAATTAAACAAAAGTTTAGAATATTAACAAAAGTTACTTTTACATATTTTTCAAAGGAGTGGGAGTCGTTGAACGAGAAGGAAAAGCTCTTGTTGACGTTAATTGAGGGTAATCCGTTTATGAGTCAGCAGGAGCTGGCGGAGAAAAGCGGAATGTCACGGTCTGCAGTTGCCGGATACATTTCAAACCTGATAAAGGAAGGCAGGATTCTTGGCAGGGCGTATGTTCTTCCGGGAAAAAAAGGAGTAATGTGCATTGGCGGAGCCAACATTGACAGGAAACTTCAGCTCCACGATGAATTCCTTCCGGAGACATCAAATCCTGCAGTTTCAAGCCAGGCAAGCGGGGGAGTTGCGCGAAATATTGCAGAGAATCTAGGACGAATCGGTCTTCAATCCTGCCTTTTGACAGTAGTAGGCGACGATACCGAAGGCAGCTGGCTTCTGAACCAGACGCGGAATTTCGTCGATGTCTCTGCTTCGGTCTCTTTATTTAAACATACGACGGGGACATATTCAGCGATTTTGAACAAGCAGGGGGAAATGATGTTTGCCCTTGCAGATATGGAATTAAATGAAAGCGTTGACATAGGATTCATCGAGAAAAGGTGGGGGACGATTGCTTCATCCGAGATGGTGCTCCTTGATACGAATTTTCCGGCAGATGTTTTGAGCTACATCATCAAAAGATGTCAATCGGAAGGAATACCGTTGACGGTCGTTCCCGTATCGGCTCCGAAGGTAAAGAAGCTGCCGCCATCCCTTGAAGGGGTCACCTGGTTCATTTGCAACAAGGGAGAGGCTGAAGCTTACCTGGGTATGAAAATCGATAAAGAGGGAGATTATTTCAAGGCTGCAAAGATGATCACCCAAAAAGGGGCGGAAAGGGTCGTCATCACAAGAGGGGATAAGGGGCTGGTGTATTACACGGTATACACAGAAGCAAGTGCCATCCTGCCTCCGGAAGTGAAAGTCATCGACGTCACCGGGGCCGGCGATGCGCTTGTGGCGGGCATCATCTATGGATACCTCAAAGGGTCTGACACGGAAGGTGCCTGCCGGATCGGCATCACCTGCTCGTCATTGACGCTGCAATCAGCCCATACGGTCAGCCCTTCGCTTACAAAAGGTAAGCTTCAGCAGTACTTCAGCCTGTATTATTAGGCACTCGCAGAAGCGTAACAATAAAACAAATGGGGGAATGAAGCAATGAATTTGGAATCTTATATAGAGTACTCAGAAGAAGTCCTGGAAGGAAGGAAGAATGGGAAAGCCATCGCAGCCCTGGAATCTACGATCATTTCTCATGGTATGCCCTATCCGCAGAACGTACAGACGGCACGAGAAGTCGAGGATATCATCCGTGAAGGGGGAGCGGTACCTGCGACGATTGCTATATTGAACGGAAAAATAAAAATCGGCCTGTCCCATCAAGAATTGGAATATCTGGGCCAGGCGTCAAATGTGATTAAAGCAAGCCGCCGGGACATTCCTTATATCTTGTCTGCCGGGAAAGACGGAGCAACGACGGTGGCAGCAACTATGATTCTCGCGGAACTTGCCGATATTGCGGTATTCGTGACAGGCGGGATCGGAGGGGTCCACCGCGGTGCAGAGAAAACAATGGATATCTCGGCAGACCTCGAGGAACTTTCCAGGACAAACGTTGCCGTCGTATGCGCCGGTGCAAAATCGATACTGGACATCGGACTGACACTGGAATACCTTGAAACCAAAGGGGTGCCCGTCCTTGGATATCAGACCGATTCCCTGCCTGCTTTTTACACAAGAAACAGTCCTTATCAAGTAAACTATAGAATGGAGTCTTGTGAAGAAATAGCTTCTCTGTTAAGAACAAAATGGGAGCTTGGACTGAACGGAGGCGTAGTCGTTGCAAATCCGATCCCTGAACAAAACGCACTGGAAGAAAACGAGATGAACAGCATCATAGAATCCGCGCTGCAGGAAGCAGAGGAGAAAAACATAACCGGAAAAGAAGCCACCCCGTTCCTGCTCGGAAAAGTAAAAGAACTCACAGAAGGCAAAAGCCTTATCGCCAACATCGCACTGGTCAAAAACAATGCCCGGGTCGGCGCCGAACTGGCCGTTAAATATAAATCTTTGAAAACAACACATGTTTAAACTAAAACCCGGGCTTTTTTGTCCGGTTTTTTTTATTGATTTATTTACAGTGGGGTGATTGTGATGAGCAGGCTTCAGCGGTTGATTGGAGTGGAAGACGAGTATTATTGCGGGAATAGCAGTTTATTAGAAAATCGGAAGGGGTTTGGTCAGAGGAATCGAAATTAAATATAAGCCTGAGAATAGGTTCGAATGCAAAGAGTAAAACCGGAAAGGAAAATCCACGTGCCTCCTGTGTGATGTATCTTAGTAGATTAACTCACGTTCCGAGTTAGTGGATCAGACCTTTAGGCGGAGAGATAAAATGTGAAGACCTACGAATATCAGAGTCTAACTGCAGGAGGGATTTTTGCCTTCCTGACGAGTTCTTACCATCTGCTCCATCAAAGAAAAAGGAGGATCAAGACGAACAAAATAAGTTACAATCCATTTATTCAGGATGGAGTTTTGTATATTTATCCATATTCAAAACCGGTTCCAGCGATTGATTGGAGTGCAAAACGTAGACTCCTGCGGGAGAAGCGTGTTAGGTGAGACCCCGCAGGGAGGTACGACTGAGGAGGCTCACCAACCGCCCGCGGAAAGCGAAGTTTTGCACGGGAATCATTAGCGGTGATGAATGGAAACAAATAAGTTGAGAAGTCAAAAAGAGCTTCTCTACTTAAGGTTGCCTAAAAACATAACCAAAATCTGTGTAGGTCAATTTATTGACGGTTTCATTCATATCAGAAGGCTCACGGGCTACCCGCGGAAAGCGAAATACTCCACGGAAATAAACAGAGTTTATGAGCAGTTGATATTTAAACATTACCACTCAACAATGGAGCAGATTCCCATTATAGTATAAAGACAAGCATTTATATGAACATAAAGGTAGGGTAAAATGGACATATATCACATTACGAAAAGGAGGGTACTATGGCTGAAATTAGACCTGTGAACGCCATAAGCGTTCATTCGATCCCTGTCCCCGCTGCTTTATGGAACCCTGGCCTGTCAACCATCATAGAAGCCAATCCCGAATGGGAAGAACGATCAGGCATAGACAGCTTCGACATTAAGAGATTGCTGGAATCAGAGTCAGAACATTTTATTTACAACGAATGTTCATATTCACTGAAGCGCGGGACGGTTGAAGGAAGCCTGGAGCTGTTGATGATCGTCCCCTCCATTGAAACCAGGACCTCGGAAAATGAAAAAGATAAACAGAATTCCAGCTCGGACATTTATCAATCCTTGATACGCAACACGCCGACCTGTGTATGTATCATTGATAAAAACGGAGTTCTCACGGAGATGAATGAATCCTTCAAACAGCTCTTCAAGCTGACAGATGAAGCAATCGGGGAATCACTCTGCCGGCAATCACCCTTCAAGAACCCTGCCTTTGTAAACCTGGTCATGAAGGGGATTCAAGGGAAAAATGTTCAGAGGGAGGAACTTACCTTCAAGACAGGTGATGATAGGGAATGTACCTGTCATATCACAATTTCACCTGCAGATTATAATCAGCGGGGTGCGGTCGACCAAGTAGGCATCATCCTGCATGATATCACGGAGAAAAAGGAATATGAAAATGATTTACTCTCTTTAAAAGTGGAATTGGAGAATACACTGAGGCTCCAAAAAACAATTACGTATAAAATAAAAAAACATCAAGATGATTTTGTGATTGAAATGGCAGCCGGCGACCTTCTTAACAAGCTGGATATATCTCCTTCCAATGTGATCGGTAAAACGATACAGGAAGTCTTTGACACGTATCATCTTGGGAAGATACAGCCTAAGCTCAAGAGAATCTGGGTAACGGGTGAAGAACTGACGTACGAGGATGAATATAAGGGACTTGAGTATATCGCCTCGATGGTCCCGGTCATGAAAGACGGGGAAGTCACCACCATCATCTGCTCCATTGCCGATATATCCTTGATCAAGGATATCCAGAGGAAGCTGATTGAAACACAGGAAAAATACCGGTCGATGGTTCAGTACAGTCCCGATAATATTTATATGTTAAATACTGAAGGAATCGTACAGGAAGTGAACCCGGCAGCAGAGGGACAATGGACATTCCCATCAGATGACATGATCGGGAAGCATTTCAGCGAATTTATCACAGAAGATCAGCAAATAGATACGATCAAGCATTTTGAGACAGCGCTGCAGGGGGAGGCGACAAGATATATTACGACCCTTAACAACAAGGATGGAAACCGAACCCATATAAGCGTGACGAATATCCCGATCCGTGTAAACGATAAAGTAATCGGTATTTATGGTATCGGTCAGGATATCACGGCAAGGATGAAAATAGCTGAGGAGCTGAAAGAGGCGAAAGAGCTCCTTGAAGCTTATTTTGAACATGCAGGTGACGGAATCGCCCTTCTCGATCCTGCAGGGGAAATACTGAAGGTCAATCAGCATTTTGAATCGATGTTCGGTTGGAATGAGGCTGAAATAATAGGAGAAAGTATCACGATCCTTCACTTGGAAGAGCAGGTTTCTCAATTTAAGCAGAATCTAAAAATGGTCAAAGCAGGAAAGCGGATCAAAGACTATGAAACTGTAAGGTATCGTAAAGACGGTTCTCCGATAGAGATTGTCTTCAACCTCAATCCTATCCTGAATGACACCGGCAAGCTGATCGGTATATCAGCCATCATCCGCGATCTATCTGAAAAGAAGCGAAATGAAGATCTCTTGAAGAAATCGGAACAGCTTGCAATGATCGGCCAGCTGGCTGCGGGGGTGGCACATGAAATCCGCAACCCGCTCACCACAATCAAGGGATTCCTGCAGCTGATGAAGGAAAGTGCGGAGGATGATTTCCACCTGCAGGTCATTCAGGGAGAGCTTGACCGCATCGAAATCATCACGAACGAATTTCTGGCACTGGCAAAGCCCAGGGCGGTTCATTTTTCTATGACCTCCCTAACAACACTGTTAACAAGTTCGGTGGAGTTCATCAAGATGGAATGCCTGAAGCAGGGAGTGGATGTTCGTTTTTCTGTTGAAGAAGCGGAGATTTACTGCGACTCCCATCAAATCAAACAGGTCGTGCTCAATGTCATGAAAAATGCATTGGAAGCTATGCCTGAAGGAGGACTGCTGAGCGTACAGCTTGAAAAGGAAAACGGCTGTGCGAAAATATCCATTCAGGATAACGGAGCCGGAATACCGCCTGAGCGGATGAAGCATCTTGGCGAACCTTTTTACAGTACAAAAGAAAAAGGAACCGGCCTTGGCTTGATGATCTGCCAAAAAATCATCAAGGAGCACAACGGTTCATTTTCAATCCAGAGCAACGTAAATGATGGAACGACCGTCACGATCCTGCTTCCGATTGCCGGGAAAGCAGGGAAAGAATACTAAAGATGAAAAGCTTCAAAACGGAATGACCATTTCCCGTTTTGAAGCTTTTTTGTTTCACCATTTATTGTGAGGAAATGACGATTCCTGCCGGGAGAAAGTCGACAAATAACGTGTTCTCTTATTGGGGAAAGTTTATTTTCCGGGAAATAGATCATTCTACAAATTTCGTCCCGCCCCGTTTCTTGTCGCCGGCACATCGGCAGGTTTCAACATTCGCGCTTAAGGATAAATGATAGGAAAGAGGTGAAACGACATGCGGACAAGCATTTTTATCAGCGGAGGGGGAATCGGGGGATTGACCCTGGGCTTGAAGGCAGCCCGATGCGGGATCGATGTGACCGTTGCAGAAAGGCTGCCTGGTCCCAGTCCCATTTATAAAGGGGAGCTGCTTCAGCCGAAAAGTCTGGAAATACTCGATTCCCTTGGGGTGATCGAGTCCATTTTCAAACATGGACATAAAATCTCTGATCTTGAGATGACTGAGCTTAAAAACCTGAAGGCTGTCCCGGAGCATTCCTTGATGAGCTACTCGATCCTGCCTAGCCGGTATCCTTTTTCCTTGATGATCCATCATGAAACCCTCAAAGAAATCCTCTTGGATAAGGCAAAGGAATATCCTTCTTTTCACTACCACCCCCACACCATATGCAAAGAAATAAAGGATCATACTGTGACTCTTGAGGACAGGAAAGAGAAGCAGTCCTATGAGGTGGAGTGTGATTTCATTGTCGGGGCGGAAGGAAGGAGCTCCGTCACACGGAACTACATGGACATTTCAGTAAAGGAAAAGAATTATAATCACCACTTCTTGACTGTCACGTTCCCAAGGCCGGAATCGATGGTGAAAGGGAAAATCATTTCTACTTATCAGTCCTTCCTGGGATTGTTTCCGCTCCCTGACAACGAAGTAAGATCTGTTTACCTGATTCCAGCGGGAGAGTATAAATCTCTCAGGAAAAAGCCGATTTCCGAGTTTCATAACCTCTATAAAAAGTTGTGTCCCGAACTGGAGGGTTATGTCGATCAAATAAAAGAGTGGAAGCAGATCCAGCTGATGGTGCCCCTCAAATATCACAGCGATACGTATGTGAAGGATCATCTGGCGATCATCGGGGATGCAGCGCATACCGTGCACCCGATGGCAGGTGAAGGAATGAATATGGCGATACAGGACGGCGATGTCCTTGGTGAATTGCTATGCGATATGCACAAGGAGGGAAAGCTGGATCCTGTCAATCTTGAGTGGTATCCAAAGGTGCGGAAGAAGCGGGTCTCCCATCAGATGCATCTTAGCCACTTATCTGCGCTCGCCTACTCTTATCCTTACAGGCCGATCGGCTGGCTGCGTAAAAACAGCCTGCAGCGCATGGAGAGGGATACGGTGTCCCACTACAAACAAATGCTCAATATTTCAGGGCTTGGCTTGTGGAGGGAAACCCTGTACGACCGGATGATACAAGGCGGAGTCCTTCCGATCAGAACGGACAAGATCTCCTGCGATAAAGAGCAGGGCTGCACCATTTTCACACAAAATCAAGACTATCCCTGGAAAGAAACGGAGGCATTACGATGATTGCAGAAATGGCAAAAGTTTGGCGGGCAAGGACCTGGATGAAAAAGAATGTCCCGTTTCTATACAGCTGGCATGCCTACGTGGGGTATGAAATGGAGCTGTTCGAAAGCTTCAAAAAGCCCGCTTCGATTCAGGAAGTGGCTCTGGCAAAGAATGTGGAAATGGATTTACTGGAACAGTGGGTGGAAGTCGGAATCACACTGAAGCATCTGAAACGCCAATCAAAAGGCAGGGTGAAGGTGAAAAACGGCTGGAAGCTGCCTTCTTCCAAAAAAGAAACGTTTTCCTCAGGAGTTTTGCTGAAGGAAATGATGGAGCTCCATATCCCGGCCCTCCTTTCCTACCCCAGCCTGTTGAGGAATCAGACAAGGCAGCATTTCAACTCGGATCTGCATGGTTCGACCGTTGCCAAGACATCCATCCTGTTGGAACGATTCGCGTTTCCAAAGCTTCAAAAAGTGATGAAGAAGTTCAAGGTGAATTCCGTCTTGGACCTGGGATGCGGCGAAGGCGGCTATATCCGAAGGCTCGCGGACCGTTATCCGAAGAAAAAAATGGTCGGCATCGAAATCCACGAAGGGGTGGCGAGGGAGGCGGAGGACCAGCTGCAAAGCTATGAGAACGTAGACATCGAGTGCTGTGATTTACATGAATATGAACCGGAGCAAGCATTCGATATGGTCATGGCAAACAATCTATTTCATTATATCGATCCGTCGGAGCGGGTGCAGTTTTTTGAGAAAGCCTCGGACTGGCTGGAGAAAAAAGGGCTATTCTTCGTCCTGACGCCGATGCAGAAATCAAAGCACGGCCAGCAGTTCTCCAGTGCGTTCAACAGCTTTTTCATGACGTTCCAGAACCTGCACCCGATTCCATCCCAAAAAGAGATGGAGACACTGGCCAAAAAGACAGGCTTCAAAGTGGTTTCTGTCGAACCAATCGTAAAGGAAGGCGGCTGGTATGCGCTTTGCTTTAAAAAGAAGTAGAAATGATGAAGGACTTCCCTTATACGGGGAAGTCCTTCTCAAATAGTTTTTCCTTACTTAGGAAAACATAAAAAGAATATGTACCGGGACTGGAGGTAAATGCGTTGGAAAGAGAAGAGATGTATGACTGTATCGGCATAGGGATCGGGCCGTATAATCTGAGCCTGGCCGCACTGATGGATGAGAAGACGGATTTGAAGGTGAGATTTTTTGACAAGACCCCTGAATTTCAGTGGCACCCCGGCATGCTGATCGACCTGACCGATCTGCAGGTACCGTTCATTGCCGATCTGGTTACGTTTGCGAATCCGCAGAGCAGGTACAGCTACCTGAATTATTTACATACTCATAACCGGCTGTACAAGTTTTTCTTTTTTCATAAATTTGAAATGCCCCGGCAGGAATATAATGACTATGCAAGCTGGGTCGTAAAACAGCTGCCGCATTGTCAATTTCACAGCGAGGTCACCGGTGTGAAGGATACTGGCGCTTATTTTGAAGTAGAAGTCAGGAACGGGCAGACTGACGAACGCGAAGTGTACAAGGCGAGGCACGTGGTAATGGGGACCGGGAGCAAGCCGCTCATCCTGGATGGTATGGAGGGGCTTCCGCCTGAGGATGTCCACCATACGAGCAGCTATCTGTTCCATAAGGCATCCACCTTGGAAAGCCCTTCAATCACGATCATCGGCTCCGGTCAGAGTGCGGCGGAGGTATTTCACGATTTATTAAAAGAACAGCCCAATCATCCGTACAAGCTGACCTGGTTGACGAGGTCGGAGGGGATCCTGCAGCTCGAGTCATCAAAGCTCGGCCAGGAGTTCTTCGCCCCTGATTATGTGGATTATTTCCACGGACTGTCCTTTGAAAAGAGGCTCGAAGCTTTAAAGACACTGGACCAGCTCAGGAACGGGATTGATATGGATACGCTGAATAATATTTATAACATCCTTTACCACCATTCTGTCAGCGAGAATGCCCCGGATATTGTGATCCAGCCCTTGACCGAGGTCCAGAAGATCCTGCAGGAAGAGGATCACTATGTCCTGGAATGCAGGCAGTGGCAGGAGGAGAGGGATTTTTCGTATATGTCCGGGAAAGTCATATTGGCAACCGGTTATGTCCCGAATATACCGTCCTGGTTTGATGAAGCTTTAGGGGACAAAATCGTCTGGGAGGATGAAAAGAGGTTCAAAGTGTCCCGCGATTATAAACTCGTCTTCAAGGACGAGGACCGCAGTCACCATTTTTATACGCTGACGAATCTAGAGCATTCACACGGTGCAGGTGCGACCAATCTGGGACTTTCAGTAGACCGCAATATCGCGATCATTAATGATATCACCGGTAAGGAAGTATACAAGAAACAGCGAAATACAATTTTCTCCCAATTTTCAATGGACCAAACCGATTGACACGTTTTAATTTTGATTGAACGGGTACATTTATTATGTGAGCAAATAAACAAACTAACAAATAGGAGTGTTTTATTTTATGGCTAAAGTTGCATGCTTACTTACAGATATGTTTGAAGACGTTGAATTTACAGATCCTGAAAAAGCATTGAAAGAAGCAGGTCACGAAGTCATCACGATCGAAAAGGAAAAAGGCAAGTCCGTGAAAGGAAAGCAGGGGGACGCGACGGTCTCCATCGATGAAAGCATCGATAATGTTAAACCTGAAGACTTTGACGCACTCTTGCTGCCGGGCGGATTCTCCCCTGACCAGCTACGAGCGGATGAGCGTTTCGTGAAGTTCACGAAGCACTTCATGGATGAAAAGAAACCGGTCTTTGCCATCTGCCACGGCCCGCAGCTTCTTATCACCGCGAAGGCGCTTGAAGGCAGACACGCAACAGGCTTCCATTCAATCAAAGTCGACATGGAGTATGCAGGTGCCACATACGAAGACAAAGAAGTCGTCGTTTGCGGAAACCAGCTTGTCACAAGCAGGACACCGGATGATATTCCGGCATTTAACCGTGAGTCGCTGGCTTTGCTGTCTAAATAATAATGATAGTGGTAAAAGGGACATCCTTGATGGGGTGTCTCTTATTTTGTGAGGTTTTGAATGGTGATACGTGCAGTTTATCGTGGATTGATGTTCCGCAGTGGGAGGAAAAATGCTTTATATTTGTGGTTTGCAAGCCGTTTTGAGATTATTTTTGTTTCATTTTTTAATTTTTGAACGATTTAAGAGGAATTTCAATGTTATAAGGGGTCTGTGATCCTTCTGGGAGTCCTGTTATGCTGTGACTCGGGAAAATATGATCCATTCTGAAAATTTATGATCCAAATTCAAGATTTATGATCCATTCGACAAAAAATACGCGCCGATTTACGGATTTATGATCTTATAAGAATCATTCTAAAGAACAATCGAACAACCAGGCAGGCACGCCGTGAGCCACAAGTCCGATGCCTAATCCTCTAGAGACTGGCACCCGTTCCCATGGCTATCCCGGCATATAAAAGCCCGTCCCGCACTGCGATAACGCATCAACGCAGTGCGGGACGGGCCTTTCATTATTTCCTCAATGCACCAAGCTCTTCGATGATGGCTGTCATTTCACTCGGGCTGAAGCGGTCTTTCTTTTCGACCATCAGGTAAAGATCGTGAAGGTCTTCGTACATTTCCTGGTTGAAATGTTCAGGCTTGATGGCGCCTGCGTTTACGACGTTGAGTTTATCCTTGATGGCGGTGACCATGTATTCGATATTTTCTGCCGTGTTTTGTGATAAATCCATAACTGTTCGTCCTTTCTATCTTACCTTTTATTAGTATTCATCTTTCCATGATTCCGGTGCTCTGTCAACATGGCATTGAGTTAGAGAGTGTCGAAAGAAGGATTTTTTTTACCTGAATGTTTTACACTATTAGGAATTGGGGAATTAGTAGTTAAGCATGTAAGGTTGGGGAAAACTATACCGGAAAACCGGACTTTGAAGGAACTCTGACCCTATTTAGAGAAAACAATAGTAAAAGGCTGCGGCTGCAGCCGACATGAAAATAGAATATAGGAGGATCATGAAATGGGAAATAGCAAGTTTTTTAAAGGAGTCATGCTGGGGGCCGCCGCAGGGGGACTGTTGTCGCTTCTGGATAAAACGACACGCAGGGAAATGGGCACAACGCTTAAAAACAGTGGGTCTGCCATTTCCAGGTATTCGAAGAATCCGAAGATGCTTGCGGATACATCCAAGGATATTTATGAAAAGATGCGTACGACTGCCGATCAGGTGAGCAGGGATATTCAGTTCATTTCAGAAAAAGTGAATGAAATCAAAGAGATGACCCCTCAAGTGAAAGAGATGATCGAGGAGACGAAAGAAACGTTCGAAGATTCTACGGAAGCTTATAAAGAGACGTTCTCCGATCATCCTTCTAATGAAATTAACGCGGGTGAAGAAGGCAGTCAGCCTGTTGCTTCATCTTTCAAAGGCTACTGAGGAGGAACACCGGAGGATTACTGAAAGAGGTGAGAGGATGTCTGTGGGAACGACCCGCAAAGGTTGGAAGAAAGACTCAAAAACATTATTCAAGCAAATAAGTGCAAATGATATAGCAGGACTGGCGGCGCAGATCGCCTACTATTTCTTGTTATCACTGTTTCCATTGCTGATTTTCGTCTTTACGCTGCTGCCGTATCTGCCTGTGGATCAGGCGGACATCCTTGGCGTGATCAGGGATTTTGCGCCGGGTGAGACGATGTCGATGATCGAGGAGAATTTGAGTGATGTCATGAACAATAAGAATACGGGCCTGCTCTCGATTTCCATCATCGCGACGATATGGTCTGCCTCCAATGGAATGAACGCGATCGTGAAAAGTCTGAACCGCGCCTATGATGTCGAGGAAACGAGATCGTTCATCGTTACCCGCCTGATGTCGATTGTCCTGACACTCGGGATGGTCGTTGTGTTTGTGGTTGCACTTCTGCTTCCGGTCTTTGGAAAGCAGATCGGTCTCTTCTTATTTTCTCAATTTGGCTTTTCCGATCAATTCCTGACGATTTGGAACGGCATTCGCTGGGCGATTTCGCCGCTTATCCTGTTCATTGTGTTTGTCGGATTGTATTATTTCGCACCAAGTAAGAAAATCAGGTGCTTGAGTGCCATCCCCGGTGCCATCTTCGCTGCAGTCGGCTGGGTGCTCGTTTCGCTGGCATTTTCCTTTTACGTCAGCAATTTCGGCAACTATTCGGCCACTTACGGGAGTATCGGTGGAATCATCGTCTTGATGATCTGGTTCTATCTTACTGGAATCATCATCATGATCGGCGGGGAAATCAATGCCCTTGCCACAGAGAAAGACGATACACCGTGCTGATAAATAAGATTAATTAGGGGAAGATTCTATTAAACAAACGTTTGATGGGTCTTTCTTTTTTTGTGTGCACCTGGAACGGTCAAGTATAATGAAGGAAAAAGGGGGTGCGGAGTGATGCTGATAGCCGCCATGATCGAACGGCTTGGGATCATCGTTACGATTGCCTTTGTTATGACAAGGCTCGGCTTCTTTCGAAAGCTGATTGAACAAAGGAGTCATGTGAAGAAGTCCCAAACTGTATTGATCATCTTATTGTTTGGTTTCTTTGGGATCATCGGTTCTTATACAGGGTTGATTGTGAACGCAGAAGCAGATGAATATGCAAAATGGCATATGACGCTTCAGGAGAATGAAGCCATCGCAAATTCAAGGGTCATCGGGATTGTGGCAGCCGGTCTTCTCGGCGGCCCCTGGATCGGCCTTGGTGCAGGATTGGTTGCCGGGGTCCACCGCTATTTTCTTGGAGGATTCACCGCCTTCGCCTGCGGGATTTCCACCATCCTTGCAGGAGTGCTGGCTGGATACATAGGAAAGCGTGAGAAAAAGAACCGTCTGGTGTCCCCTGTAAAAGCATTCGTGGTCGGATTTCTGGCAGAAGCGATGCAGATGGCCATCATTCTTCTCTTTGCAAAACCATATGGGGCAGCCTATGAACTAGTATCGGATATTGGCTGGCCAATGATCATTGCCAACGGGATCGGTACCGGGATTTTCCTGCTGATCATTAAGAGTGTTGTGTATGAGGAGGAACGGATGGGGGCGGTGCAGTCACAGAAGGCACTCCGCCTCGCAGACAAAACAGTGAAGTATATGCGGAAAGGATTGAATGGATCTTCAGCGTATGCCACGTGCACGATTCTGATGACAGAAGTCGATGCCATTGCTGTCTCGATCACTGACCGTACCCATATCCTTGCCCATGTCGGGGTCGCTTCCGATCATCATCAGAAGCACAAACCGATCCAAACCGAGGCAACGAAGCGGGTGATTGAAACCGGGGAGCTGTTGAAGGTCGGTAAAAAGGAAATCCATTGCGACCGGGATCACTGTCCGCTCGGCGCTGCCGTCATGGCCCCTCTTTTAAAAGGGGACGAAATCGTGGGGGCGTTGAAATTCTACTTTCACTCGGAAAAAGTGATCTCACCAATCATGATGGAGCTAACAAAGGGAATCGCGACGCTGCTCAGCAATCAGCTTGAACTGGCTGAGATCGATACGCATAAAGAACTGGCCAAGGAATCAGAGGTCAAGGCACTGCAGGCACAGATCAGTCCTCATTTCCTGTTCAATGCGATCAATGTCATCGTATCCCTGATCAGGATCGATCCCGATAAAGCACGGACGCTGCTGATTTCCCTCTCACAGTTCATCAGGCAGAACCTGAGCGGAAGCACGAAATCCACGTCCACTTTGAAAGAGGAATGTCAGCATGTGAAAGCGTATCTTGCAATTGAAGAAGCGAGATTCTACGACCGGCTGCAGATCAAATACGACCTGGATGAAGATGCTATGCAGGCTGTCGTACCATCGATCACCCTGCAGCCACTGGTCGAAAACGCGATCAAACACGGGATGAAGAATCAGGCAGAAGGGTTTATCTTAAACATATCCATTACAAGGGAGAAGGGCAATATAAAGGTAAAAGTGGAAGACAACGGAGACGGGATCGAGCAGTCCCGGCTTGAGACCCTCCTGCTTCAGCCGGTGGAATCGAAAACCGGCACCGGCCTTGCCTTGTACAATGTAAACAAACGACTGGAAATGATGAATGGGGAAGAATCGGGACTTATCATCACATCCGATAAAGGAAAAGGAACAGCCGTTCAGTTCACAATTAAAGGAGGAAGTGCAGCAGATGAAAGTCGCAATCATCGATGATGAGCCATACAGCCGTGAGGAAATGAAGCATCTGTTAAGTACGTACGAATGGGTCGAAGTGATAGGAGAAGCAAGCTCGGCTGAAAAAGCGATGGAGCTTCTGCTGACTGATGACCCGCAAGTCTTGTTCCTTGATATTGAAATGCCGGGTATGAGCGGCGTCGAGCTTGCCGAGGCACTCCGGAAAATGAAGAAAAGACCTCTGATCGTTTTCGCGACCGCCTATCCGGATTACGCCCTGAAAGCATTTGAAGTGGAAGCAGTCGACTACCTTCTCAAGCCTTTCGATGAAGAGCAGCTCGCACGGACGATGGAGAGGCTGAAAAAGACCGTCGCCGGTGAAAGTGCCGTAGAAAGGGAATCAAGAAGTCACGGGAAGCTCGCTGTCCAGGATGAAGACAAGATCATCTTCATCGAGCCGGACGCCATCCTCTACATATTCCGGGAAGAACGTGAAACGTATATCTGCACGGGGAAAAAACGATATACGTGCCGGCTTCCGATCAAGGAACTCGAGGCAAAGCTTGCCACCTATCCATTCTTCCGTGTCCACAAGAGCTACCTTGTCCAGCTGCCATTTGTAGAGGAACTCATCCCATGGGGGAACGGGGTCTACCAGCTGAAGGTGAGCGGGGCGAAGGAGAAAATCCCGGTTAGCAGGAATTATGTGAAAGAGCTTCGGGAGAGGCTAGAGTTGTGATGAAAAAAAGATGCGAAGCGAGGTGCTTCGCATCTTTTTTGAATTAATTCAGCTTCATTTCCTTCATTGTTTCTTCCAGTACGTCCGGATAATTCGTGAACATCCCGGTTGCTCCCCATTCAAGCAGCTGTTTCATATCCTCTTTGTTATTGACTGTATATGGGTGGATCAAGAGATCATGTTCACGGACTTTTTGTACATAGTCCTGGTTGATTTTCTTGTAGCTCATCCCAAGGCCGGCTGCGTACTCGGAGTAGTGATCAAGCTCCTCATCCGTAATCGTGGCTGTCCCTTTGTAATCAAGCAGCTGGACAAGCGGGATATTTTCATTCAGGTTGTGAACCTTTTGGAGGCTTTCCTCACTGAATGACTGGATGATCACGCGGCTTGACGGACCATTTTGCCTTGTCAGGTTGTAGTCTTTCAAGATCTCAAGCAGCTTTTCCTCCATTCCAGGGTAGACATCCGGTGATTTCGTTTCGATATAATAATTCTTATTTTTACCGAAGTGTTCAATCACTTCCTGAAGCGTCTGAACCTGAAGCCCGTTATATTCATCTTTCGCTTTTTCCGGATATGCTTCATTGAACCATGAGCCGGCATCCAATGACTTGATTTCTTCAAGAGTGTGATCTTTGACCTGGCCGGTGCCGTTTGTGGTGCGGTCGAGTGTCTCATCATGCATGGCGATAAGCTCTCCGTCTTTCGTCATCTGAAGATCAAGCTCTATGTAGTCTCCACCCATTTGGTCGCCAAGTTCGTAAGAAGGCAGTGTATGTTCAGGCGCGTACCCCGAAGCCCCGCGGTGTGAAATGTTCAGGATCTGGTTGTCGTTCAACTGGGGATTATTGCCTGATTGAGCTCCTGCAGGGGTGACGGCACCTGCCCCGATACCGATTACGGCTGCTGATAAACAGATGTTCCTCATGAATTTATTCATTGTCATTCTCCTCTCAAATAACGTTCTATTTAAGGGTAATGAACATACATAAAGAGAGGATGAAAGAGTTGAAAAGGCTGTGTGAAGATTCCATTAAGGGAGCGTTACAGGCAGGGAGAAAGGACTGGGAGGAATGGTCTGTACAGCGCGATTATCGGCATGAAACCCCACTGCACGTCAACCAGTCTGGAACGCATGTCAGTCTGTATTTTTGACATGTTGGACATGAATGTGACGATACTGTGACATTGTTTGATATGATGTAAGCGTATTCATTTTGAACGAAAGGGGATCAGCATCATGGTCACATTTCTTGTTGCAATCGCATTATTAATCGTTGGTTACTTCACATATGGAAAATTCATCGAAAAGCTCTTTGGTGTAAATGAGGGACGTACGACACCTGCTTACGCAAAAGCGGACGGCGTCGATTACGTGCCGATGAACACGAAGAAGAATTCGATGATCCAGCTTTTGAACATCGCCGGTGTCGGGCCGATCTTCGGACCGATCATGGGGGCATTGTATGGACCGGTCGCATTTTTATGGATCGTCCTCGGGGCTATTTTTGCAGGGGCCGTTCATGATTACTTGACTGGTATGATTTCAATCCGCAACGGAGGCGCTCATCTGCCTGCCCTTGCAGGTAAGTTTTTAGGAAAAACAATGAAGCACGTCGTGAATGGATTCTCGATTTTACTTCTGGTTCTTGTAGGTACGGTATTCGTAACAGCACCTGCAGCATTGATCGCCGATTTGACTCCGGCATGGATTTCATTGGGCGTGATCATTGCCGCGATTTTCGTTTATTACCTTTTGGCAACATTGCTTCCGGTCGATAAAATCATCGGCCGCGTGTATCCGCTGTTCGGGGCACTGCTTCTAATCAGTGCTGTCGGTGTCGGTGCAGGACTTGTGATTACAGGTGCTGATATCCCTGAAATCACATTGACAAATATGCACCCTGATTCTGTCGCTATCTTCCCATTATTATTCTTGACGATTTCATGCGGGGCGCTGTCAGGATTCCATGCGACACAGTCTCCTATCATTTCAAGAACGACTCAAAATGAAAAGAATGGACGCAAGATCTTCTACGGCATGATGATCCTTGAAGCCATCATCGCGATGATCTGGGCAGCGGCAGCGATGAGTTTATTCGAGCCGGGTGAACTGAGTGCGATCTTAGCTGAAGGCGGACCTGCTGCAATCGTCAGCGAAGTGTCCATGTTAATGCTTGGTTCCATCGGCGGAACACTTGCGATCCTTGGTGTCATCGTCCTTCCGATCACATCAGGTGACACTTCTTTCCGAAGCGCCCGTATGATCATTGCTGATTATATCAACGTGAAGCAGGTAAAAATGTCAAGCCGACTTTGGATTGCCGTTCCATTATTCGCAATCTCAATCGCTCTGACACAGATTGATTTCAACTTACTATGGAGATACTTCTCCTGGGCAAACCAATCAACGGCCATGATCGCACTGTGGGTAGGCGCCATGTACCTTGCCCTTCAGAAAAAACCTCACTGGGTGGCGAGTGTACCGGCCGTATTCATGACGATGGTCACGTTCACGTATATCCTGAATGCACCGATCGGGTTCGGGTTATCGAAAGGTACTGCTTATGCAGGAGCGACGGCTGGTACGATCGCTGTTATCATTGCCTTTGCTTGGAGCCTGAGAAAACGACTGAACGCAGGCGGTGTGATCCAGGTTGATGAGGATGTTCCTCAGCCAGCGGCGTAAAGGTCGCAGGAGTTACTGGAGGCCGCTTTGGAATATGCCGGCTGCAGCCTGAACGTGGTTTTTGAAGCGGCCGGATGGGAAGAGGTTCCTCATCCGGCGGGGCTGCTGCTGAATTTCACCGGCCAGGATGGAAAATGATTTCAGCACCCTGAGCAATGACATTTTTCTGTTATCCCTGATGAGTTTTCCGGTTATTACCGGGAAGCTCTTTTCTTTTTTTGCACAAAATAAGAATGGTTCATAAAACCATTGTTTTGTTTAGCTGCCGGTACTGGCTCTGGCTGCAGGGATGTATGAGTTGCAGCGGGACGGGGGGACAGGTCCCTTGTCCCGCCACGGACCGGATGCAGATTTTACGACTTGTTTTTAATCTAATGAAACAGGAGTGATTCAGCATGACAAAGAAAACGAAAAAAGACGGCGGAACAAAGCAGAATAAAAACCACAAACCTAAGCAAAAGACATCTGGTTCTGCAAACGGGCAGAATGGATATCACTAGGATTTAGTGAGGGGCCAACCTCTTTGGGGGTTGGTCTTTTTTTGGTTTGGCGGGGTTGTGATGACGGCGACGGTGGTGCGTTCTTATGCTGCCGTTTTGGAAGCAACGCCTCGCAGCGAGGGCGGCGTAAGATTTTTCGACAAGTTGCTTGAAAATCGATGAAAGTGGTTCATAAAATTGAAAAGTGGCACGTAAATTTGGAAAGTGGCACGTAAATTCTGAAAGTGGATCGGAAAATGTGAAAAGTGGCTTGAAAAGAGGTTGGCATCCAAAATTTTCACTTGAAGGGACACGTCGGAGTGCGGGATGACGCTGTTTTTAACCGGAAGCATTCAAAAAACAAGCTGTTTTCCCTGAAAAGATGTATTATAATGGAGAAATAGAAGGTTTTCACCTCAAAAGGGGGTTTCAAGATGACGGAAAAGAAAAAGATCAGCCTGCAGGAAGCGATGAAGCAGCAGCTGGCGAAGAAGAAAGAAGCCCAGTCAGGCGGCAAGCAGTCGAAGAACGGTCTGGCTTCGAATCAGCGCATGCAGAGTCAGCAAACGAAGAAGCCGAGTAATACCCGCCGTAAGATGGGAAGTTAATAGAACGAAGAAGAGCGCTTAGTTTTTGTAGGAGCTCTTTTTTTATTGAATTTTTTATAGTTGGCTGCTCGTAAAGAAATCGGTTTGTCCGCTGCGAACCCCTGCATGGCCCAACTGACTTATTCGAATCAAACTTATGCTGACTAATCCCGTTTTATGCGCAAAAATACTAATATATGCTGACAAAATCAAATATATGCTGAAAAATTTCATTCTATGCTGAAAAATTTTGTTTTGTGATGAATTTTCCATTTTATGGGTATGTCACCACGTACTCTCCTCCCAACTTCTTCAGATTGTCAAAACCTCTTTATAAAAAAATCAAACCAACTACTATCCTCTGTCGTCAAAGGTGTAGAGAACTGGGGTGGATCTATTGGATGCGGACGAATTGCCGAGTGGAAAATTAAACAGGGATGAACTGCTTGAAGAGGCCATGGAACGGTATGGCCGGGCGGTTTTATATATGGCGTACTCGTATGTCAAGGATCACGGGCTTGCGGAGGATATTGCGCAGGAAGTGTTCGTGAAGTTTTACAATAAGATGGATTCATTCAGGGGTGAGTCGGGTCTGAAGACATTTCTGATGCGAATTACAATCAATCAATGCAAGGATCATCTGAAACGCTGGGATACCAGGAAGATCCTTTTCACGAATAAGCTGAGTGAGATCATACAGGAACGCGGAAATCCTGAATCGAAGACAATTCACGGAGAAGAACGGAGTGAGCTGCATTCAAAGCTCTTCAAACTGCCGGTCAAGTATCGGGAGGTATTATTTTTGCATTATTATCAGGAATTAAAGGTAAAAGAGATCGCAGGGGTTCTGGAGCTCAGCCCGGGTACGGTCAAGACGAGGCTGAAAACGGGCAGGGACAGGCTGCATCGCTTGTACGGAGAACGGGGGCGGCATGATGGATAGGGAACTCGAGCGGAAGATCAAGAGAATGATCGATGAGGGGCTGAAGGATCTGGATTTCAATTCCGAGCTGAAGGGGAAAGTCCGCCAAAAAATAAAGCGGGATAAGCCATACCGGAGGCGGTGGTATGCTCCCGTGATCAGTTTGCTGATTGTACTATTGCTGCTGTTCGCTTTTGCGGTGGTGAAGGGGGAGAAGCTCGGCTTCATCGGAAATGAGTGGCTGAGCGGTTTTTTTGAGAACAGTAAGAACTTTGATATTGAAATCAACGCTTCCCACGGTCCGTCGGTAAGTACGTTTGACGGGACGATTACCCGGGAAGACGTTGTAAAACCACTTTCTTTTACAAAAGATGAAAGGGATAGGATTTTTGCCAAGATCGAAAGCATCGATTTTGAAGGGGGCTTGGATCTTCCGGACGATAAGGGCTGTAATATGCAGCCTTACGGGGGATATGAGGTGAAAGCCAGGATCAAGGGTGATGTTTACGAGTACCGATCTTCCGGCTGCCACACGACGGCCGACAGCCGGGCGCTGGATGAGCTGTGGGAGATGATGCTTGAAATGATCGGCAATAAGCCAGGGTATGAAGAGATGGTGGAGCCCTACTTGATCATGTAAAAATAGGTTTACTTCCTCCTCATCAGATGATAATATAGTAAAAATTAACAAATGCGATGACGAGAAGAGTAGCCGGCAGAATCCTTCGCCAGAGAGCCCCGGGAGCTGAAAAGGGGCAGGGAGGCTTTCGGTGAACCAAGACTCTGAGCTGCATACCGGAACCTCGGCGGGGATGGTATGACGGGAGCTCCTGTTATAGAGCTAGGGTATGGGCCCCATGGGCAGTAGCCGAAAAGGCCGGTATGGCGACATATCGGTGAACTGGGGTGGCACCGCGATCAAATCTCGCCCCCAAGACTGAAGAAGTCTTGGGGGTGGGATTTTTTTATTGTCATCCTTCTGAAGATGGGGGACTTTGTGAATAAAATCGCGGGGAGGAATGGTTGATGGGTTGGAAGAATCCGTTGTTGCTGTTGTTGAGTATCGGGTTGTCTAATATCGGGGCATGGATTTTCTTGATCGCTCTGAATCTGATTGTGCTGGATGAGTGGGGTTCGGCACTGGCAGTCGGCATATTATATGTGTTGAAGCCGCTTGCCGCATTGGTTGTGAATGCGTGGGCGGGGAGTGTGGTCGACAGGTTAAATAAGCGGAGGTTGATGGTGTTTTTGGATGTATCCAGGGCTGTCCTGGTGGCAGTGCTGCCGTTCATTTCTTCACTGCCGCTCATGTACGCGGTGGTGTTTGTGGTCAATATGGGGAGTTCTGTTTTTTATCCGGCATCGATGACGTATATGACGATGCTGATCCCGAAGAATAAAAGGCAGAGGTTCAATGCACTCAGGAGTCTGGTGGGTTCCGGTGCATTCATTGTCGGGCCTGCGGTTGCAGGATTGCTTTTCATTGTGGGCACCCCGGAAACCGCCATCTTTTTAAATGGAGCGGCGTTGTTACTCTCCGGGGTGGTGACCCTTTTGCTGCCGGATGTGGAAGTGGGCGCAGCCGAGGAGGCGAAGAAGCTGTCGCTGGACATGATAAAAGAGGATCTGCGGGTGGTCAGGCGTTTCAGCATGCATCGCATCTATGTGATGGTGGTGTACTTTTTATTCAGCTGCATGATTGTGCTCACTGCGGCCGTCGATTCGCTGGAGGCCGCTTTTTCAAAAGAAGTGCTCGGACTTTCGAACAGCACGTATGGATATCTTGTGAGTATTGCGGGAGCGGGATATCTCGCCGGAGCAGTGGTGAATACCGTGATTGCAGACAAGGTCCGGGATGTAAAGCTTATTGCGTTCGGATCGGTCGCGGTATCTGCGGGATACATGGTTTATTCGGTCTCGGGTGGATTTATGGCTGCAGCCATCGGGTTTTCGCTGTTGTCTTTCGCTCTTGCCTTTGCTCAAACCGGGTTTGACACATTCATTCAGGAGCGGATCCCTGTTGAAGTGATGGGACGGGTGAGCAGTGTGTACGACTGGATCGAAGGGTTTATGGTTATCGCTGCAACCATACTGATCGGTGCGGGTGCTCAAGTTTTGTCCATCCGTCACGTCGTGGCAGGCGGTTCCCTGATCATGGCGGTGGTAACCGTTTTACTCTGTATCTATTCATTGAGCCGGGCGGGGGAGAAGCGGGCTGAAAGGGCCGCAATCGAACCTCGCTGAAAATTAAATTGACACTACATGGAAATCTCTATATAATCAGTTCAAATACTTGAAATCTTCGATGAGGATCAGTAGAGTGACCCTGTCTTTTCAGAGAGGGGGCCGATTGGTGCGAGGCTCCTATAGACAATCATTTGAACCTGCCTCTGAGTCTGAATATTCAGCGGTTCATACCGTTATCATGTGAGAGAGTGAAGCTTTGCTTTGAATCAGGGTGGTACCGCCAGTAATGGTCCCTGATGATGAGCGGGGCTTTTTTATTTTATAAAAAAGAGGTGCTTAGTATGGCAAAAGAATTTGTAAAAGATGTCACGGCGATGGACGAGGATTTCGCCCAGTGGTATACAGATGTCGTGAAGAAGGCGGAGCTGGTCGACTACTCGAGCGTCCGAGGATCGATGATCATCCGTCCTTACGGCTATGCGATCTGGGAAAATATCAAGAGTGCGCTCGATGCGAAAATCAAGGAGACAGGGCATGAGAATGTGTATATGCCGCTGTTCATTCCGGAGAGCCTCCTGCAGCGGGAGAAGGATCATATCGAAGGATTTGCGCCGGAAGTGGCTTGGGTGACGCACGGCGGTGAAGAGGAATTGGCTGAGCGATTATGTGTACGCCCGACTTCCGAGGTACTGTTCGGCGAGCATTATAAAAACATCATCCACTCCTACCGCGACCTGCCGAAGCTTTATAATCAATGGGCAAATGTCGTGCGCTGGGAAAAAACGACGCGGCCGTTCCTGCGGACGCTGGAGTTCCTGTGGCAGGAAGGTCATACATGCCATGAGACGGATGAGGACGCCCACGCAGAAACGGTAAGGATGCTCGACGTGTATGCGGAGCTTTGCGAAGAGCTGCTGGCAATCCCGGTGGTGAAGGGTCAGAAGACGGAAAAAGAAAAGTTTGCCGGTGCGAAGTATACGTATACGATTGAGAGCCTGATGCACGATGGAAAAGCACTGCAATCCGGGACGTCCCACCACCTGGGTGACGGATTTGCGAAAGCGTTCGGTATTCAATTCACCGACCGCGAAGGAAAGCTGCAGCATGTGCAACAGACATCATGGGGATTGACGACGCGCATCATCGGAGCGATGATCATGGTGCACGGCGACGACCGGGGACTTGTCGTACCGCCGCGAATGGCACCGACTCAGCTGATGATCGTGCCGATCGCTCAGCATAAAGAGGGCGTGCTTGATTTTGCCTATGATTTAAAAGAGAAGCTGTCAGCCGTGGCGCGTGTCGGGATCGATGCGAGCGATAAAAAACCGGGCTGGAAGTTCAATGAATATGAGATGAAGGGGATTCCATTGCGCCTCGAAGTCGGGCCGCGTGATATCGAGAATGGCCAGGTGATCCTGGCCCGCCGTGATAGCGGTGAGAAAGTGACGGTCTCAGTGGGTGAGCTTCAAACGAAAGTGCCTGAACTTCTCGAAGAAATCCAGAAGAACCTTTTTGAAAAAGCAAAGGAGCATCGCGAAGAAATGACGACCATTGCTGCAGGGTTTGAAGAGTTCAAAAAGGTTGTCTCGGAAAAAGGCGGCTTCGTAAAAGCAATGTGGTGCGGCGAGCTTGCCTGTGAAGAGAAAATCAAGGAAGAAACCGGCGCGACTTCACGCTGCATGCCGTTCGATCAGGAGAAAGTCGGAGACATCTGCGTCTGCTGCGGGAAACCGGCTGAGAAGATGGTGTATTGGGCGAAGGCTTATTAGGAATTGAGGTATGCGATGTGTGTACCAGGTACGGGGGTGTGGGTTTGTACCAGGTACAATGCAGTGTTGGTGTACCTGGTTCAGATGGATGATTTTTACCAGGCACCATGCTGCGGTAATGTATCGGGGACTGGTCGTTGATTTTGTACCTGGTACAATATAGAGGAAATGTACCAGGTACAAGAAATACTATTTGTACCTGGTACATTTTTTTGCAGATGTCTGTGCCTGGCACAATCAAGGAGGTTTGTGCCAGGCACAGCTGCCCGGGTTTGTTCCAGGCACAAACCGCCAATTTGAACCAGGAACAAAAACCCAAATCTGAGCCAGGCTCAACACCCCGACTTTGAGCCTGGCTCAAAACGACGGAATCGAGCCTGGCTCAATCATCCCGAATCGAGCCAGGCACCCCGCAACCCAGCCTCTACACCCTGCACCAGGCACCAACTGGGCCGACGTACCTGTCCTCCCCCGGCCCGCAATCCCCAACCGGGCCGACCCATCCCAATCCACAAGCCCCCTTCCATTACCCAGGCCCAGCCCGCATCTCATCCCAAGCCATGTCGGATATAATTCTTCCGACCCTTCTTTTCAAACCCTCGTCTATTTGGTGGCCCTTCTTAATATAGATAGGTAAGGAGGGGATTAGAAGTGTTCATGGAACTTATTGTGATTCTTATTATTTCATTCGTGGTGATCAGTCTGTGGATGATTAATGTCAGGCTCGGCCGCATTGCCAATTATTTTGATAATGGTGACGACCATTCCCTTTCGGATGAGGAAATAGAGAAGGAGCTTGAGGAAGAGTGGGAAAAGTGGAATCAGCAAAAATGATGGAAGCGAAGCGTTTCTCTTGAGGGGGCGCTTCTTTTTTGTGGAAAAAATTAGAGGATGCGGAATAAGCACAATCTGGGAAGCTGTATCGTAGGCTGATAGGAGAGGATAGCTGTGAGGTGAAACTCAGTGAATAAGATGGTGAGATGGATCATCGGTTGTGCCGCGTTTCTCTTGGCGTGCCTGGTGCTCTATTTAAAATTGAATCCTCCGCTTGCGAGTAATGGCTATGGGTGGAGCAGCGCCCAGCCTGGACTTGTGACGGTGGAGCTGCAGAACGAAAGCTTTCACGGGGTCAAGTTGAAAAAGGTATTTGTCAACGAAGGCGACCGTCCTTGCAAGGTGGACTTGGGGGTGAGCCGTTCCAGTGCGCTGATAGGCATTTTTGCATTAAAGGAAGAAATCGATGGAATCAGTTTTCACCCTATAGATGAGTACGAAATTGAACCAAAGCTGAACCGTGAAGAGGTCATCGAGCTGGAAGAACTGGATAACAGAAGTACGATTCGTCATTACGGCCTGGCGGTCGATCATTGCAAGAAAGTCGACTCCGTGACGGTGAAATATACGTATTTCGGTTTTCCTTATAAAAAAGAAATCAAGATTGAAAGAATGGAGTAAGGGCGCACCTCATAAACTGGTATAATAAGAGAAAAAGAATTTTCCGGGTCCGCCCTGAAAGTGAGGTGCCTCCGTGGATAAAAGGAGTTTAAGCGTTGAGACGGCCAGATTGGTTGTCAGGCCGTTCATGAAGAGTGATTATCATAACTGGCTTCATGAAAATATGAACAAGCTGCCTTCGCAGCATAAATATGATATCGGCTTGCAGGATATGAGCGAGTGTACGGAATTCTGGTTCCACAATATGATCGATCAGCAGAATATCATGATGAATAGCGATGAGGTGTATATATTCGGTATCTTTCTAAAGCAGACGGGTGCTTATATCGGGAGCGTTGATTTCTCTACGCTCATGAGGCTTAATTTTCATTGGGGCCGGGTCGGCTATACGCTGAATAATACGCACTGGCGGCAGGGATATGGGAAAGAAGCCGTCCGCGGGGCGCTGAAGATCGCTTTTGAAAAAATCAATTACCACCGGGTGGAAGCACATATCAATCTTGATAATACCCCTTCGATCAAGCTTGCTGAAGGAATCGGCATGAAGTATGAGTGCACGCGGAAAGGCTTTATAAATGAAAATGGAAAGTGGACGGATAATCACGTGTTCTATATGAATGCGGAGGATTATTACTAAACTCCTTTAAAAAAGAAACGCTCGGATTTCAAATCCCAGCGTTTCTTTTTTCAATGGCCCGGTCCACTTCCCGTTTATGGTGAAGGTCATGTTCAGCCAGCCCCTCGAGATACTTGATCAGGGTTATTTCTTTACTGCCGGGTTTGAGTGTCTGTTCCCAGGATTCAGCAGGTATCTCTTTTAAGCTTTCAATCAATTTTTCTCTTGTAAGGATAAATTGCCGGATGACTGCTGTTTGATTGCTTGTACGTGCCTTGGCAGCAGATTGTTCATTTAACATCTGCGGATCTGGGGCGGTCGGCAGCGGGTCTCCCGTTCCAAGAAAGGGGAGGCGCTTATTCATGACAAAATCATCCCAAGGCCCAAGATGGCCGACTATTTCGGCGATGCTCCACTTGCCTTCTTCAATTGGACGAAGCCATTCTTCCTTGGGAAGAGATTCCAGCGATCGTGCCCATCTGATGAATTCTTGATGATGAAAAAGAATGTTTTCTCTGGGATCTTCCACACCCATCACTTCTTTCAAATAGTATGTATTCAATATTTTACCATAGTTGTAGATTGTCAATGGTATATAAAAGCCCGTCCCTGATCTTACCTTGGAGGGACGGGCAGGATTTTATGCCTTTTGCAAAACATGAGCCGCATCCGGTTCCATCGGATACAGCCGGCCGTCTTTGTCGCGGAACACGATATGCCCGCGATTGAGTTTTACAGGTGTATCGACGCCTGCTGCCGCTGCAAGGTTGTACAGTCCTTCGCGAAGGGACAGCATATAGTTGCAGACACGGAAAGCTTTTTCCTCGACGATCAGGGCCTTTTGAAGTTTGTCGTCGGTTGTTGCGACGCCGACCGGGCAGTTGTTGGTGTGGCATACCTGTGCCTGGATGCAGCCGACGGAGAACATCAGGCCCCTTGCGATGTTGACAAAATCGGCACCGAGGGCGAGAGCGAAGGCGATTCTATCAGGAGTCAAAAGTTTTCCGGATGCGAATATCTTCAACTTGTCGCGGACGCCGAATTTAAGGAGCGTATCATGGACATAAGGCAGGGCCGATTTGATCGGCACACCCGTTGAAGCAGCCAATTCCTGATAGGAAGCCCCGGTTCCGCCTTCGCCGCCGTCCACCGTGATGAAATCCGGGTGTTTTCCCGAAGCAGCCATATAGGAAGCGAGTTTTTCGAAATCATCCGTGTTCCCTATAACGATTTTGATTCCGACCGGCTTTCCGCCGATTTCGCGCATTTTCTCGATGAAATCGAGCATTTCTTCATTGGTCCCGAATTCCTTGAAGCGGTTGGGACTGTCGATCGATTTATGTGGTTCCACGTTTCGGATGTTGGCGATCTCCGGTGTTACCTTGGCCCCGTCGACGTGACCGCCGCGGGTTTTGGCTCCCTGTGCGAGCTTCAGTTCGAATGCCTTCACTTCATCCAGATCGCTCTTTTTCTTGAATTCTTCCCATGAGAACTCTCCGTCCTTGGTACGGACACCGAACAGGCCCGGTCCGATTTGGCAGATGATATCGACACCGCCTTTTAAGTGATGCTTCGATAATCCTCCTTCACCGGTGTTCATCCATGTCCCTTTGGCGAGGGCGAGACCGGTCGACAGGGCGGTGATGGCTTTTTCCCCGAGCGATCCGTAGCTCATCGCCGACTGCCCGACGAGGCTCCTGACTTTGAAGGGGTTCCTGCATGTTTCCTTCCCGATGACAGGGGAATCTTCTTCACGGAGCAGGAAGGGGGAGACCTCTTTTTCCTCGCGGTGTTCCTTCCTCCTGAATAGATTGTCCTTATCGATTTTATATAACATCGAGTTGATTTTCTGACTATTGTCGACACGCAGTTCATCACGCTGGACCGGGAATAATGCATTCCGGATATAATAGCCTTCCTTTTCAAAATCGCGTTCAGAACCGAATCCGAGCATGCGGGATTTGTACTTACCCGAAAGCACGGTCTGCTGGTATTCATTCCGGGAAAATGGTTTCCCTTCATTGTCATTCGAGAAGAGATACTGCCGCATTTCCGGTCCGATTTTCTCTAAAATATACCTCATCTTTCCGAGGATCGGAAAATTACGAAGGACGGCATGTTCTTCTTGTTTTTCATCTTTGAACATAAGATACAGGATCATCACGGCTGGAACCAGGATGATCAGTCCGATAAGTGTTAATAAAATGCCTAATACAATTGAAATTCCATCCATTTGTTTTCCTCCTATTCCAATAAAACCAGATATAAAACCGCAAGGCCGCCGATGAGGAGGCCGCTTGATAACGAAAGCCATTTCCATTTGTTCAGTGGCGGCTTCGCCTTCATCAGCGATGTCAACTGAACCGCGATGGAGACGGCGGCCAGAGCAAGGATCGACAACAGGGCAGCTGCCGGAGATATCTGCTTCCTGCCGTATTCGATCAGCAGATATCCCGCGACGACCGTGCCGATGACAATCACATATAGGATGATCAGCTTCGATTTTTTCATGGTGCTACCCCACCTTCCCGTATAAATAGACGAGTGTGAAAATCAGGACCCATACAAGATCGACAAAGTGCCAGTAAAGGGAGAATACGGCGAGCTTTGACTGCATTTGTTTAGCCGGGCCCTTCATCTTCAGGTGGAGGAGCAGGAGGGCCATCCAGATGCATCCTGCGGCAACATGCGCCCCGTGGGTCCCGACAAGGAGATAAAAAGCGGATAAGAAAGAGCTGTTCTGCATTTCGTAGCCTTTTTCGTAGTAATGGAGAAATTCTCTTCCTTCCATGAATAAAAATAATCCGGCCAAGACCAGTGTCAGCGCAAGAAGTGCGGCCGTCTTACCTGCTTGTTTCCCTTCGGCCGCATGACTTGCGATGTAAATCGTGAAGCTGCTCGAAAGCAGGAGGACGGTCGAAACCATCACTCCTTTCAGTTCCAGCATCTCTTTCGGGGAGGGGCCCCCGTCGGTATGGGAACGCAGTGTCAGATAGACGCCGAATAAAGAAGCGAAGATGACGACCTCTGCAGCGATGAAAAACCACATGGCCATTTTCTTGTCTTCTTTCTGCTCGAGAAGAAAGGACTCTGTGTTCATGATTTCCCCTCCTTTTCTTCAATTTCTGAACGGGTGTGTGCCTGCCAGCTGCTATCCTTGAAAGACCTCAGGATCAGCATGGCTGCAACCCCGATCACACCCGCCCATTGGATGGCGGGCTGATAAAAGATGAAGCCGAATGAGGAGGCGAAAAGGATGCCAGACAGAAACACAGGCTGGGCAGTGTTCTTGGATAAATAAATCGGTCCGTCCTCTCTGATGGTCCGCAGGGTCCCATCTCCTTTCTGCTTTTCATACCATAACTGATCGATTGTCGTGACGACCGGGCGATCGATAAAGTTGCCTTCCGGGGGCGGGGACGGGAGCGCCCATTCAAGCGTACGTCCGTCCCATGGGTCCCCCGTGGTGTCTTTTTCGCCGTGCCGAATGCTCCAGTAGATATTGAACAGGAAGATCATGACGGCAGCGGCCATGATGAAGGCGCCGACCGTGCTTATCAGATTCAGGCTCCCGAGGCCGTCCCTTTCAAAATAGGTGAAGACCCTGCGCGGCATCCCGTTCAGCCCCATGAGATGCATCGGGAAAAAGGTGACATGGAAGCCGATGGTGAACAGCCAGAAATGCCATTTTCCAAGCACCTCGTTTAAAAGGAAGCCGAACATCTTTGGCCACCAGTAGTAGACGCCGGCAAAAATCCCCAAGATGGTGCCCCCTACAATCACATAGTGAAAATGACCGACGACAAAATAACTGTCATGGTACTGATAATCCGCCGGGGCAGCTGAAAGCATGACACCGGTGGCCCCGCCAATCAAGAATGTAGGAATGAAGGCAAGGGAGAAAAGCATGGCCGTCTTGAACCGGATGACGCCACCGCGGAGGGTGAACAGCCAGTTGAAAATCTTGATACCGGTCGGGACGGCGATCGACATCGTCGCCAGTGCGAAAATTGCATTTGAAATGGGCCCGAGACCGACTGTGAACATATGGTGGATCCACACCATGAAGCCGAGGAATCCGATCAGGACCAGCGCGAAGACCATTGCGCCATACGCAAATAAATTTCTTCTTGAAAAAGTCGTGATGACATCCGAAAAGATCCCGAAAGCAGGGAGAATCAATATGTAGACCTCGGGATGGCCGAATATCCAGAATAAATGCTGCCAGATCAACGGATTCCCGTCCGTACCGCTAAGGAATGCCGTGCCGTAGACGCGGTCCATCATCAGGAGCAGCAAAGCAACGGTCAATGCCGGGAAGGCAAATAAAATCAATATCGATGTAACGAATGAGGACCATGTGAAAAGCGGCATCCTCATGAATGTCATCCCTTTTGCACGTTTCCGGATGATGGTGACAAGAAAATTGATGGCCGAGAGCATGGTGCCGACCCCCGCGATCTGGATGCCGAGCGTATAATAGTCAAGACCGGGGCCGGGACTAAATGCATCGAGACTGAGAGGGGAGTACGCCGTCCAGCCGGTTGACGGTGAACCGCCAAGCACAAAGCTCACATTCACCAGCGCCCCGCCCGTCAGGAACAGCCAAAAGCTGAGCAGATTCATATAAGGGAAGGCGAGGTCCTTTGCGCCGATCTGGAGCGGGACGGCCACATTCATTAATCCGATCAAGAGCGGCATCGCCACGAAAAAGATCATGGTCGTCCCGTGCGTCGTCATCATCTGATTGTATTTTTCACCTTGAAAGACCCAGAACTGATTCTCGGGGAGGGCCAGCTGCAGCCGGATGATCAGCGCATCGAGCCCGGCCCTCAGGAAAAATGCACCGCCGGCGGCAAGATACATGATCCCGACCTTCGTGTGGTGGGTGGAGGTCATCCAGTCCCATGCGTATGTCCACTTCTTATACCGGGTCAGGAAAAATACGGCCAGTATTCCCATCAGCAGAATCGAAAGGTCCGCTGCGATGATATCCGACGGGAATACAAACTCCCTGCCGAAAATCGTATATTTGATGTCCATTGGAGTACCCCCTTTTCACCCTGTGGGTTATTTTAAGTTGGATAGGTAGTTTGCGAGTGCATTCAGTTCCTCATCCGTCAGATCATTGAATCCGGGCATTTTTGCCCCGGGCTTGAAGGATTTCGGATCTTTTATCCACTTTTTCATATTCGCCTCGCTGTTAGGAATGACACTCGCGATATAGTCCTTCCTGCCGATGCCGGCAAGGTTCGGACCGTCGCGTTTCTCCGTGTATCCGTCGGCGTGGCAGCTTAGGCAGTTGGATGTGAACAGTTTCTTTCCTTTTTCATATGAATCGGATGCAGCCGCCTCAGGTGCCCGATCCTCCTGTTTGTCACTTATCCATTCATCATATTTTTCCTTGCTGACGGCATGGACTTTGAATCTCATCAAGGAGTGGGAGGCTCCGCAGAGTTCCGCGCATTTCCCTTCATATACCCCGGTTTCAGACGCGTGAAGGGTCAGCCGGTTAGGGTTTGTGCCCCCGGGATTTAAATCCTTTTTTCCACCGAGCTGCGGAACCCAGAAGGAATGGATGACATCATCTGATTTCAGCTTGAATACGACTGGCGTGTCTACCGGTATCCATACCTCATTCGACAGGGTGATCCCCTCATCGCTGTAGTGGAATTCCCACCAGTACTGATGTCCTGTCACGGTGATTTCCATCTTGCCGTCTTCTTTTTCCTGGGAATCTGAAAGTGAAAAAGTTCCCTGGACGGTGGGGACTGCCAGGATCAAGAGAAGGATGATGGGAATCACGGTCCAGGCGATTTCATATTTTCTGTTCCCTTTCACATAGTCAGGGGTTATGTCCCTGCGCTCAGGGGTCTCCCTGTATTTCCATGTGAAAACAACAAACATCGAAAAGACAATGATGAAGACAAGAATCATGATTCCAGTGGAAAGCTGGAACAAGTTTTCCTGCAGTTTGGCTACAGGCCCTTTCGGATCAAGGACCTGAAGCGAACTGCATCCTGAGAGCGGCATTATGGTGATAAAAAGTACCAGGAATAACAGACGTTTCATGTGCATCCTCCTTAAAACAGCCGCTTTAATGCTTTGCGAAGCGGAGGCATTTCTGCTTCATGCTGCTTGAAGAATTTTTTCATCACATGCTTTGAATAACCGGCGGCCTGATCCATTGTGATCTTTCCGGGGAGCGGCGGCTGATCTTCTATGTGAACATCAATAATGACCGGTTTATTCGATTTAGCTGCCATATCGAAAGCGGGTTCGAGGTCTTCATGTTTCACGACCCTGTAGCCTTCACCACCGCAAGATTTGGCAAATTGGGCAAAGTCGATATCCTGAAGGTCGGTTTCATATTCAAGGTGACCAATCGATTCCTGTTCATATTTGATCATCCCGATCTTCCTGTTGTTGAGGATGACGACGATGATTGGAAGCTTGTATTTGACGGCGGTCACAAAATCCTGCATCACCATGGTGAAACCGCCGTCCCCGCATACGGCGATCGACTGCCGGTCAGGGTTGGCCAGGGCGCTGGCGATAGCTCCCGGCAGTCCGCAGCCCATTGTCGCCATCCAGCTGGAAATGATGAATTTCTGGTTGGTCATACGGAAATGCCGGGCCGTCCAGACCGTTACGTTCCCGACGTCAACGGAAAGGGAGGCATCGTGGTCGGTAATCTTCTGGATCATCGGGATGACCTGCGGCGGTTTGATCGGGGTGGTCGCTTCAACTTCATCCTTTTCAACATGCTTCCACCAGTTCTTCATATTGATCTGGCATTCTTTTAAAAAGCCACGGTCTTCCCTGCGGGGGAGGGACTTATTCCATTCTTGGAGAACAAGCTTGGAATCACCTGCAATCCCTGCCGTTACAGGATAGCGTTTGCCTATCTGGGCGGGATCTGCATCGATCTGGACAGCCTTTGCATCATCCGGCAGGAACTCCCGGTAAGGAAAGGACGTGCCGATCATGATGAGCAGGTCGGTTTCCTCCATGGCCTCATAGGCAGGTTTCGTCCCGATCTGTCCGAGCTGGCCGAGATTAAGCGGATGTTCATCAGGGAGGGTCCCCTTTGCCGGAAGGGTGAAAATGATGGGTGCGGCGAGCCTGTCTGCGAACTCTTCCAGTTCATTCACTGCTCCCTTAGCTCCCGTCCCCGCGAGGATGACCGGACGTTTGGCTTCCTGCAGAAGCTGAAGTCCATTCTGTAAATCATCAAGCATCGGTGCCGGCTTTGCCACCGAAGAAACGCTTGAAGTATTGCGGACACTGTCCTTGATTTTTTGTGCAGGCATATCATCCGGGATGACGAGCACGGAAACTCCTTTTCTCGCATAGGCCGTCCGTATTGCCTGATTCAACAGATCCGGGAATGAGTCCGCTGAAGAAACGCGGGCATTGAATACAGATACATCCTGGAACAAACGCTCAAGGTGGACCTCCTGGAACGAGTCCTCCCCAAGCTTGCTGGTCTCCACCTGGCCGGCCAGGACAAGCACCGGTGCCCCGTCGGCCTTGGCATCATACAGCCCGTTGAGAAGATGGATCGCACCTGGACCGCCGATCGACAGGCATACGCCGATTCTGCCCGTCACCTTTGCATATGAAGAAGCAGCGAGTGCAGCGACCTCCTCGTGCCGGACCTGAATGAACTCAAGCTGTTCCTTTTCGCTTCTCAAGTTGTCGACAAAGTGATTGATCGAATCACCGGGCAATCCGAATATATGACGAATATCCCATTCTTCCAGGACCTCTGCAGCTATTTTCCCCGCTAAACGTTCACTCATATCAATCATCCTCCAAAAAAGTGGTTTTTGTAACTCGTTACCACTTATACAGAAAGAGTAAACGGAAGAGGGGAAAAGATTTTTATCATGTGAGGGTAGATGGAGAGGCGGAGAAGTTTCTAGAAGGTGTTTTGTACTAGTGTGATTGGGTATATATGTTAAATTTATAAGCACTAAAAGGTACCTCAGATGAGAGGGATATGAGAGGAAGATGAGATATGAATGAATCAGCCGCAGCCGTCCTTCTTTATCCTCAATTCAGTGAATATGAATGGGGTGCTGCATAGTCGGATCTTATAATATGTGCATTGGAACCAATCTTTAGGTCTTAATGAAATTAGAAAATTCATAGAAGCTATCCAATAAATAAAAGACGAAACCTAACTTACAGGTTTCGTCCTCATCTTTATTTTTTATTCCAATCCCTCAATCTTCAATTCTTTCACCGGCAGGAAGCTTTCGCCTGTATCCATGAAGGTGACGCTCACTTTGTCCTTTTCCTTCAGGTAAATCGCCAGCGGGCTGAGCTCGGAAGAAACGAGGTAGTTCTTGCCGTTATCCAACAGGAAGGAGACAGCCGTGTAGTCACCGACCTTTTCTTTGTATACGCGTACGACGGTTCCGGCTGCTTGCTTTTCTTCAGCCTTGGAGCTGCCGTCCACTGTGCCGCCGCCTTTTTGCAGGGCGGTTTTGTATTTCTTGATGGCCTGGTTCGGCGTATCTGCATAGGCGGAAATCTCCGGATTCGCTGCTGATACGATGAAGTAGTTTTGCAGGAAGCCATTCGCGTCAAGAACCGGTGTCAGCCAGCTTGCTTCACCGAAGAAGTTATATAGAACCGGCATTTCACCGTCCCATTTTTTCTCGATGAATTTCTTCTGGATGATCTGCAGGGCACCCTGTGAATCCATATAAGACTCTTCGAGGTTACCTGTATAGAATGTTGCCTCGCCTGTACGTGAGTTGGTCAGGGAGTACCCGAGCATCGAATCGACGCCTTCCTTCGGTGACGTGAAATCAGTGAAGTAGTACATTTCGCCGTCTTCGGTGAAAATAGGGCTGACATTCGCTTCGGTTCCTTCATCAGACGGCAGCTTTACTTCCGATTTACCGAAAACGCTGTTCCAGAAGCCCTGGACGTAGTTACCGAAGTAGCTGTTCTGCAGGCTGACCGTTTCCGGCGACACCGCCCCGTCTATAAAGTCAGGGGTTTCACTCAGTTTATAGGATTTCGTCGCGCCGTTCTGAGGATCCACGACGACAATTCCTTCCGCCTCAAATCCATTACGGGCAGAGATGAAGTCACCATATGTGCGGATATAGAACGGTTTGCCCTCATCGTCGATTTCTAGCTGCGGATCACCGTTGAAAATATATTTTGGATACTGCATCCGGATATGACGCTCAATATTCTTATTGAAGAAAGAAGATGGAGTATAGGTCATTTCTTCCTTCATGAATTTCGGATTTGCTGATGAATCAGTCGCACTCAGCGTGAAGTAACCAGGAGTTTCGTCTCCTTTGATCCATTTGAAGAATCCGGAGAATTCGACCGGTGCGATGTAGACATACTCACCGTCGACCTTTTGGATTTGCAGGCTCCCGAGTTCATAATAGCTTGTATTCGGTACTTGCCCAAATGCTTTTTTCATTTTGTTGCGTGCAAATTGCGGAGGTACGCTCGCTGGTGTTTCGTTTTCATCAAATGCTTGGATTTCCGTTTTCACATCCATTTTGGCCGATTGATACTTCTCATCGGCATTGAACACGAATGCAGTCAGGAAGTAGGCACCGACACCAAGGCCGATGAGGAAAATCGCTCCTTTGATCATGCGCTCCTTACCGGCTGCAAAAGCGGCTCCGGCACCTGCCGCAATAATGAACAGGATCCACATCGACGTAAAGTTGCGGTCGAGGTTCGTCATGTAATAGAAGATAAAGGCACCGATGACCGTAATGATCATGGTGGCAGCAATCATCCCGACCACGGAAGGATTCGCTTTGCCTTCCTTCTTTTTTGTGAAAGTGACCGGGACCAGGAGCAGCGCCATGATCAATCCGACAATCACTGAAAATAATAATATATTACCCAATGTATGTTCCCCTTTCAAAGGTCTATTTCTGTGTATGGTTTATATACGGATGAGGGGTGGGTGAGGTTTCAACATTTTGCTGGGAACGGGGGTTGGTAACGAATTTTTACCTGACAAGCAAAACGTCCAGACATGAAAACCAGCTTGTAGGGATATTCGACCGCAAATCGAGAGGGAATAGATGATCATTCTGTAAGAAATGGTTGAAGTCACTGCTAATATGTCCCAATCAACGAAATTGTACAGTTCATATAATGAAGTATTCTGAGAAAAAGGGGGAGAGGATAAATGGGTCTTAATGAATGTACTTGTAAGTATAGATTAGGCATTGAAGCAACCGACGCAACGGCGCAGGTAGTCGTTGATGGAGGAGATCCGCAAATGTTCACGGAAACAATCAATTTTTCTGCCGTACAATGCTTTACCGCCGGACCAAACTGCAACCCTGCAGTAAATAACTTTACTATTGACTTCGGAGGGCCTCCAGGGACCACAATCAATTTTACCATGGGCAGACGCGGGATGATTTCGTGTGAAGATAATACGATTGCCTTCATGGTGGACGGTACTGCACAACAAAATGGAAACGTGATGCCAACTGGTGAGTATATTGTGAATTTTTCTTATACAATTCTGCCTGATGATACCGCTGATGTTACGATTGAAGCATCAAATGATGGCAGTTCGTTTTCTACAACATTCAATGCAGAAATTACTCCGCAAACCTTTATAGGGGCTTGTGATGAGACTGTTGGTGGATAGGCAGTTTTAAACAATAAAAAAACAAAATGCCGGATGCTCCCACTGAGGAGTCCGGCTTTTTGTTTTGCTTTGTTGGCTTCCCCATCGAGAAGAGGTTGCTTACCTCCATTTTTCATGATTTTTACCGGGAAGAGAAGGGGTCTTATAAAAAAAATGTACTCGGATATGAGAACTTTTACTTGTAAATTGGGTGAAATCTTAATTGGAAGCAGTTTATGATCCATTCTGCAAAAATATAATTCATTCTCTAAATTTGTGATCCATTTTCAAATTTAGAGAAGAAGCCCGGAACATGGGGGCTCCGGGCTTCTTCTCACAAAGTATTAAAATTAATATTCACTTCAACCCCATAATGATCCGACACCACAGGTTTATTTTTACCGTTGAAAATAACGCTGGATGAGGGTACATCTACTTTTTCACTTGTCAGAATCACATCGATTCGCAAGTCGACTTTATTTTCATCCCAGCCAGCGATTTTTCCTTCGACGGTTATGCCGTCATCGCGAATGGCAGCGAGGTCGTACGTATCTATAAGACCCTTTGATAGAAGGTAATCATAGCCTTCATCCAGGACATGGGCGTTGTTATTGAAGTCGCCCATTAAAAAGTAAGGTGATTCTGTGGTGACTTGTTCGACTAATGAATCTACTTGATACTTGAAAGGTTCCTCTTCGTCCTGCCACCAGCCGAGATGGCAGGAGTAGAAGGAAAGGGGGCGGCCGTGATAGGAAATCGTCGCCCCGACGATCTTGCGGGTCTTCCAGTAGGACTGGTCGTGACTTTTGGATATGAAGAAGCGGTGTTCTTCGACGATATCATGCTTTGTCAAAATCGCGACGCCTTCTTCGTAGACATCATAGCCGATATGAGCGAAATCCCAGACGATCTGGTAATCGGCGACGCCCAGCTTATTAAGTTCATCAAGCAATACAAGGGCGAAATTGTCTTTTTTTACAAGGCCCGATACTGCCTCGCTTTCGGTCAGCTGGCTGACTTCCTGGAGGGCGATGACATCGTAGGATTTCTCTGCGATAGCATGAGCCAGGATCGATATCTTTTCAAGCTGGTTGTCTTCCTGCCACGAGTGGCAGTTCAATGTCAGCAGTTTCATCATTACGCTCCAAGAAGATCCTGGATATCGGATTTGATGACGTCTGCTTTAGGACCATAGATGGCTTGTACGCCTTTATCCTTCAGGATCAGTCCTAGTGCACCATTCTGTTTCCATTCCGCTTCGGTGCCGACAAGGTTTGTGTCTTTGACGGTGACACGAAGGCGGGTCATGCATGCATCCACGTCCACGATGTTTTCCTGACCGCCGAGTAAAGCGACGATCTGCGGGGCGATGGAGTCTTTTTTCACAGCAGAACTTCCGCCTGCTGCTTCATCTTCAATATAGTTACCGTTGCGTCCTGGTGTCGGGAAGTTGAACTTCTTGATCAGGAAGTTGGCAACCCCGAAGTTCAGGAAGAAGAAGACAAGACAAGCAATGACGAAGTTGACAAGGTCCATCCAGAGTCCGGCTTTGACGATCATCGGAACACGTGTCAACAGCTCGATCGATCCGAATGAGTGGACGCGGATGTTGATGATATCGACAATCGCGAACGCAAGACCTGTCATGATGGCGTACACAACGTATAGAAGAGGTGCTGCGAACATGAACATGAATTCAATCGGCTCGGTCACACCTGTCAAGAAGACAGCAAGACCAGCTGAGAAGAACATGGATTTGTATTTTTTCTTTTTATCCTGGTCGACGTTTCTGTACATCGCGAATGCGATACCGATGAGGGCAGCTGATGATAAGATCATCTGACCCACTTTGAAACGTGCAGGTGTTACGTCATTCAATAATAGCTTGTAGCTTTCTGTATCCCCGGCTTTAAGGAAATTGTTCAAATCGGCGATCCAGGCAAGCCACAATGGATCTTGTCCGGCTACCGTTGAACCTGCATTCGATCCGGTGAGAATCTTATAAGTTCCGCCAAGCTCGGTGTAGTTGATTGGAACCGTCAGCATATGGTGAAGTCCGAATGGCAGCAGCAGACGTTCCATGGCACCGAAAATGAATGGTGCGATGATCGGTGCACTGTTGCGTGAAGTCGCAATCCATTGACCGAAATCGTTCAGGGCTCCCTGGATGAACGGCCAGAGGATGGATAGTGCAATCGCTGTAATGACCGATCCGCCGATCACCACGAATGGCACGAAACGCTTACCGTTAAAGAACGAAAGAGCGTCCGGCAGTTTATCAAAGTTGTAATATTTGTTGAAAAGATTCGCTCCCAGGAAACCTGAGATGATCCCGACGAACACACCCATGTTCAAGGCAGGTGCACCAAGAACTGATGTAAAATAGTCAGATACAATCAATGTCTGTCCGAATAGGGAAGAAACGGTTGCTTCCGGGTCGGCAAGCATGTCACCGTTCACTCCGAAAATCGCCCCGGTGATGCGGTTGATCAGGATGAAAGCGATGAGTGCCGCGAACGCCCCGCCGGCACGCTCCTTGGCCCAAGATCCCCCGATGGCGACGGCGAAGAGGATATGTAAATTGGTGATGATCCCCCAACCGATGTCTTCCATTACTCTTGCAACCGTTTGCACTAACGTGATATCTCCACCCGTCATACCGATCAATTTACCGATCGAAATCATGATTCCTGCAGCCGGCATAACAGCCACGACAACAAGCAATGCCTTACCGAATTTCTGCCAGAAATCAAATGACATTAAATTCTTCATAATCCCTGTTTCCTCCTTTAATACCAATATCTATTGTGTATTCGTTTTCAAAAATAATTGTGTGCGTTTTCATTTCTAAATATAAAAAATGAAAGCCGGATTGCAATTGAGTGTAGGGTACTCTGAACACATACAATGAAATGCAACCGTTTGCACTAAAATACGATAAATCTTATTATAAGAAAACTCTTTCCATAAATCAATAGGAAAATATTATTTTGAAAAAATATCGATTCACCGCGCTGCAGTTCGTATGCAGACTGAAGAAGATTTGTAAAAAAAGTATGATTGTAAAATTTTGTATAATACTAAAAGAAATATAGCTCGTAAAGGATATTATAATGATAGGACTCATACTAGCAATCATCATTTTCAATTCGGCAGCTTACTTTTTCAGCGGCCGGTTGACGAGAAACCAAAAACTTCATATATGGACGTTTACTATTGCCTTTCAACTGGCACATGACTTGCTCATCGAATATAAGCATATGGCTTATTCATACTTCGATAAAGGGATCAGTTGGCAGGGGATGTTGGGTCATACTATCTTACTGCCGCCTGTGAACATCCTGTTTCTCAACTTTTTTCCCTTCGGAAAAGGGTTTTTGAAGCAGTTCTCCTACGTGGCAGTATGGACAGCAGGACTGCTGATCTATGAGTTGGTGGCAAGACTGCCTGAACCATGGGGATATTTTCAATACGGCTGGTGGAAATGGGAGTATTCTGCCATTGAAGATCCAATACTTTTATTGTTATTGGTATTGTTCTATAAGTTCATTATCTGGATTGAGAAAGGAACCATGAAAGTGGAAGGTGAACGTGAACATGCAGGATGTTGATTTCCTGGAGATGATCTCCCGGTCAACCGCAAGTTTCCTGGTATTGTTGCTCCTCGCGCGGCTGCTGGGGAGAAAGCAGCTGAGCCAGCTGACTTTTTTTAATTATATCACCGGTATTTCAATCGGTTCGATCGCAGCGGATATAGCAGGGGAATCGGGGACACCTTTTCTGAACGGGCTGACCAGTTTGATCTGGTGGAGCTTCTTGAGCTTCCTGGTTGGATACATCAGTCTTAAGTCTTCCAAAGTGAGAGTAGTTCTTGATGGTGAGCCTTTAATCGTCATTAAGAAGGGGAAAATCCTTGAAGACACGTTAAAAAAGCTGCATCTCAATATGGATGATTTAAGCATGATGCTGCGGGAGAAGGGGTTGTTTTCAATGAAGGCTGTTGAAACGGCCGTCTTTGAACCGGATGGCAAGCTGTCTGTTACCTTAAAGCCAGCTTATCAATCCGTGACGAGGGAGGATCAAAATATAGTGAAAACCCCACCGACGTACATACCATCTGAATTAATCGTGGATGGCAAGGTTGTTGAACAGAACTTGAAGGAAGTGGGAGTGACGAAAGATTGGATTGATATGCAGCTGGACAAATTGCAATTGAATCGAAGCGATGTTTTTTATATGGAGATGCAGGAAGATGGAAGTCTTTTTATCGATCGCAGGATGATGGTTTGAGGGAGTAGCGGACATAGCCAGAGGATTGGGAATGACTAAAGTGAATGCGGACAGTGTAGAGAATGTCCGGAGGGATTACCGCCCTTTCTGTATTAAAAAAGTCGTCCAGTAAATAATGATGGACGACTTTTTTAAGGAGTGCGATTATCTTTCAACTTTCTCGCCTGCGTAAACTTGGACATCTATAGGAGCGGTCATATACTCCGGCGCTCTTCCTGCAAAAGAAGTAAAGTGGCTGCTTGTATTGTGAGCTTCTACGGCAGCCTGATCTTTCCAGATTTCCACCATTGTATAGATGTGGTCAGCGTCAGTAGCTTTCATTAAATCGTATGAGACATTGCCGTCTTCGTTACGTGAAGCAGCGACCAGGGCCTGCATCTCTTCAAGGAAAGCAGCTTCTTTTTCAGGATTGATTTGAAAATGTGCGTGGATGATGATCATATGGATTCCTCATTTCTTTTATAGTTATAGGGGTTAGGGGATGGGACAGTGTACCTGTCCCCTTGTCCCGGTTTATTTCCATTCTGTAATTTTTTCGACAGGCAGGCGGACGGATTTGTAGCCTGCATCGGCTGCTTTACCGATGGAGATGAGCATGACCGGATAGTAGCGGTCTTTGTCCATTCCGTAAGCTTCCGCGATTTGGTCTTTTTCGTAGCCGCCGATCGGGTTGGTGTCGTAGCCATGTGCACGGGCTGCAAGCATCAGCTGCATGGATACGAGGCCGCCGTCAATCAGGTTCATTTCCTTATATTGTCCTGCCGGCATGACATCAAGCAGGCCTTTTATCGAAGGAAGCTGGCGGTCCCTGACTTCAGCCGGCATATAGCCTTTTTCAACGGCTTCGTCATAGATCTCATCCGCGTAATCCAGGCTGTTCATGTCAACAAATACAGCGATGACAGCAGAGGAAGTCTTCACTTGCGTCTGATTGAATTTGGCGAGCGGTGCCAATGTTTCTTTCCCTTCGGCGCTGTCGATGACGAGGAAGCGCCACGGCTGCAGATTGACAGAAGAAGGAGCAAGCGTCGCCTCCTGAAGGATCTCAGTCATTTCCTCCTTGCTGATTTTGATGGATGGATCGTAATTGCGGATCGAGCGGCGTCCTGTGATGATTTCTTGAAAGTCATTGATTCTTGTTGTGTTCATGTTGAAAAAACTCCTTTATATTAGTATTGAATGTTTTTTACATTTTGCTGGATTCGCATGAGCAAATCCGACAGCATCTCTTGTTCATCCGTACTGAAGTCCTTCAGCATCTGTGAGATGAACTGTTTCTTTTCTTTGCATAGAGCAGCAATTCTTTCTCTGCCTTCATCTGTCAGGCTGACAAATGTGATCCGGTTGTCGTCCGGATTCTTTCTGCGGGATACCATTCCCTTTGCTTCGAGCTGCTTCAAATGCCGTGTGACAGCTGCATTGTCTATATTCACTTCCCGCTGCAGGGCTCGCTGGCTGATTTCATCGACTTCCATCAGCTTGTGCAGCAGATCGAGGCGTGACTGGCTGATCCCCGTGCATCGTTCGAACTTCGGGCTCAGCTGTTTATAAATATCATTAAGATGACGTAAAATCGTTTCTTCGCTGGACAAAGCATCCTCCTCCTCTGAATGATTGAGGGGTCAATCATTGATACGTCAACTAATATAATACAGGTCGTATTATGAAGTCAAAGCATCCGGTTTCCCCCCTGTAAATTTGGGCAGTTTTTACTAAAAAGAAAACACCCTGAATCCTTTCAGATCTGGGTGTTTTTTACGTTAACCATCATTCGTTTTCTCCAGAAATTACTAATACATCTTCACCTTCAGAAATCGTTTTTTCAATATGCTGCTCGCCCCATGAACAAAGCATCTGCAGGGCGGGGGCAAGGGAGTTGCCGTATTCAGTCAGTTCATATTCCACTTTCGGCGGCACCTGGTTATAGATGATGCGATTGACGACGCCGTCTGCTTCGAGTTCCCTCAGCTGCTGGGTGAGCATTTTATGCGTGATGTTCGGCATCATCCGCTTCAGCTGGCTGGTACGCAGCGTACCGTTGTCGATGAGATGGCAAAGGATGACGACTTTCCATTTACCGCCGATCACTTCAAGCGCCGCTTCCACGGGGATATTGTACTTCTTCATTAATAACCCTCCTCTAAGGATCTTTTCTTACTGTATATCATGTTCCGTGTAGTAGTATTCATTCGCTTAATTACAGTTGAAATATAACATAACCGATCATACACCGCCTAATGGACGGATTGGCGTCTTATGGGTACTCCCGGGTACCTATTGCACTTTAAAGTGCGTACTTCCCAAGGTTTACGGAAGGATGCATAATCAACTCTGTACTCTGATGGTACGACAAAACGTCGGATCATTCTATAGGGTACTTTGGGGTACCTATGGAACTCCGGGGTGCCTACAGCACTTTAAAGTGCGTAATTCCATTATGGAACCGTACCCCTCATAATGTTGGATAGGCGGGAAAGCGAAAGGCGCCTTCGTGAGTACCGGGTGTTTAGTTTAAGGGTCTTTTGCTGCTGACAGGGCAGCTTCCGTTTTTAAAGACATTTTGCTTTTTGATAATATAATTGGATTTTTGATAATAAATCACTGGTGTTTGATAATATAATCGGATTTTTGATAATAAACTGCCCGTTTTTGATAATAAATCGTTCTGATGGCCAGTGAGGGGCGGTTTTACAACTTCAAAATGGTCTTTCAAGCAATCAATTAACGAAATTCAGATCAAAATGATTCCTTTCAACTGAAATTAAATGAAAAAGTCGTTTCTCACGTCAAATTTAATCAATATAAGGAGGAATTCTCTAATGAGTTCTCATGCACATACAATGAACCACTCAAAAACAAAAGGGGGCACGCCTGCGCTGCTGGCGCTGGCGATCTCCGCTTTCGGAATCGGGACGACTGAATTCGTGCCGGTCGGACTTTTGTCATCGATCGCGGATGACTTGTCGATATCAATCACGCTCGCCGGGTTATTGATTTCCGGCTACGCAGTCGGGGTTGCAATCGGTGCCCCGGTCCTTACAGCTTTGACAAGCAAGATGAGCAGGAAGTCGCTCTTAATGTCGTTGATGATTTTGTTTATCGTCGGCAACTCGGTTTCAGCCCTTTCAACCAGTTTCGGTCTGCTTCTTGTGGCACGCTTCATCACAGCCTTTTCACACGGTATTTTTTTCTCAATCGGTTCGACGATCGCGGCAGATCTGGTCCCTGCCCATAAACGGGCAAGCGCCATCGCCTTCATGTTCACCGGACTGACTGTCGCAACCGTAACGGGAGTACCGCTTGGCACGTTCATCGGCCAGGCGTTCGGATGGAGAGCGACGTTCTGGGGAGTGGCGCTGCTCGGAGTCATCGGCATCATTGCAAGCTCGATCCTTGTACCAAAAAATCTAAAAGAAGCACCACCGGCTAAATTCAGCGAGCAATTAAAGATTTTGCGTAATGGGAAATTACTGTTGGCATTCGCCATCACGGCACTTGGTTACGGCGGTACATTCGTTGCGTTCACGTATCTGACACCGCTTTTGGAAAGTGTCACAGGTTTCAGCTCAAAATGGGTGAGCATCATCCTTCTTGTATATGGAATCGCCGTGGCAATCGGTAACGTGGTCGGAGGGAAAGCATCCGATCGAAATCCCCTTAAGGCATTATTCTGGATGTTCATCCTGCAGGCAGTCATCCTCGTGGGATTGACCTTTGCGGCCCCGTTCAAGATTGCCGGTCTGATTGCCATCTTCCTCATGGGCTTGTTTGCCTTTATGAATGTACCAGGGCTTCAGATGCTGGTCGTTGATCTGGCGGAAAAATATGTGCCGTCAGCCGTTAACGTGGCCTCTGCCCTCAATATTGCGGCATTCAATGTCGGAATCGCGATCGGATCGTTCGTCGGCGGTCTCATCGTAGACGGAATTGGACTGATCCATACACCTTGGATCGGGGCCATCATGGTGGCCGGGGCCGTCCTTCTTACGGCTTGGCTGAGAAAGCTTGAGCAATAATCAATATAAAATAAAAAACGTCCCTTGGATTAAGGGGCGTTTTTTTTCTGAAAAAGAAGCTGAAGGAGAAGTGTACATGGTAAAATAAGGATAGTCTAAACCAGAATTGGAAGGGTGCTTCAGATGAAAAAGTGGTTCCTGATTATCCTGACTATATCAATTCTTGTTTTTTGCGGTTATGTGTTTTTTTACAACGGGATCTCCAATATCGAGCGCATCGAGATTGAAACGTACAACCATAAAACAGAGGCGTATGGTCAAGAGAAAATAGTAACGGACCAGTCTTCCATCAAGACGTTCACCAAAAGTCTGAACAGAGCAAGGCATGAGAAAAATACCATCTATGAAATGGCCAATCATGAAGACTACCTGGTCACCGTCACTTATGAAGACGGCGCCACAGATGATTTCAAGGTATGGGAAAGCTCAGGACGGTATACACATATCATCAGGGCCGGGGAAGGCGATAATTTTAAAATCAGCGGTGATAAGAACAGGGAAAAGCTCATAAAACTATTGAAATAGAACGAACGGGGGAAAAAGAATGAATCGTTTCGTCATCATGACCGTCGGCAAGACCCACAGCGGGAAGTCGACGTTTGCGGATAAACTGGAAGAGCAGATGGAGAATGCCGTCGTGATCGATCAGGACCGCCACGCAGAATTCATCAAAACATATTATAGAAAGTTATTGGCGAAAGAGGGGCCGAATACAATCAAATATGCAGTCTCCAAAGCCATTGTCGATCACGCAGTCGGGCATACAGACTGTCACCTCATCATCTGCAATTCAAACCGGAACAAGGGAGGAAGGGAGGAACTGCTCGACTACTTCAAAAGCAATGGATTCAAAAGCATCCTGGTCCATTTCGATCTGCCTGATGAAATACTCGAGGAGCGTATTGCAGTGAGTACAAGGAGTAAAGTCATATTCCGGAGTGCCGCTACTTTTGAAGAAGTGCTGGCACGTCAAAATAAAGAAACTGGAATTGGCAAGGTGATAGCCCCTGATGAAGGGGAAGCGGACCGTCTATTTGTAATCAGGGATGAAGCGGAAGTGGTAAATGTCATTGGAAAGATAGTGGGAATGGTAGAAGGAGGGGCCATATGAGTCTGGGGAATGAGTATATAAGAGTCATCCTTAAACGATTTAGGAGTGTAAAACGCCTTGGGGATAAAACATTGGAACAACTATCGGAAGAGGAGACCTTCTGGACCGATAACAGTGCGTCGAACAGTGCTGCGATCATCGTAAAGCATATGAGCGGGAATATGGTTTCAAGATGGACGGATTTTTTGACTGCTGATGGTGAAAAAGACTACCGGAACAGGGACGGGGAGTTCCAGAACGATTTATCTTTAAAGTCTGAAGTGGCCATTGTGTGGGAAAAGGGCTGGCAAACCCTGATGGATGCATTAGAGGAACTCACGGAGCAAGATCTATTAAAAACGGTCACCATTCGCGGCGAGCGCCACTTGGTGTTGGATGCCATTGAAAGGCAGCTTGCCCATTATTCTTATCATGTGGGCCAGCTTGTCTATATCGGCAAACTCCTGAAAAATGAACGCTGGGAGAGCCTCAGCATTCCAAAGGGGAAATCAGAGGAGTTTTTAAGAGAAATGTTGAAGAAGCACGGTAAGTGAATAGGAAAAAAACCGCCCTCATACGAAGGCGGTTTTTATTATGATCTCAACAACCGCAGTCCATTCAGAATAACCAGGATTGTACTTCCTTCATGCCCGATGACCCCATATGGAAGGTCAAGCACCTGCAGGAAGTTGGATGCGATCAGGATCATGATGACACCGATTGAGAAGATGACGTTCTGCTGGACGATGCGCTTCATTTTTTTCGATAGTTTGATTGCTTCCGCGATTCGGGTGAGGTCGTTCTTCATCAGGACCACATCCGCAGTTTCGAGTGCGACGTCGGTTCCTTCTCCCATCGCGATGCCAACATTGGCTGTTGCGAGAGCCGGGGCGTCGTTGATTCCGTCCCCGACCATGGCGACCGTCCCAAAATGGTTTTTCAGTTTCTTTAACTCTTCCACTTTCGTTTCAGGAAGACATTCAGCGATGAAGGAGGTGACGCCTGCTTCTTTCGCGATGGCCCGGGCTGTCTTTTCGTTGTCTCCCGTCAGCATGATCGTTTCGATGCCTTCTTGTTTCAGTAATTGCAAGGCTTCGGCCGTTTCCTGACGGACGATATCCTTCAGGGCGATCAAAGCAGCAATTTGACCGTCTATGGAGGCGAAAACCGTTGTCTTTCCGTGTGATGCAAGTTCGCTGTATGCTCCGCTCTTATATGCGGCGGCCAGCTCCTTCCCGACAAATTCAGCTTTCCCGATTTTCCACTCTGATCCGTTCACTATTGCTTTAACACCCCAGCCCGATACGTCCTCGAGTGAATCCGGCTGGATGAGGTCCGCCTTCAGTTCCCTGCGGACATGGCCGGTGATGGCCTGGGCGAGCGGGTGGTTCGATTGATTTTCGATGGAAGCGATGGCGGTCATTACTTCCTTTTCGTCATATCCTTCTGCAACGAGTGTATCGGTTACAACGGGTTTCCCTTTTGTAAGCGTCCCTGTTTTATCAAACGCAATGGCTTTCAGGTTGCTGAGGTTTTCGAGATGAGCCCCGCCTTTAAAAAGGATCCCGTGCCGCGCCCCATTTGAAATCGCGGACAGGCTGGCCGGCATGATCGATGCCACCAGTGCACAAGGAGAAGCGACGACTAGCAGGACCATTGCGCGGTAAAAGGTTTCCGTCCAGCTCCATCCGAGCAGGAAGTGAGGGACGAACATCATCAGGAAGACGACGGCAAGGATCACTTTAACATAGGTGCCTTCAAAGCGTTCGATGAACAGCTGGGAAGGAGATTTCTCACTTTGTGCGGATTGCACGAGGTCGATGATTTTCTGGAACAAGGTTTCGCTGCTCGGCTTTGTCATTTCGACAGTGACAGCACCGTTGATATTGACAGTTCCTGCGAAGACTTCATCGTTTGCTTCCTTTGTCACAGGGACGGCTTCCCCGGATATGGCTGCCTCGTCGATGGACGTCGTCCCTTTTACAATCACTCCGTCAGTCGGTACGCGTTCTCCGGGCTTTATCAGGATGCGATCTCCGATATCGAGCGCAGAGACGTGGACTTTCTTTTCACCTGAGGATGTCACGAGCCAGGCTTCCTCCGGCTGCATTTCCATCAGTGCGGAGATTTCCTTCTGACTTTTGTTCATCGTATATGTTTCGAGCGCTCCTGAGACTGCGAAGATGAAGATGAGGATGGCACCCTCTGTCCAGTAGCCGATGATCGCGGAACCGACCGCGGCAAAAATCATCAGCATCTCGACATTGAGTTCCTTGTTCTCGATCGTTTCTTCAATGCCTTCCTTGGCTTTTGCAAATCCGCCGATGACGAATGCAAGCAGGTAGAAGATGACACTGAGGGTCTCACTGTCTCCTTTTGAGAAAAGCCAGCCGAGTAAGATGAACACACCGCTTATGAGGGCGGCAATCAATTCTGCGTGTGGTTTCATTTTTTCAAGGAAGTGATGTTGTTCCTTCGGTGTTCCGATTGAAAGGGCTTTGGACTGTGAGCTCATATGGTACTCCTCCTTTGATTAACTGAAAATCAGGATTCCTAATTGAGAATAATAATCAACGTCATTATCCCTATAAAACAACGAAAGCTGCCACCTGTTAGGGATGACAGCAAATCTATATGTGTTTTGAATGGACTTTTTAAAGAATCTCTTAATTTATAATTATTATAATCTGATAGTACCATATCTATATGAGAAAGAAAAGGGTTTTGTGCGGATTAATTATTTTGTGAAACTTCCCGGCGCCTGTTTTGCAGGGAGAAGACGAGCAGACTCACAAAAATTAACAGCATCATCAAGCTGATCAGATAGAAGAAGCTTGGTCCGCTGAACCATTCGATGACGATTCCGCCGATGAACGGGCCGATCATGCTTCCGAAACTGAAAAAGATGCCGCACATAATATTTCCCGCCGGAAGCAATTCCTTCGGAAGGAGATCGGTCATATAACTGATGCCGAGTGAAAAAGTCGATCCAACCGCCATACCGGCGAGTGTGAAGCAGGTGAATAAACCAATCGTCGATTCCGAGACGAAGCCTGCAGCGGTAAAGCACATAAATCCGATCAGCATGACAATCAGCAGCACGTTCTGCCTCCCGTATTTATCACTCATGACGCCGAGCGGGACCTGGGAAATGATGCTTCCGACTGCAAATGCAGGCAAGAGGATCGAGACCGCTTCAACCGAGATTCCATTCCGGAGGGCGAATACCGGGAAATTCCCGTTAAGCGATGCTTCAAGGAATCCGTAGCCGAGCGGCGGAAGTAGCGCGACCCAGGCGTATTTCAGGACCTTGCCGAAGCGCTGGAATGATCCGAGGAACGAAGCACTGCCGAGATTCTGCTGTTCAGGGAACTCATTCTTCAGCTTAAAGACGAAACTCCAGACAAGAAGGCTCAAAAGAGAAGAAATGATGAACGGAAGAGCCTGGCTGTATTCGATGAGCTGTGCCATCAGTGGGCCGACTGCAAATCCGATACCGAACGATACGCCATAGATTGAAATGTTTCTCCCGCGGTGTTCTTTTGGTGAAAAAGATGTGATCCAAGTCTGGGTGGCAAAGTGGAGCATATGGTCGCCGATCCCTATGAAGAGGCGGAGTGCAAACCAGAACCAGAATGATTTCCATAATGGAAACAGAAAGAGTGATAATGCAACGACGATTCCGCCAATGATGATCATCGGTTTGTAGCCTATTTTTTGAAGCGGTTTTTCCATGAGAGGTGAAGCAAGTAAGATTCCGATATAAAGTGCGGTGGCGTTCAGGCCGTTCAACGAAGAGGAAAGGCCGTCCTGCTCGAAAATGATGGCGATCAGCGGGAGGAGCATCCCCTGTGAAAAGCCCGAAATCGCCACGATGGCCACAAGCACCCGGAAGCGGAATGAAAGTGATTGATTCATCTGCAAAACTCCTAAACTAGAGATTTTTCCTTATTAGATGGTACCCCGGAATCGATTGTTTGGCAATGGGGCGGGGTATGGAGTAAAATTTAGAGAAATGATGAATGAGGAAGGTGTACTAAATGGAATTCAATATGCAAGAAGGCGGTTTTTATACAGATTTAGGTTTCGGGAAGCTGGAGGTATCGGGCAATGAAGAATACGGATTCCGCCCATTCCAGCTGCTCGTATCATCAGTAGCGGTCTGCAGCGGAGGCGTCCTTCGCAAGGTACTTGAGAAAATGCGCATCGATTTCGAGGATATCCATATCAAAGCGGATGTCGTAAGAAATGAAGACGAAGCGAACCGGGTGGAAGAAATCTCTCTTCACTTCATGATCAAGGGAGAAAACCTCGATGAGAAAAAAATCGAAAAAGCCATGAAGCTTACGCGTAAAAACTGCTCCATGGTCCAATCCGTCCAGGACTCAATCAAAATTGAAGAAACGTTTGAACTGGTTTCAAAGTAAAGCCGTGCAAGCAGCGAAAAACGGGCCTTCGAAGGGAAAGTTACCCTTTGACGGCCCGTTTTTTTGTTTCAACTATAAGAATAGGTGGAATATGGTTGATAGGCTGAAAGAGCGCTCTGTCGTGTATTGCATCGAGCAGAGGCTAAAGCGTCAATTCCTGCGGTTCTTTCCCCGGTTTTTCATAGTAAAGGATGGTGACGGGGTTGAGTTTTAAAAGGAGATATTCAGGATCCTCCGGACTTGCGATCCAGTGCTTAAGCTCTTCCGACCAGAATTTCTTCTTGAGTTCTGCAGATTCTTCAACGGATGCTTCTGCTTCGATTTCTACATAATGTTCATGAGTTGAATCACGGTCGTAGCCGAGAAGGATATGGACATTCGGGTTCTGTGCGATATCCTCAGCTTTATGGGCATGCTCATTTGTGGCGGTATAGAGAGTAAGATCATCATGATTGAACATCATAAAGCGTGAATATGGTTTATTGTCGCGGATAGTGGCCAGTGTCCCGATTTTATGGTGGGAAAATAATTCAGTTACTTTATCTTTCAGAGTGTTCGTCATAAGATTGCCTCCTTATAAAAGTTCTATCTATTAATGTGTCTTTTCATAGTGGTTTCATGAGTTTCTTCGCAAAAAAAATAATACATTCCATACACTAGTAAGGGATCTTACAAATAATAAACAGGAAAAGAGGACTGTACCGTGAATAAAATCTTTTTAATCCTTGTATTGGCCGGTGTTCCGATATCCGTCATCGGAAGCCTGCTTCACTGGCCGACCGTGATGATGTTCGTCATTTACTGCCTGACGATTGTCGCGCTCGCAGGTTTCATGGGCAGAGCGACGGAGAGTCTTGCTGTGATATCTGGTCCGCGAATCGGCGGGCTGCTGAATGCCACATTCGGGAATGCGGTTGAACTCATCATTTCTATTTTTGCATTAAAAGCAGGACTAATCGGTGTCGTTCTCGCTTCATTGACGGGATCTGTACTCGGCAATCTCCTGTTGGTGGCGGGACTTTCATTCTTCGTGGGTGGAATCAAATTCAAGCGGCAGAAATTCAATGTGTTTGATGCACGCCATAACTCAGGGCTCCTGATGTTTGCGGTCATTGTAGCATTCGTCATACCGGAAGTGTTCGCACAGGAAATGAATGAACGTGCCACGATGGTGATGAGTGTCGGGGTGGCAGGGATCCTGATTGCCCTTTATCTGTTCGCCCTTTTCTTCAAGCTCGTCACGCACCGCGGTGTTTATCAGCATGGAGAGGTTGGGGACAAGAATACTCATGAAGAAGAGCCGGAATGGAGCAAGGGGAAAGCCATTCTCATTCTCGCAGTGTCGACAGCGGCCGTTGCGTATGTGTCAGAAAGCCTCGTCCATACATTTGAAGAAGTAGGGGAAGCGTTCGGCTGGAGCGAGCTGTTCATCGGGGTCATCATCGTCGCGATTGTAGGGAATGCGGCAGAGCACGCATCAGCGGTCATCATGGCCTATAAGAACAAGATGGACGTGGCTGTGGAAATTGCGGTCGGGTCAACCCTTCAGGTTGCCATGTTCGTCGCACCGGTGCTCGTTTTCGCCTCCTTGTTATTTGAAACAAACATGCCGCTTGTCTTTACCCTTCCGGAGCTGGTCGCAATGGTATCGGCCGTCCTCGTCACGATTATCATCTCGAATGACGGGGAGACGAACTGGTTTGAAGGACTGACCTTGCTGGCAGCGTACTTTATTATGGGAATCGGGTTTTACTTGTTGTAATGGTGGTCGTTCTAAAATGATTAAAAGGTCAGAGAAGCTCTGATCTTTTTGTTTTGTAGGCGTACGGACTATTTTCCTGCAGTTTAAACCAATTGGACGAACCGCCACCTTTATGCTGAATAATATAAGACAAGAGTCTGTGTAAAGGAATGAATTGTGAGTGAGAACAATCAAAATGAAAAAGATAAAAGTGGTACCAAAGAAAGATGAACATTGTAAAATCACCCCCCCTCCCAAAGGGTGCGGGTTTTTTCCCACCGGCCCATGTGAGAATCCGGTACTGCGCCTTGATGTTATCGTATCAGTCAGCTGTGAGGGAATCATAAGCGGGAGGATACTTTGTGATTTCAGGCCTCTAAAGGGCATCACGGTCAATTTGACATCCTCTTTCCCGGGACTGGTGTTTGAAAATCCGAATCCGGTAACGGACAGCAGCGGCAAGTTTTCTACTCAGGTAACGGTTGTTCCGGGAACGCCGGTCACATCGGATGTAGTCATCACTGCTACTGCACAGGTGGGGGATCTCATACTGATGGATCAAATCGTAATCCGGGTCGATTGCATCAAATGCATCAATCCCCTGCTGACACTCAGTCCTATACCGGATACCGTCAGCTGCAGGGGAACACAGCTGACAGGAAAGCTTATATGTGACGGTGTTCCGATTTCAGGAGCTCTTATAACGTTCATGATTCAGCCGGCGATAAATAAGGTGATTGCTGCACCAAATCCAGCGCTTACTTCAGTGGATGGCACCTATAAAGCGATACTTGTCCCTTTCCCGGATGTGGATGAAACAATCACAATCATCGCGAAATCAGTGATTGGCGGACAACAGGTGTCCGTTTCAAGGCAAGTCACCGTGCGCTGTTTAAAATGTAAGAATCTCTCCATCACATTGAACCCTATGAAGATAAACAAAATCAATTGTCGTGCCGCAATTTCAGGAATATTATCATGTGACGGACAGCCGCTGGCTAACAGGACCGTGACATTGACAGGTTCTCCGTTCCTACAATTCCTGCCGTCTAATCCTGTGGCGGATGAAGAAGGGATCTTCACTTTTGTCGTAGCCGTAAGTGCTGGGACGCCTTTTCAGCCGGCATCTATAAAGGCCAGCGCCATGGTGGATGGGAAACTCGCTTCTGCCACTGTTAATGTGACGGCTGGCTGTAAACCTCCAAGGCCGGTTATGACCCTTGAACTTCCAAACAGTACCGTGACTGAAAAAGGTGCGGAAATTTCGGGGCAGCTGACTTTGGAGGGTTTCCCGCTCAAGTACATCGAGGTGGAACTGAGATCTTCTGAAAATCAAGGGATTATTAAAGAGAGCCATGTCAAGACGGATGAAAAAGGACGTTTCACAGCTAGGATTCAGCCTCAGCCAGGTATGAAGGGTACCGTTAGAGTGAAGGCAATTGCCTCTGTCGGCAAAAAGAAGAAGTCAGTCAAAGGAAAAATCCAGATCGATGCGTAAAAAACAGCGGTACCCATATAGGGAACCGCTGCTTCTTTGGGAAAATAGAAAATTATGAAAAACTGCCAGCATTCCAAGATGTCTGACAACCCTCCAGGTGACCTCATTATAAAATAATTATCGAATTTTGTAAATATTCTTTCAGTTATAAGATTTTATTTTTCCGTGGATAAGCTCCTGCAACATAGAAAAAACTAAAGGCAAACCCTTAAGTTTAAGTTGAAAGGAGTCTACACAAATGAAAATAATGCGTACAGTTCTTATGTTCATTCTCGCATTTCTTGTAGTATCTGCCGGTACCCATGCTGAAAAAAGTCCCGCTCCGCGAAAAGACGCGGACTCCGGGAAAGTCACCATACCTAATTCAGTCCTGGATATCGCGAAAGAAAACACATACCCGAATTCAACACAGGATCAGCCGTATCTTCAGCCAAGCGAATTTACCCAGGAGCTTCTGGATACCGCAAATGTTAAAATTGAAAACCCTAACCTAATCCGAATTTTGAATGAATCTTCCATCAATAAAGCACCTACCATCGGATTGCGTGCGACCATCTATTTAGGGGAATGGCCGCTCAATTATGCTTCAACCGAGACATCCCCGAACTGGGAATACCAGAAAATCAACACGAATTACTATGATAACCGCGGCGGAAAAGGCAACTATCAAATTCACTACGTTCAAGAAGCGCAAAAAGTAGTAAAAGGCGGGCTGACAGCGAAAGTCCCTCATGCTGATGACGTGGAAAAAATGATGATGATCAAAGCCATGGACAACTCCCAGCTTCCACTTGCGTTCCAGACAATCGTAGGTGCAGGTACGAAAAAGAATCAGGTCTATAATATTTCGCCAAAACGCCTGGGTTATCTATACGCATATGCCCCGGCAATCAACGAAAAAGGAAAAGTGACCTACGGAGAAGTGTATCTGCAGATGAAAGGCACCAAACGTTCTGTAGTCGTCAAAAATGTCACTTCCCAAGGGGTAGGAGCCTGGATCCCTATTCAGGACCATGTACATTTCGGATTTATGGCAAGCGAAGTACCGCGATAAAAGAGAAGGCCCGTCCCTCCATAAAAGGATGGGTTTTCTTATGATCATGTTTAAATGGTGTCGAATGGTGGTATATAAATAATTCAGCTGAGCCCTTTAAAATATTTTGATGATATGTTATAATATTCAGAATAATCTAAACAAAAGGAGGTGATGAGAATGGAGTATCTATTAGTATTCGGAGCCGTACTTGTGCTGGCGACGGCTATGAGAATCTGGTTTGGATCCAGACGAGCGAAGTATTACGCAGAAAGAATCAAGCGCTATGGTTTAGGCGAACAGCCATTTGAGAAAGCGGCACGTGAACCCGCACCGATCGATGAAAAAACGATCAAATAAGAAACACTTCGGATACTTTCTTTCCGGGGTGTTTTTTTGTTTTGGTGAAGCGGCTGGGAGCTTTCAATAATGATTCTAAGTTGCGCAATAATCGGGAAAGAGGCGCAATTAATTGGAATCTGGCGCAATTACCAGGAAAAAGGCGCAATTATTGAAAATCTGGCGCAATTATCATATAACTGGCACAATTAACGTTCGCAGCAAAAAAAAATCCCAGCTTCCTTCTGAAGCCGGGACGTTCAATCAACGCTCAATCAATGCACTTCTTTTAGAAAAATCAACATTCTCATAATACATGGACTTCACCAGTACATTCGGTCCAAGACATTTGGCTGCCGGGCAGTGGCAGTTCAATTCCTTCGCAAGCTCCTCATCCTGCCATTTATCGAATATACCAGGCAGTGAGTCATTCGTAATATTCCCGAGCGGCGGCGTATCGCCGAAGTCGGTTACGATCACGTCACCGGTAAAGATATTGACGTTTAATCGCGAGCGGCCATCGGGATCATTCCGTACACTTACATTTTTGGCTGAGTACAGCTGTTTCAATAAGCTGCGGTCTTCTTCCGAGGTGCTGCATGGATAGAATGGCAGCGTGCCGAACAACATCCATACATTTTCATCTCGGAACTCCAGAATGCTTTTAATTGCATCACGCGTCTCATCAAGTGACAGAGTTTCGAGGCTCGAAGCGAAATCTGATGGGTACATAGGGTGAATCTCGTGCCGTCCGCATTTCATCTCTTCGACAACCTGGCGGTGGATCTTTTCGAGATAGGGAAGCGTGTTTTTATTCAGCATCGTTTCAGCAGAAACAAGCACACCAGCTTCAGAAAGCGCGCGGCTGTTCTCAATCATGCGGTCAAAAAGCTTCTGACGCTGCTCCCGGGTCGGCTTCCTCTCCATATTGGCAAAGCCGACATCGATGAACTCATCGGTCGTGCCCCAGTTGTGGGAAATATGTAAAACATCGAGATAAGGGGCAATCAATAAGTAACGGTCAAGGTCGAGGGTCAGGTTCGAATTGATCTGTGTATGTACCCCTCTCGTATGGGCGTACTTCAAAAGCGGCAGCACCACATGTTCCACCGATTTCTTGGAAAGCATCGGCTCCCCGCCGGTAATACTAAGGGAACGAAGCGTAGTGATTTCATCAAGACGCTGAAACACGGTATCCATCGGCAACGTCTCAGGATCCTTCGGCGTCAGCGTGTAACCGACTGCACAGTGCTCACAGCGCATATTGCAGAGCGTAGTCGTGGTAAATTCGATGTTGGAAAGGGTAATGCCTCCGTGCTCCTCAACATCGAGATATGCCTCCCAAGGGTCATGATCAATCGACATCTTCTTGGAGAGAGTAGTTGATTTCATATAGTAAAAACTCCTTTACAATAAGTCACTAACTTATTATTGAAAACTGCTGACCCCTTGTCAATCCGAAAGTTATTGGTTACCATGATAAAGGTATGAAAGGAGAGATTCTCTTGGGCAAAGCCGTAAATGATAAAAACTCACAGGTAGACTACCTGAAACAGCGTTTGAATCTGTTTGTAGATGTGCTGGATTCCATCGACCCTGAACAGGCCGATGTGGAAGATATCGACCGCCTGATTTCCATGATCGATGATATAGAGACGAAATGCGAACAATTTAAGAAGAGCGAATAAAGAGTCCTGATGATGGGGCTCTTTTTTTTATTTTGGGTTGGGAGTGGGCTGTTGTTTGTAGATTGAGCCAGGCTTGGGTTTGGTGTTTTGAGCCAGGCTCAAACCGGGGTCATTGAGCCAGGCTCAGGATCAAGGCTCAGGATCAGGGACGGTGCCTGGCACAATCACAGCCACCAATCCCAGCCACCATTCCCGTTTATTCTTCCTGGCACAGGCAGAATGATATCGTTATTTCCCGGAAAATGATGAACCCTGTCACATATCCTCTAACCCCGGGGAGGATTTTCCTGATTTTAGTCAAATACATAACAGTGGTTCACATATAAAGGAGAGATACATATGCAAATTCAGGCGATACAAAAAGAGCAGTGCCCCGCAGCGAAGGAAGTCATCCTGGCCGGATTCCTTGAGCGGTTCGGTTTCATCGACCACACCCTGAACCCTGATATCCAGGACATCTGGAGTGAGTACATGCAGGGTGATCATTTATTTTATGTGGGGATGGACGGGGATAGAATGATTTGTACCGGGGCGATCAGGAGGGAATCACAAGATACGTTTCAGGTTGTGAGGATGTCTGTGTTGAAGCCTTACCGAAAGCACGGTCTCGGCCGGAGGATGCTCGTGCATTTGGAAGATAAGGCAATATCCATGGGCGCACAGAAGCTGATCCTGGAGACGAATAAACAGTGGGCGGATGCCATTCAATTTTATAAGAAGAACGGGTATTCGGAGACTCATGAAGATGAGGTGTCCTGTTATTTCCAAAAGGAATTTCCTTTGTGAAATCCCTTTCAATCCGATTCTTATAGGAGTATAATGATTGGTGAAAAATCATGAATCGTTTATACAATTCAATTGGTTGAGGGGAAAGGGGAAGAATGATGAATAAAGAGACATTGCAGCAAAGTATGTATGACTTGATCGTGGAAACGTCCACGAACCTGCCGAAGGATGTGCGCCGGGCGATCCGTTCTGCGAAAGAGCGTGAGAATGCGGGGACACGGGCGGCGATGAGCCTTGATACGATTTCGAATAACGTAAAGATGGCGGATGACAATGTATCTCCGATTTGTCAGGATACAGGTCTTCCTACATTTAAAATAAAGACTCCGGTCGGCGTGAATCAGCTCGAGATCAAAGAAGCGATCTACGCCGCGATGGTACAGGCGACGAAAGACGGCAAGCTTCGTCCGAACTCGGTTGATTCTTTGACTGGTGCGAACTCAGGTGACAATCTCGGTCTTGGTACACCTGTCATCAAATTCGAACAGTGGGAAGAGGACTATGTGGACGCTCGCCTGATCCTGAAAGGCGGCGGCTGTGAAAATAAAAACATCCAGTACAGCCTTCCTTGTGAGCTTGAAGGACTGGGACGTGCGGGTCGCGACCTTGACGGAATCCGAAAATGTGTGATGCACTCAGTGTACCAGGCACAGGGTCAGGGATGCAGCGCAGGGTTCATCGGCGTCGGTATCGGGGGAGACCGTTCTTCGGGATACGATCTTGCAAAAGCACAGCTATTCCGTTCAGTGGATGACGTAAATCCTAATGAAGATCTTCGTAAACTTGAAGAATACGTGATGGAAAATGCAAACGAACTTGGCATCGGTACTATGGGCTTCGGAGGGGAAACGACGCTTCTTGGCTGTAAGGCCGGCGTGATGAACCGCATTCCGGCAAGCTTCTTCGTATCGGTTGCCTACAACTGCTGGGCGTTCCGCCGTCTTGGTGTGAAGCTTAATGCCGAGGGTGGAATCGCTGAGTGGCTCTATCAGGAAGGCGAGAAGATCGATCTTACTCAAGGGTCCGAAGCTGAACTTGAGACGGCCGCTGCTGATGCCGGTGAGGCGCCGAATGTTGTGACGCTTCAGGCACCGATCACGGAAGAGCAGATCCGCGAACTTAAAGTGGGGGACGTAGTGAAGATTAACGGCCGCATGTACACGGGCCGCGACGCGATCCACAAACACTTGAGTGACAACGATGCGCCGGTCGACCTTGACGGACAGATCATCTACCACTGCGGACCGGTCATGCTGAAGGACGATGAAGGCAGCTGGCACGTGAAAGCGGCCGGCCCGACGACATCGATTCGCGAGGAGCCTTACCAGGGCGATATCATGAAGCGATTCGGCATCCGCGCGGTCATTGGAAAAGGCGGCATGGGGCCTAAGACGCTTGCTGCTCTTAAGGAGCACGGTGGTGTCTACCTCAACGCAATCGGCGGAGCAGCTCAGTACTATGCTGACTGCATCAAGGGTGTTGACGGTGTCGATTTGATGCAATTCGGTATTCCTGAAGCCATGTGGCACCTGAATGTAGAAGGGTTCACTGCGGTCGTGACAATGGACTCACACGGGAACTCATTGCACGAAGAAGTCGATAAATCATCATTGGAAAAACTGGCTCAGTTCAAGGAGCCGGTATTTAAATAAAGAAGAACAGTGTCCCGTGGAGATACACGGGACTTTTTTGTTATAATTATTCGGAAATTTCCAACAACGGATGAGTTTGTGGTAAAATAAGGATATTGATGCAGCTGGAATGGAGGGAGCACTTTGAGCGAAAATCAACAGGCACAGCAAATTTTTACCCCGCCAAAACATATTGTTTCGGCGGCGACAATTGTTTTAAATGAACAGGGTGAGCTGCTGCTGATCAAAGGACCGGAAAGAGGCTGGGAAATGCCCGGCGGTCAGGTGGAAGAAGGAGAATCACTTAAGAACGCGGCCATCAGGGAAACAATCGAGGAATCGGGGATTGAAGTGGAAATCACGAAGTTCTGCGGAATTTTTCAAAATGTGGCTCAGTCCATCTGCAATACCTTATTTTTAGCGAGGCCTGTAGGGGGGACACCGACTACCTCTGAAGAAAGCCTTGAAGTTGGTTTTTTTCCAGTTGAAGAAGCTTTGGAAATGGTGACTTTCCAAAATTTCAAAGAACGGATCAGGCAGTGCCTTGACGAAGGGACCCACCCGTTTTATGTGGAGTTTTAAGGAGCGCCGGAAGTACATAGGATAGTAAAAAGGAGGCGTCCAATTATTATGTGGTGGTTCTGGATCATGATTGCAGGGATTTTAATTTTTGCTTATTTGATTGATGTTAGGAGAAAGCGGAGAAATAATGATGATCACCTGCCAGGCATCAATCCGGGTGCGAAGCCCGGGGAGGATAGTAATTATACTGGAGGTGATCACCGCGGGAGTTCGGGTGGTCAGTGAAGCAGCATGCGATTTCCTGCTGCTTTTTTTCATTACTTAAGAAACTTTCCATCAATCGCCATTTTTAGTATACTACGGGGAAATGGAGGGATCTTATGAAACGGATTACAGCATTCTTCATCATGATGCTTGCCGCGGCAGTGGTTCTTGCAGCCTGCAGCGAGCCGGCGGATAAAGTTAAGATAACGAAAATTGAAAATGTGAATTTGGACAAGTTAAAGGAAATGACCGGAACCTATGTCGGGGACAATAATAAGGTATACAGCATCGTTCAAAGCTTGCCAGGCGGTGAAACGGTGAAAGGAATCGACTTGTCCGATGGAAGAATCAAGGTTACATACGGTCTTGAAGAAGGCTCCGGCATCTCTGAAGAGCAGTTCAATAAGTACTGGTTCAACGGGAAAAATGTCGATAAGCAGAACTTTTATTATAATGCCATTTATCTGGCGCTTTTAGTTCCTAATTCGAAAGGATACTCGTTTGAAATCGATGATTCCACACTCGATGTCTCGAGACAGCAGGTGGAAAAGGAGTTAAAAGAGGAATTTAAGGATTTTCCAGATGTGAATGACGAAGAAACCGTCACAAAGTTCATAGAGAAAAACAAGGCTAAATTGAAGGAACTTGCCAGTGAAGAGTATCAGGCTTTTTGATATGAGGGCAGGGCTTTAAAGAAAAATCGGCAGCTCGAGCATAAATTCCGGAATTCGAGCACAAATCATTTGCTTTCGAGCTCAAATCCAAATTGCCGAGCAAAAAACGAAGCTTTTCGAGCATAAACTGGACGAGCCGCATCATTTGGATACTTTTAGTAAGAATGAAACCTCTAACTTCTCAAAAACTAAAGAAAATGAATGAGAAGGAAGGTTATTATGGCTAAGTTACTGAAAATCCTATTGATTTCGTCCCTGTTCATCCTGATCCTGCCGGCCAATGCCAAGGCCGTGTCGAACAACCCTATTGGCTGGGGCTTCAAGAAAAGCCGCGATGAAGTACCTGCGGAAGCAGGACCGGCCTATGATGCACTGCTGGAAAAGTACGGGGCTTTCTATAAAGGCTCCCCTGATAAAAAGGATATTTACCTCACATTTGATAATGGCTACGAAAATGGTTACACGGAAAAAGTCCTGGATGTACTTAAAAAAGAAAAAGTGCCTGCGACGTTTTTCGTTACCGGCCACTATCTATTAAGCGCAGAGGACCTGGTAAAACGAATGGTCAAAGAAGGACATATCATCGGGAATCATTCCTGGCACCATCCCGACTTCACCACCACGACTGACCAGCGGATCCGCGAAGAACTTGAAAAAGTGAAGGTGAAGACCGCAGAGCTCACCGGTCAAAAAGAAATGAAGTACCTGCGCCCGCCACGCGGCGTATTCAGCGAACGGACCCTTAAAGTCGCACAGGAAGAAGGGTACAAGCATGTCTTCTGGTCACTTGCCTTCGTCGATTGGAAAACGAACGAGCAGCACGGATGGAGATACTCCTATGACAACATCATGGCCCAGATCCATCCGGGAGCGATCATCCTGCTTCATTCTGTTTCCAAGGATAATGCCGATGCACTGAAAAAAGCGATACAGGATTTGAAAAAACGCGGGTACACATTTAAAAGTCTGGATGAACATCCGGCAATGAAATAGGAGGGACGGGCCTTTAGCTTGCTAAAGGCCCGTCCCTCGATTCATAAGTATCAGTACCAAAGGATAATGGCTTCGGGATCATTACCGCAATCTTTAAGTCTGTACACATTGTCCCCCATTTCACCATTTGTATTTTCAATATTGTTACAGGTGAATTTTTGCACTTTCCCGTCTCCGAACTTATCTCTTCTTGTGTCCATTACCGATTTGAATACTTTACCGTCGAAACGGATGTCGTGCAGGATCGGATCCCCTTCTTCTGTATAGAAAACAATACGGATACTTTCTTCCTTTCCATTTCGTACATTTTCATAAAATTCCTCGAAGCGTTCAAGGTTCTCTAATTTACCATGAGTGTTCACGATATCCGTTTCTTTTGGTTCATAGTCCTCGACCGGTTTCCCCGCTTCCATCCCAGGATCCCCCGGCTCATCACAACCCCCAGCCAGCAGCACAAGCAGCATCCAAGCCGCCATCCACTTCTTCAAACCAACCATCCCCTTTACCTGATACTACCAAATAAGACGGCGTACAACGTTTAAAGGTTACACCGGCCATATGCTATAATACACTTACGAGTTTTGAAGCGGAGGGATGAGGACGATGGTAACGAGGAATGTCAGGATTGAAGGCCCGTACAATTTCGACCGGGTGCTGGACAGGCTTTCGCTGGACCCGCTGAATGCAGTGGATAAGGAAGACCGCAGTGTAAAGGTGCCATATTATTTGCCGCATGGAGATGGAGAGGTTATCAACGTGCAGGCAGTCGGAACTACCGAGGAGCCCGGGTTCACGATCACCTTTGAAAATGATGAACAGCTTGAAGAGAAACACAACCGGATCTCAGAGATTTTTCAGTGGGAAAAAGGCCTTCACGAGGTGCATGAGCATTTCCTGCAAACGGAGCTCAAGCCCATATTCGAAGAACATGCCGGAACACCGATTGTCCTAGAATTCGATCCGTTCGCGAGCATCGTGAAGAGCATCATCCACCAGCAGCTCAACCTGAAGTTCGCTTTCACGCTGACGCACAGGTTTGTCACGACTTACGGCTGGCAGAAGGACGGAGTGTGGTTTTATCCATCTCCTGAAAAAACGGCAGCACTTACGGTGGAAGAACTCAGGGAGCTCCAGTTTTCACAGCGAAAAGCAGAATACGTCATCGGACTCGGACAGAAGGTGGCAAGCGGTGAGCTTAACCTGGACACCCTTCCCGAAAAAAACGATGAAGCCATCATTAAAGAGCTGACAAAGATCCGCGGCATCGGACCCTGGACGGCACAGAGCTATCTTTTATTTGGCCTTGGCCGCCCGAACCTGTTTCCGACAGCCGATATCGGCATTCAGAACGCCATCAGAATTTTATACAATATGGACAGGAAACCCACCCAGGAAGAGCTTGAACAATTCAGCTCGCCGTGGCATCCTTATTTAAGCTATGCATCCCTGTATTTATGGAGAAGTATCGAATAGAACGGACGTGAACCAATGAAAAAGCAATACACGAATAAACGGCAAGGCAACAATAATGAAGTGAAGATCGAGCTGAAACAGCAGTTTCCGCTTACGATAAAAAAGATCGGCATCAACGGTGAGGGCATCGGTTTCTTTAAACGGAAAATCGTCTTCGTCCCGGGAGCCCTGCCAGGGGAAGAAGTGGTGGTCGAAGTCACCAAGGTGCACCCGAAATTCACGGAAGCACGAATCAAGAAAATCCGAAAGAAGTCACCGCAGCGGACAAAGGCTCCCTGCCTCGTTTATGAAGAATGCGGCGGCTGCCAGCTTCAGCACATCACGTATGAAGGTCAGCTCGAAGCAAAGCGCGATATCGTTCTGCAGTCCCTGGAACGCCATACAAAACTGAACCTGGATGAACTGGATTTACGTCAGACGATCGGCATGGACAACCCTTGGCACTACCGCAACAAGAGCCAGTTCCAAGTGGAATCCCATAAAGGGAAAGCATTCGCAGGCCTCTACAGCATGAACTCCAACAAGCTGATCAACATTGACGAATGCATCGTCCAGCACTCGGCAACCAACAAAGTCACAACAGAAATCAAACGCATCATCAATGACTTCAACATTCCTGTCTATGATGAGAAAAAGAAAAAGCCGATCCTGAGAACGATCGTGACGCGCGTCGGATTCGAAACAGGAGAGGTGCAGGTTGTACTGGTAACGAACGACAAAAAGATCCAGCGTAAGGATTTATTGATTTCCGAAATCGAGAAACGCCTGCCGGAAGTTGTATCGATTGCCCAGAACATCAACCCGAAGAAAACGGGCATCATCTTCGGCGATGAAACGATCCATCTTTCAGGAAAAGAAAGCATCGAAGAACGCCTTGATGAATTCACCTATGAACTTTCAGCACGTGCATTCTTCCAGCTAAATCCAATCCAGACGACCAAGCTTTATAACGAAGCGAAAAAAGCAGCGGCTCTGACCGGTGAAGAGAAAGTAGTCGATGCATATTGCGGCGTCGGCACCATCGGACTTTGGTTAGCGGATGGAGCTAAGGAAATCCGTGGGATGGATGTCATTAAGGAAGGAATCGATGACGCCAAAAAGAACGCTGAACGATTCGGAGTCGACCATGCGGATTACTTCGTAGGCAGCGCGGAAGAACTCATGCCGAAGTGGAAAAAAGAAGGATGGAGACCGGACGTAGTCGTTGTCGATCCCCCGCGTACAGGATGCGACCAGAAGTTCCTTGATACAATCAAGGAAGTGAAGCCGAAGAAATTTGTGTATGTGAGCTGTAATCCTTCTACGCTGGCAAAGGATATTGAGTATTTGAAGAAGCAGTACACTGTTGAGTATTTGCAGCCGGTGGATATGTTTCCGCAGACGGCGCATGTGGAGTGTGTGGCGAAGTTGGTTTTGAAATAAACTAATAAAAATAAAAGATAAGGTGTTTGGTCCCTGTATATATCAGCGGACCAAGCATCTTTTTTGTTTGTTAGTGGTTCAGTTTTTCTAATGTGCCGGGGGTAAGGGACCTATTTTCATGTTTCAAGCCTTGCCTTCAATCAGTAGCAAAGCTATGGTAGCATTTATCTTATATATACTAATCATAAGCTGATGGAATGAGGGAGTGCCGAAATGGTTAATTATAAATTCAAATCTCATTTATTAGAAGTCGTAGACAATCAAATAAAACAGGATGATCCAAAGTGCACGAATAAAACCTTAGCCAGATTAGTGGATTTAGGTTTTGAAGAACAGGTGTCCAAAGAGATGATTGCGACTGTCCTGACCGAAGAAATTTACGTTGTGATGAAATACCAAGAAACATTTAACGAAAAACGCTACTGCAAGAAGATGGCTTTACTGCCGGAGTACATAGAAGGTATTGAAAAAAGGAAAGTGATCATGTAGTAATGCCTGTGAAAAAAGGGCCCTCTATTGGGAGGAATGATCCTTGTCCATGCGGAAGCGGTTCGAAGTATAAAAAGTGCTGTGGGAGACAATGAAATATTTAATGATCATCTTCAGTAGAAAAACTTTCAATTATAATTCATTAAGGTGGACCTGAAATGAATATTCATGATTTCAAGAGGTATATAGATAAAACGATTCTAGACAAGGGATATGGCTATTACATTGATGGCAATGTCACGAAGGCGTCTAAACAGAGCGAAAACACTTTTCTATTTCATGTTGAGGGAAGTGATGATTACGAAGTGCTGGTTGAGATGGCAGATGACGGTGAGATTCTTTTTTCCAAATGTGATTGCCCTTATGATTTTGGACCTGTATGTAAACATGAGGTTGCTGCATATTTTAGATTATCGAAGATGTTGAATGAAGATGTTGAAGATATCAAGGGAAATGATGGGCAATCAGACCTTCATATGGTTTTAAAAGGTCTTTCAAAAGAAGAGTTGACTGATATTATCGTAGATATAACGAATCAGGACCCTGCGTTGGAAAACGCTCTCCTGGTTAAATTCTCGAAAGGGGACAATCAGCAGGACCTTGATGGCTGCCGCAGATTAATAGATTCTATCATCAGGAAATATACTGGCAGAGAAGGTTTTATCAGGTATCGTCTTACTAGAGGATTTGTCACAGAAATGGAAGAGGTAGCAGAAAAGGCACGACAAGTTGAAGATACACTTTTGGCCCTGGAAATCGCATTTCTTTTATTTGAGGAAGCGATAGGTGCATTTCAATATGCAGATGATTCTGACGGAGATATTGGCTCCCTGGTTGACGAAACCCTTGAATTAATCGAAGAGATCGTTTTTGGCGTCGATGATACAGATCCTCTCCAGTCAGAAATTTTCGAAGTGCTATTAGGACAGGTTGAAAACGGGGTTCTCGACGGGTGGAGCGATTACAAAATTGATTTGTTGAGCATCTGCTGTGAACTTGTAGATGATATAACGCTGAGGAAGCGGCTGATTGACAAAATTGAATCGATGCTGGATGAAAGATCAAGTGATCGGTATTCACATTATGAGATTGAAAGCATGCTGCAATTATTGCTTGAATTGACAAAGAAATATGGAACACAAGAAGAAGCCGAAGAGTTTATTTATGAGCACTTGCAATATACAGCTTTTAGAGAGCAATTATTGAATAAGCTGCTCCTGGAGAAAAACGATCATAAGGTCATTGAGTTGGCCCAAGAAGGGGAAGCAAAGGACCATCTATATCCGGGGTTAATATCGAAATGGAAAACGTTCAGATACCTAGCCTATAAGAACCTTTCATTACGTGAACAACAGTATATGCTGGCGAAGGAATTTTTGTTTCAAGGAGATTTTCCCTATTACGAAGACTTAAAAGAATTAACCTCAGAAAATAAAAAGGATTTCTATAGACACTTAAAACAAGAACTAAAGTCAGCCAAAAGCTGGCAGGCGAGAAGTGTTTTTCTAAAATTGATAGATGAAGAAAATGACCTGGAAGAATTATTATTGTTTGTTAGAAGCAATCCCAAATATATTGAAGAATACGCACATAAACTAATCGAGCATGATAAAGCAAAGGTTGATGAAGTTTATAAGGAGTATATCCTGGATGCTGCAAGTTCTTCTTCCAATCGGAAAGCTTACCAAAAGGTGTGTCAAAAATTAATTAAATATAAGAGAATTGCAGGCAAGCCGAAACAAGTAGAGTTGATAGATGAGTTAATGGATCTATATAGAAGAAGGCCGGCTTTTCTAAGCGAGTTAGGGAAGATAAAATAAACCTGTCGGCAATACTGTGTTTAGGGTCGCAGTTTTTCATACAAGTAAGACGGTTAAAATATGAAAAAAGAGGGGAACAATGAACCAGGATGCAGGAAGGTTGTTCTTTCACAAGAAAGGAGGGTTCACCATGGCCAAAAAGAAGAATGCTGATGCCTGGGCTGAAGCTAAGAAGCATTGCAGGTTAAATTCAGCTGATATTCAAATGGCGAAAGAACTCGGGATGTCACCGAAGAGTTTGATAAAGAATATTCCTTCAAAGAGTCAGAAGTGGAAAGCTCCAGTGAAGGTCTGGATCAGTGAATTATATGAAGAGAAGTTTGGCCGGATTATAGAAGGTAAGACTGCGCGGATAGACAGTAGTGAAAAGTCTGTAAACAGAAAGAAAATTGACGCCTCTATAAACGATGAGGAGCTGCCGTTTTAATGGACAATCGTATAGAAAAGCTATCCCAAAAAGATATAAAGGCCATCCTAAGGGCCGCAGAATCGATTATTGCACAGGGAGGAAGGTCTCTTCTTTCCAAAATCTTAAAAGGTTCAAAAGATAAGAAAGTGCTCCAGCTGGAATTGGATACCTGTCCAATGTACGGGTATTTCAAGTCGGAGAAGCTTGATGACATCATGAAGAAAGTGGACTGGATGATCGATCATGACTTCCTTGACGTCGAATATTTCGGAAAACTCCCGATGATTGTGTATACAGAGCGGGGCTGGCAGATTGAATCTGATCAGTATGCAGATGAACTGATCGATGAATGGAGAGAGTGGGTAAAAGAGGGGGAACCAGTACCGGACATGACCTATCTTAAAGACCGGGATCGAGGGATGATTCTTTTGATGCTTAAAAAAATCAAGGAATCTGGTGATCGGGCGTTCCTCCCTTTTTTAGAAGCATGGGAGAAAATAGATTATAAAAAGGTTCGGGCTGAAATCAAGGAAGTGATTCATGCGCTGGAGCAGCAGGAAGGAATTGACGGACAAGCTTCACAAGAAAGGGAGGTACTCCTTAAAGAAGCGTTGGAAGGTTCGGCGCCTGAGGACTTAAGATTGAAATGCTGGGAGTGCGGCGAGCGGTTCATGTTTACTGTCGGAGAGCGGAAGTTTTATAAGCAGAAGGGGTTCTCAATGCCAAAGAGGTGTGAAGATTGCAGAAGGTCGGATGATCGGGCTGGATGGTACTTATAAAAAGAATACATGACAAAAGAAAAGGATACTCTTCAATTATTTGAGGAGTATCCTTTTATGTGTTTTTCATTCTCGGAAAGCCTCCCCCGCACAATTTCCCTCCCCCTACATATTTTCTGCAAAAATTCAGGGTAGAATCCAATAGGGTACGAGGTATTTGTTTAAAATGAGGAAAAAGCGTAAATAACACCATCAAAGGAGATGATTTTATGATGAACGGCGGAGGTATGGGTGGAGGATTTTTCGGAACAGGTTTTCTGTTTGTACTTATTGTTATAGCCATTATACCATTTTCATTTGGATGATGAGGTCTAATCCAAAAAATGAATCCCACCATTCTAATCAAAATAGTAACCAGGCATTGAATGTGTTAAAAGAGAGGCTCGCAAAGGGAGATATTACGGAAGAAGAATATGATCGTCTGAAAAGAAAGCTGGATCAATAGAGGGATTGATAACGGCGAATAGTAAGGAGACTCATCGATGAATAAGAAAATAATCGGAACTATTTTAATTGCAATCCTTTTGGTCATTGGAGTAGTGGTTTATCTTAATTCCCCTTGGAGCCAAAGCGGAAGCGGGTCATTACCTGAGGGAGTTAAAAATGGTGGTAAGAGTATATTGGAGGTCGGCGCACAGGAAAAAGGGGACCGGGATGTAAAGACATTCAATTTAACCGCCCAGGAAAAAGAATGGAAAATCAGTGATGGGAAATCCGTAAACGCCTGGACCTATAATGGAACAGTGCCAGGCGAGCCGATCACGGTTACAGAAGGTGATTATGTAAAAGTGAATCTGAAGAACGAGCTTGATGTACCTGTCACGATTCACTGGCATGGTGTCCTCTTGCCAAACAAGATGGATGGAGTTCCCGGACTGACTCAAGATGCGGTGCAGCCTGGAGAAAGTTTCACCTATGAGTTTATTGCAAATGATGCCGGTACTTACTGGTATCATTCTCATCAACAAAGCTCAAAACAGGTGGATAAAGGCTTGTATGGCTCGTTGGTCATTGAAGAAAAAGAAAAAGAGTATGAAAAAGATGAATTTTTCATTCTTGATGAATGGGCAGTAGATCAGGAAAAACGTGATTTATCCAATATGGGGGGAATGATGAAGGGAGCGATGTCCGGTGACGGGGAAGCGGATACGAAACAAATGTATGACACGTTCACAGTGAATGGAAAATCAGCTGATGCCATTGAGACCCTTAAGATGGAAAAAGGTGAAAAAGCAAGATTGCGATTCGTCAATGCGGGTTACCAGGTGCACAAGTTAGTATTCCCCGAAGGTTCCATGCGTGTGATTGCCAGTGACGGAGAAAAAGTTGTGTCAGAAGGGAATACCTCCAATGTACTGGGAATTGCACCGGGTGAACGATTTGATGTAGAGTTTACCAAACTGAACGAAGAAACGATGTTCATCGGCCAGGAACAGAATGTAGAACATGCAGAAGACATGGTGATTCCAATTGTATCAGGGAATAATGCCTCCAATGACAAAGCCGTGCTGGCTTCCGGAAAAGGAGTCTCCAAAGGGATTTCGTATGGAAGTGAAAATACCATATTCAAAGAAATACCTACCCCTGATGTAAATTACACGATGGACTTAAGCATGGGGATGGATATGGGAGAAGGCATGTCATTTCAAATCAATGATAAAACGTTTCCTGATACGCCGCCGATTGAAGTAAACGAAGGAGATATAGTGAAGGTTACATTGAAAAATACAGGCCGGATGAATCATCCTATGCATTTGCATGGCCACCGGTTTCAAGTCAATTCAAAAAACGGGGAAGAATTCGACCAGCCAATCGTGAAGGACCTGATCCATGTGAAACCGGGAGAAGAATACGTTATCTACTTCAAGGCGGAGAACCCGGGCGAGTGGCTGTTCCACTGCCATGATAACAATCATGCCGACAGGGGAATGGTGACGATCGTTGATTATGATGGGGTATATTCACCGTTTGAATTAGGTGGGGATAACGGTAATCAACCTAATTAAAAGCATACGCATCGTCTTGTCTGCGTGTAAACAATGGTTTGGTCCTTGAAGATGACGCATACGCGCATTGGAAGAAGTAAGCCAAATGGCGGCTTTATTTTGGTTTTCTTATCATTCCTGATCATTTGCCTGGCTGCAGAGACTGGTTTCTTCTTATGATAAAGATTATTCGACATGAAGGGCATAATTAACAGCGGGAAGGGCGCAATTATTTTTACGAAGGGCATAATAAAAAAATATGGGGTGTAATTAATCAATTGAAAGGCACAATTCCCTTGATGAAGGGTGCAATTAGCCCCAACTGGCATTCTTCATAACCTTTCTACAGTATGTGATGGCCGGCTACAAGGACCGTTTGCCGGTTTTCATGGATATTCAGTGAAGTTCTAACCTGATTTGTTATAAGTTTTATAGCAAAAAGGAGATGTCCTAATGGATATCTCCTTTAAATTTGATGAATTTTATTATCTGGATAACGTAATGTGATTGATATACTCTTCTGCACTCTCCCTCACCTGATCCTCACCCAGCATCCGCACCCCTTGAAGCACGAAAGAAGGGAGGAAGCGCATCCCTGTCAAATTGGCCGTTGCCTGGAAAGGCTTTGTGAGTTCGCTCATACTGTAGCGGTTGTACCCTCCTGCCTGATAGGCTGCTTCGGGTCCGCCTGTTGAAATGGCCAGCATGAAATCCTTCCCGTGCAGTTTTGTCCCCTCGGAACCGTATGCCCAGCCATATGTGAGTACGGCGTCTTGCCATTCTTTTAATAGTGAAGGACTGCTGTACCAATAGAAAGGGAATTGGAAGACGATTCTGTCATGAGAGAGGAGAAGCGCCTGTTCCCTTTCGATATCGATCTTCTTATCTGGATATTCTTCGTATAAATCGTGGACGGTGATGTCCGTTTCCTCTGATAATCTTTGTTTCCAGGCTTTGTTTATCCTGGATTCGCTGATATTCGGATGTGCGACGATGACGAGTGTTTTCATTGTGATTTTTCCTCCTGTCCATACACCACTTCTGCGGTAGTGCGGTCTATATGCATGTCATGGATGGCTTCGGCAATCTTTTCTGCTGAAAAATAGGTGTCTTCCTGTACAAATCCGTTGATGGTCAAAGTTCCTGCGTATACTCCCTTTGGACTGAGTTCCTGATTCAGGTTGTATGCGAGATTCCGCAGGGCCGCTTTCCCAACAGAAAGGGAAGCATATCCTGCATATGGATTCAGTGCAAGGCCGCCCCCTGTAAGGAGGATGGAGCCTGCGCGCGCTTCTAAGTCAGGCAGGACTTCCTGCACGGCAGTAAGCGCTCCTGCCGTGTTGACTTTGAAATCATATACGAAGTCTTCCGGACTGATCGTTGTCGGGTTTCCGGGTTTGATCGAAGCCGCATTGTAGAGAAGGACATCGATTGTTTCCCCGAAGGCTGCTCTTACTGAACGCAGCGCCTTCCGCAGTGAGGCAGGAGATGAAACGTCTCCTTGAAAACCTTTCGCATTGATCTTCAGCGAAGCCAGATCCTGTTCCAGTATTTCCAACGATTCCTGAGTGCGTGAAATCAGGGCGACGTTAAATCCTTTCGCTCCGAATGTTTTTGCAGCCTGAAAGCTGATTCCTTTGCCTGCTCCGATGATGACGATGGTTTTGTTCATATTTGTTTCCTCCTGATTAGAATAATATTTGTATATGCAAATGATAGAGTAAAAAAATAAGACGAGTATGGTCAGTCATTTTATTTGTATGTGCAAATGATAGAATGAAATAGACCGTGAGAAGAGATTGTTTGTATATGCAAATGAATAGGTAAAAAAAGAGCTCTTCATGCAATCACTCTTCTTTTTCCAGCTTGTTGCTTGCCTCGTGCAGCATTCTGCTTAAGTTAAGGCTGAAATCTCTTCCCAATGTTTCGGAATAATCATCGAATAGTTCCTTGATTGAAACGCGGAACTGGCTGTACATTTCTTCTCCTTCTTGTGTCAGGGTGATAAACGTCTGTTTTCCGGACATCTTCCTTGAGACGAGTTGTTTCTTTTCGAGCTTATCGATGAAGCGGGTGCTGGTCGAAGGAGCAATCGACAGTTTCCGGCACAGCTCTTTCTGAGTGATTTCCGGATGGAAATGAACAACCATGATCATATAAAAATAGGACGGGGCCAGCTCACCGGCATCAAGGAACTTTTCAGCCAGTTTAGTAATATTGCGCGCAAAGCGGCTGGCGGTAAAATATAGACAATGGATAAGGACTTCTTCTTCTTCGTTTTTCAAGACCTTCACCTCTTTCATTTGCATATACAAATTAACATGGATCAAAATACATTGTCAACATGGAAGGTTGATTCCTTCCTCAAGTCTCTACACAAAAACGAGTTTTGAAACTATATAGGGGGAATCAGCCTCCTCCCAGTGGTATGTAGTAGAGAGGTGATTTCCATGTTTAAGAGATATTTACGCTTTAATATAAAATTATTTCCTCTATATCTGGGATTGGCATTCATGTTGATGATAGCCATCTTTTTCGGCGAGGATGGCGGTGAGTTTCTGGAAGGGGCGTCAATCGCCATCGTACAGCTCAGCTTCATTGTCCTTATTCCTAATATTGTTTATATGTTTCGGCATAGGAGGGAATCAGGAAGTTTGATAGGACTGTTGGGGATGATTCCCGTCATTCCGGTGCCGTTTGTCCTGATCGCTATTCTGTTAAAAGTCTTGTATGTATAGATGAAGTGCGGTGGGACAGTTCTCTTCCTTTGTACTTCATAAGGAAATCTGATAATCTGCTTTCATATAAGAATCAGGTAATTGTAAATAAGGAGGTTGGCAAATGAAAGATCCCATCATTATTGTTGGAGCAGGACTGAGCGGACTCAGGGCGGCTTCCCTGCTTATAGCAAAAGGAATCCCATGCCGGGTTTTGGAAGCACGCGGCCGCATCGGGGGCAGGGTATTGAGTGAACCCGCAGGTAACGGTCCTGACGCGGGCATGTATGACCTGGGCCCGACTTGGTTCTGGCCGGAGCATGAGACTTATATTAAGAATTTGATTAGTGAACTGGGCATACCGGTGTTTGAACAGCATACGGAAGGAGCCCTGCTGTTCGAACAAACGGAAAGTCAACCTGCAGAGCGGCATGTGCTGCCCGCTGGTGCTGTTGAAAAATCAATGCGGATCGAAGGGGGAGTGCGGACGCTCATAGAAGCCGTGGCAGAGACCCTTCCTGAGGGAACTGTCGAATTGCATTCATCAGTGAAGGCCGTTCAAATGAGTGAGGAAGGGACTGTCGAGCTTAAAGTGGAGCAGCCTGTTGGAGAGAAGAAGATCCGTGCAGCCGCCGTCATCCTGGCCCTGCCCCCGCGGATAGCAGCCGGGAAGATTGAGTTCTCACCCCCGCTCCCCCGGGATCTTTCAGCCAGCCTGCTGGAAAAACCGACGTGGATGGGCGGTCATGCTAAGGTTGTGGCTGTGTATGACCGGCCATTCTGGCGCGAAGAAGGTTTATCAGGACAGGGCATGAGCTGGGCAGGTCCCCTTCAGGAAATCCATGATGCCTCGCTTCCTTCGGGGAATGGTGCACTCTTCGGTTTCTTTGGGATTCCAGCGGAGACACGCAGGGAACTAGGGAAGGACAGGACGCTCCAGCTTGTTCTTAACCAGCTGAAACGGCTATTCGGTCCGGCTGCGGAAAAACCGATCGCATTGTTATATAAAGATTGGTCCGCTGAGCCGCTGACCGCTGTTGAGGAAGATGCCGAACGGATGGCGGCCTTTCCGGCATACGGTCCCCCGGTGAATGCGGGGATCTGGGAGAAGAAACTATTATTTGCCGGGACAGAAACCTCCCTGGAACACGGCGGGCATCTTGAAGGGGCACTTCGTTCAGCAGAGCGTGCTGTAAAGGAAATAAGGGAGTTGGAATAAATACAAGGGCCTGAACGCAGGAGCATCATCCACGTTCAGGCCCTGCTTTTATGCTGCGGTTCAGAAATGACGAGTGGAACCGGCAAGCTGTTCCAGCCGGTGCACCTTCCGGCTTAATCTATAGACCGTACGATCAAGCTCATGAATCTGTTTTTCCAGCATTTCCAACCGGTAGGAGCAGACATTTGCGGAGTATTGCCTCGTGCATTGAGGTCTGAATTGATAATATTCGAAATACATATCTAATAGTCACCTCACTAATATGGAGTCATCGGTCTTTCTAAAAGGGTATTCAAATTATGGTAAGAGAGTATGGGCATTTAGAGAAAATCACGTTCACAAAATCTTCAACTTAAATCGTTGACATTCTATAAAATACCAAATAAAATACCTGTAGGGGTATAAAAAGAACAGAAAAAATTCCCCGCTTAATGAAGGCTAATGAAACTAATCAAAATAAAAGGAGAGATCCATGATGAATCAAAACGTAACGGTTTACTCGACAAATACTTGTCCTTACTGCACCATGATGAAAAACTTCCTGAGCGGTCAGGGGATTCCATTTAAAGAAGTGAATGTTCAGGAAGACCCTGTGGCAGCAAGGAAACTAGTTGAAACGACTGGGCAGATGGGTGTGCCGCAGACTGAAGTGAACGGACAGTGGGTACTGGGCTTCGATCCTAATAAAGTAATGGAACTGTTGAATAAGTAAATTTTTTTATAAAAAAATATACTGGAGGGGGTAAAATGATGACTGTGAAAAAATGGACGGCTGCAGATGTGACTGAAAAGATGTTGAATAAAGAAAACCTCTTTATCCTGGATGTCCGCAATGTCAGTGACTTCGAGGATTGGAAGATTGAAGGAGAAAACTTCGATTATTTGAATGTACCTTATTTCGAGCTGCTTGATGGTGTGGAAGAAATCAAGTCGAAGCTCCCATCCGACCGTGAAATCCTTGTTGTGTGTGCGAAAGAGGGGTCTTCGATGCTGGTTGCTGACATGCTTGATGAAGAGGGTATCGAGACAGCCTACCTCAGCGGCGGGATGAAATCCTGGAGCGAGCATCTGCACCAAACGAAAGTCTATGAAGATGAAAAGATCAAGGTCTATCAGTTTGTCCGGGTCGGAAAAGGCTGCTTATCGTATATGGTCGTTTCCGATGACGAAGCACTGATTGTAGATCCGGCGAGATTCGTAGATCAGTATATGGAAGCTGCAAAGGCTGAGGGTGCGAAAATCACCCATATCGTGGACTCACACCTGCACGCCGACCATATTTCAGGCGGGAAGGAACTTGCCGATGCAACAGGCGGATCCTACTATTTGATGAAGAGTGAAGGAGCGGTCTTTGATTTCAACCCATTCGAAGATCATGAGAAAATCGTGTTCAAGGACATCGAACTTGAAGTACTCGCCGTGAAGACACCGGGTCATACGCCAGGGAGTGTATCGTTCTTCGTGAATAAGAAACTATTATTCTCCGGCGATACAATCTTTGTCAGCGGGCTCGGCCGACCCGATCTCGGAAACAAGGTCAGGGAATGGGCGAATGACCTGTACAACACGGTCTATACAAAAGTGTCCGGGATTGCGGATGATGTCATTGTCCTTCCATCCCACTATGCAGACTTCGATACGGAACTGAATGAAGACGGATATATCGGCGACACATTAGGGAATATCAGGACGCGCAATGAGAAGATGTTCACCGCTTCCCGGGAAGCATTCCTTGATGACGTGGAGAAATCCGCAAGTTCAGTCAAACCGCCAAACTTCGAAGAAATCATCATGATCAACCGCGGAGTGCAGGATGCTGATCGTGCGCGGAAGCAGGAGCTTGAAATCGGTCCGAACCGCTGTGCGGTTCATCATACGGATTGATTTGGTTGAAAGGAAGAAGGGTGTCCGTGGGATGCCCTTCTTTTTTTTTGGTAAAGATTATTCGACACGAAGGGCGCAATTATTGGCGGGAAGGGCGCAATTTTTTTATGAAAGGCACAATAAAAAAATAAGGGGTGCAATTAATCAAATGAGAGGTAGAATTCCATCGACGAAAGGCACAATTATCTGCAAGTGCCTTCTCCATCGCCTTATTACCGACGTGTGAGGGCCGGTTTCAAAGGCCGGCTGCCGGTTTTTCATGATTCACCGCTCTTACCGCACCCCCGACAACCCCCGATTAATAAAATGATGCAGTATCCCCGCCATCTCCCCGGGTGTTTTATCCATCCCGTTCTCCAGCCAATTTTTAATCACATGAATACTTCCGCTTACCATGAACATATTGATGTATTCATAGGTTTCTTCGTCGATCGTGCCGTCGGTGATCCAGTTCTTGAAGATGAATTCGTGGGTGATCCCCATGCCTTTTTTCAAGAAATACATATCGGTGTTCTCGCTGAGGAGAATCTTGCAGATGCCGTTTCTGTCTGCGAGGAAATCGAATAGTTTTTCGGTCATTTGCAGGGCTTCCTCTTCTTTTGAAAAATTATACCTGCCTAGTGTTGCGACAAGGTCTTCGATGAATTCTTCTTCGATCGTTTCGAGCAGCTCGTATTGGTTCGAGTAGTGGGCGTAGTAGGTGGAACGGTTGATGTCTGCCGTTTCGCAGATTTCTTTGATGGTGATGCTTGAAATTGATTTTTCCTGAAGCAGCTTCAGTAGGCTTTCTTTTAATACCATGCGGGTGTATTGTTTACGCCTGTCCATTTTTGAAGTCATCTTCATGTTCCTTTCTTTCCAATTTCATCCACGGCGTCAGTTATCCGACATGCCGCTGAAGAGTGTTGGTTATAGAACATAGACTACTCAACTGTCCGTTGAATATCCAACACGGTGTTTATTATAATGATAAGGTGAAAATGTTGGAGAAACAAGTGAGGTTGAGAAATGACAAATATTGCATCGTGGATCATAAAGCATAAGAAGGCTGTGCTGATCGTGTTTGTGTTGTTGACGATTTTGTCTGCGGCGGCGCAGTTTTTTGTGAAGGTCAATTATAATATGGTCGATTACCTGCCCGATGATGCCGAGGCGACGCGGGCGATGGAGACCATGGAGGAAGAGTTTACCGGAGCGGTGCCGGATACCCGGGTCATGGTTACCGATGTGTCGATCCAGGAGGCACTCGCCTACAAGGAAAAACTGGAGGCGATCGACGGAGTAACTGACGTCATGTGGCTCGATGATATGGTCGACCTCAACACTCCTCTTGAGGTGGCGGACCGGGATACGGTCGAGAATTACTATAAGGACCGGAATGCGCTGTTTTCAATCAGTGTGCGGACCGGTGATGAAGTCCGGATCACAGATGAGATCTATGCGCTGATCGGGGAAGAAGGGGCGATAGCAGGGGAGGCGGCCAATACAGCGAACTCCCAGAAGATGGCCGGCAATGAATCGATGTATGCGGGGATGTTGCTCGTTCCACTGATCATTCTGATTCTCGTCATCTCGACGACTTCCTGGGTCGAACCGTTATTTTTCCTAACGGCGATCGGGGTGTCGGTTCTGATCAACCTCGGGACGAACATCTTCCTAGGGGAAGTGTCGTTCGTGACCCAGTCGGTCGCTCCGATCCTCCAGCTGGCGGTGTCGCTCGATTACGCGGTGTTCCTTCTGCACAGCTTCCAAGATTACCGGAAGGAAACTGATAATCCGGAGGAAGCGATGAAGCTTGCGATGAAGAAGTCATTCCCGGCGATAACGGCGAGTGCGGCGACGACTTTCTTCGGATTCATCGCCTTGACGTTCATGGAGTTCCAGATCGGGTCGGACCTTGGCGTGAACCTCGTAAAGGGGATCGTCCTGAGTTTCATCAGCGTGATGGTATTCCTGCCGGCGCTGACGCTTGTTTTTTATAAATGGATGGATAAAACGAAGCATAGGAGCTTTGTTCCTGACTTCAAAGGAATCGGGAATAAGGTTGTCAAATTGAAGATTCCGAGCCTGATCCTCGTGTTCGCGATCATTGTGCCGGCTTTTCTTGGGCAGACGAACACAAAGTTCATCTACGGTTCGGGTGAAGCACCTGAAGACACACGTGTCGGCATTGACTTTAAAAAGGTCGAAGAGGCATTCGGTGAGACGACTCCGATCGTCATGCTTGTCCCTAAAGGGGATACGGCGAAAGAGAAAGAGCTCGTCAAGGATATCGAGAACCTCGACTATGTCACGGGCGTCATGGCGTATGTGAGTCAGGTGGGGACAGAGATTCCGCCTGACTATCTCGACAAGTCGATCACCGATGAATTCTACTCGGAAAATTACAGCCGGATCGTCATCAACACAAATCAGGGTACAGAAGGCGAGGTCCCTTTTTCAATCGTCGAAAAGGTGAAAAAAGCGGCCTCCGATTATTACGGGGATGATGCCCTTGCACTTGGCGAAAGCGTGACGCTGTATGATATCAAAAATACGGTCACGAAGGATAATGTGGTCGTCAATGTGCTGACGGTCGTGACGATTGCGCTCGTGCTCCTGTTCAGCTTCCGGTCGATCACCATCCCGATCATCCTGCTCATCACGATCGAATCGGCGGTCTGGATCAATCTGTCGATCCCGTACTTTACGAATACGCCGCTCGTGTTCGTCGGCTATTTGATCATCAGTACGGTGCAGCTGGCCGCGACGGTCGACTATGGCATCCTGTTCACGGAAGCGTACACCCATTACCGGAGGGAGATGACTGCTAAAGAGGCCATCGTGAGGACGCTAGATGAAAAGACATTCTCGATCTCGATTTCGGCGGCGATCCTGTCGAGTGTCGGCTTCATCCTTTGGATCACGTCATCCAATCCGATCGTCGGATCCATCGGGCTCTTGATGGGAAGAGGGGCACTCCTCGCGTTCATCATGGTATTGTTCGTACTGCCGGCGATGCTTCTGGTATTTGATAGATTCAATAAGAAAACAACGTATAAAGCAAATTATTATGAGGAGAAATGATGATGAGAAAAAAACGACTGACCTATAGTGCGCTCGCATTGATGCTGTTCTTGCCTTCATTTCTGAGCGGGCCTGTCCAGGCTGCAACGGAAGGGAAAGTGTCGTCGAAGGATGAAGTGGTGTATGCGACCTTGACCGCGGACGGCGGCCTCGATCATATCTATGTCGTGAATACGTTTGATGTGGCACGCGCCGGTAAGATCCTCGACTACGGACGGTACAGCAGTGTGAAGAACCTGACCGACCTTAAGGAACTGAACCAGGAAGGGCAGAAAATCGAAATGGAAGCCCCTGAAGGGAAATTTACATATCAGGGCAATATGAGTGAAGAGACGGAGCTTCCGTGGGATGTGAAGGTTTCCTATATACTCGATGGACAGAAGGTGGATCCCTCTGAGCTTGCCGGAAAGAGCGGCCATCTTGACATCAACATCGATACCGCTGAAAATACGAGTGGAGACTCTGTCTTTTACGAAAATTATTTACTGCAGGTATCACTGAGCCTCCCGAATACGTATGAGAATATCAAAGCGGGGGACGGGATGGTGGCGAATGCCGGCAAGAATAAGCAGGTCACATTCACCGTCATGCCCGGACAAGAGAAGAAGCTGACAGTGGAGGCGGATGTGAAGGACTTCGAATTCAAAGGTGTCGAAATCGCCGCGGTCCCGTCCACGCTTCCAATTGATACGACAGGGACCGAGGGCATGACCGATGATATGTCCGAATTGTCCGATGCAATCGGCCAGTTGAATGACGGCGTGGTCGAGCTCGAGGACGGGGTATCACAGATCAATAACGGTGCAGCAAGCCTCCAGGATGGATCCGCCCAGGTGAAAAATGGACTCGGGGAACTGAACGGATCGTCGTCTCAATTAGTCGGTGCGTCAAGTTCGATCCGCGATGCGCTTGCAACCATTAATAAGTCCCTTTCCGGGCAGTCGGCAGAAGTGGACTTGTCCAGCCTGTATGAACTGCCTGCGGGGCTGAATCAGCTGGCTGGCGGACTGAATGAAACGGCAGCCGGAATGACGAAGCTGAAGGATAATTATTCGCAGGCATATGCTGCGCTTGATGCGGCGATAAAGGGGATTCCGGCAAGTCAGGTGACGGAAGAAGAAATCGCTGCCCTGCGTGAGAACGCCGGGAATAAAGAAGTGGTCGATAAACTGGTAGCTTCCCATGTTGCTGCCCAAAAGGTAAAAGGGTCCTATGACAGCGTAAACCAGGCGTTTGCCGCGGTCGAGCCGTCGCTGAATCAAATGAACGGTGCGGTGAAGGAAATCAGCGGTCAGCTGACGTCGATCTCGAACAATCTGTCCTCTTCCCTGAAGAAAACGGACATGAGCGGACTGGCGGAACTTCAAAAAGGACTGAGCCAGCTGTCCGGCCAATACGGGGAGTTCCACTCAGGACTTGTGAGTTATACAAACGGTGTCGGTGAACTGTCCTCTAACTACGGGAAGCTCCATTCCGGAATCTCCGAGCTTGCCGGCGGGACAAGTGAACTGTCAGGCGGGGTGAACGAGCTCCATGACGGTACGTCTGAATTGCATCAGGAAACAAAAGACCTTCCTGAAAAAATGCAGGCTGAAATCGATAAGATGCTGGCAGAATACGATAAGTCTGATTTCAAACCGGTCTCCTTCGTGTCTTCTGAGAATAAGAAAGTTTCCTCTGTGCAGTTCGTGATCAAGACGGAGAGCATCGAGAAGGAAGAAAAGAAAGTCAAGAAGGCGGACCCCCAGGAAGAGAAGGGGTTCTGGGAGTTGTTTTTGGATTTGTTCAGGTGAGATAGGTGAGGGTTATTTTGGGTGCGGTGCCGGGATGAGGTGCCAGGCACAGATAGGTGGTTTTGTGCCAGGAACAAATGGTGTGTTTTGTGCCAGGAACAATCAGGGTTAATTGTGCCTGGAACAATCCAGGCGATTTGAGCCAGGCACCACTTAAGTGCTCCGAGCCAGGTTCAGACACCGCAGATTGAGCCTGGATCATTTACCCCCCTCATCGGAAAAAAAACACTAATAAACAGGGACTGCATTTCCAACGGAATCTGCAGCCCTGTTTTTTTACACATCAATATAAGATTCCGGACATCAACCCATTCTTTCTTCATACACTATTTCTGAGGTGAAAATTATGCCAAGAGTGAAATATACAGATGCGGACGTTGCGTTGATGGCCAGGATGATGAGGGCTGAAGCTGAGGGTGAAGGGAAGCAGGGCATGCTGTATGTGGGCAATGTCATCGTAAACCGTGCTGTGGCGGATTGTCTGGATTTCAGAGATGTCAGGACCATTCGGCAGGTCATCTTTCAGGTGCAGGGCAGTAATTATTCGTTTGAAGCGGTTCAGAAGGGGAATCTTTTTTATAACAGGGCGAGGTCGGTTGAGAAAAGGCTGGCGAAACAGAACCTGGATTACTGGAGGCAGCACCCGGGTAAATATGCCCTTTGGTATTTCAATCCGTATGCACCGTGCCCGCCGACATGGTACGGGCAGCCGTTTGCAGGTCAGTTCAAGAATCACTGCTATTATGAACCGGCAGCAGGGACATGTGCGAGTGTGTATAGAGGCTGAAGAAAAGGAGCTTTCGTTTTTCAACGGAAGTTCCTTTTTTAGGTTGGAATGTTACGTCTGTGTAAAGATATGTGGAAAGAGTTGAATCGGAGTTTAAGATGGGATAAAATCATAATCGAAATTCGATATCGAAATTAGATAACGAATAGTGGGAGGGATTTTTTATGGAAAATAAAGTACTGCGGAAACTGTTCCTGGGATTCATCCACATTCATATCCTTCACCATGCGAAAGAGGAGCCGGTCTACGGGTCCTGGATGGTGGAGGAACTCCATGAGCACGGGTATGATATCAGCGCCGGGACACTCTATCCGATTCTTCACGGCATGGAAAAGGACGGGCTCCTCTCCAGGGAAGATGTCAATGTGGAAGGGAAGATCCGGAAATATTACCGCACGACCGATAAAGGGGATACCGTCCTGCGGGAAGCCAGGGCGAAGGCTTATGAGCTCTTTAAAGAAATCAAGTAGAAGGAAGGTGTTTGAAATTGAATCAACAGCTTAAAGATAGAAGCAGATGGTCGGTACTGCTTGAAATATTATTCACGTCCACCAAGCTTGGACTGACTTCTTTTGGCGGACCTGTGGCTCATCTTGCTTATTTTAAGGATGAGTATGTGGACAGAAGGAAGTGGCTGACGGATAAGACGTATGCAGATCTGATCGCATTATGCCAGTTCCTTCCTGGGCCGGCGAGCAGCCAGGTGGGGATTTCGATCGGCATGCTGCGCGGGGGGATCCTGGGAGGGATCATTTCATTCCTTGGATTTACATTGCCTTCGGTGATTGTACTAGTGATTTTTGCACTGCTTTACCAAGCTTTTACGCTTGGAGATGCAGGGTTTATCCACAGTTTGAAGGTAGTCGCGGCTGCCGTTGTACTCCATGCATTGATCGGCTTGGGGAAAAAACTGACACCGGATAAAAGCAGGATTGCGATTGCGCTTGGGGCAGCGGTGATCATGCTGGTGGCTCCATCAGCGTGGATCCAGATCTTGATTATTGTGGCTGCCGGCCTGCTGGGGTGGAAACTGTTTAAGGATAAGGCTGAATCAAAGATCGAGCCGTTCCACGTCAGTATTTCGAAAAAAACCGGATTGGTCTCGTTATCTGTATTAATCGGATTATTAATCTTTCTTCCAATTTTGAATAACACCTTCAACAGCAGCCTGCTCAATATCTTTGATGTCTTCTTCAGGGTAGGGTCACTTGTGTTCGGCGGCGGACATGTGGTCCTTCCGATGATTGAAAGGGAACTCGTTCCGCAAGGTCTGCTGTCGGCTGATGAATTCCTGGCAGGTTACGGAATGGCACAGGCTGTACCAGGTCCATTGTTCACGTTTTCGAGTTATCTTGGAACGATGATGGAAGGTATTGCAGGGGCTGCGGTAGCGACGGCGGCGATCTTTCTGCCTTCATTCCTGCTCATTGTGGCTGCACTTCCTTTCCTGAGCGAGCTGCGAAAGCGCGCCGCATTCCAGGGAATCCTTATGGGGGTGAATGCCAGCGTGGTCGGAATCCTGCTCGCTGCATTTTATGATCCAGTGATCAAAAGCTCGATTCTTGATGGTTCGGATTTTGCACTGGGTGCGGTTTTATTCGCACTGCTGAATGTTTGGAAAGTCCCTGCCTGGATGATTGTGATCATCGGGGTTGCGGGCGGATATATTTTGCAGGCACTTGGATTTTAATACCGGTGGACCCCTTGCCGTGGCGAGGGGTCTTTTTTTTTATAAGGTTCTTTTCGTGTACTTTTTTGCTATACAGACAAGAAAATAGCGATTTTCGGGTTGTCCGTCGAAGATTGAGAGCAAAGAGACCACGTAATCAAGCTGCATTCAGGTTATAAGCCTATATACGAAAAGCAACAATCATTTAGAAAACAGATGCCTTTTATAAAAATAGTAAAACGCCCATTGACACTTGAGATGGAATGATGTAAAATTATCTCGTATTCAAGATATTTAATTTCAAGATAGTTTGTCAGGGATCGGACACGGCAGACAGAGGGGCTGAATCTGTTCAAACACGTTTACATGCAGTTATAAATTTTTTTGGGTGAATATCTCGAATTCAAGATAAATTATTAGGAGGAATGTAAAATGTTAAGTTTAGGATTATTGATTATTCGTCTGGTCATTGGTGTGTTGTTTATCGGTCACGGAGCGCAGAAGTTGTTTGGATGGTTCGGGGGTCATGGCTTGAAGGGAACTGGCGGCTGGTTTGAATCGATCGGGATGAAGCCTGGGGTTACGCTGGCTCTGCTTGCAGGCCTTTCAGAGTTTGTTGGAGGATTGTTGTTCGTACTTGGACTCTTGACTCCGCTTGCAGGAATCTTGATTGCAGCAACCATGCTGATGGCGATCATCAAGGTGCACGGACAAAATGGAATTTGGGTGACGTCCAACGGCTATGAGTATAACCTGACGCTGATTGCAGTGGCAATCGGGGTTGCCTTGATCGGACCGGGGCAATATGCGTTGGATGCAATCTTGTTCTAATTAATTCATGAAAAACTCGCCATAGGATTGGCGAGTTTTTTGCATAATATGATAATTCCCCTATTTCTCCCAAAGCTCGACCAGCCTGCCGTCCGGATCCTCAATCCAAATAAACGTTCCAAACTCACTTTCCTCTTTTTCCTTCACAAGGGAAACCCCGATATGCCCGAGATGTTTTATCATATCGTCCATATTATGTACTTGGAAATTCAGCATCACTTGTTGATCGGTTGGAAAATAACTTTCATCTTCTGTAAAAAAGGAAAAGATCGTCGCGTTTTCCGGTTCGGGTTTGATGACCGTCCCATTCCAATTATCATCAATATCAATCTTCAATACATCACTGTACCACTTCTTCACTACATCTAAATTCTTCGATCTCCAAAATACCCCTCCGAACCCCTTTATCATTTTGCCCAACTCCTTTCTGTCATCTTCTTTCATTGTACATGAGCACCATTTCCAAATGCATAATTCTTTTTCCTTAAAACCAAATTAAAGCATGCACAAGCCCGCACATCGGATAAGCAGATAGTTGGTCAAAAATATGCTCATCTACTATGATAGCTCTTGAACAACTTGAAGGAGGCAAAATCATGAACGGAAAATATAAAGAACTGTTATCTCCATATACATTTAAAAACGGAGTCGAGTTGAAAAACCGCATCATCATGGCGCCGATGACTAATTTTTCATCGGACGAAGACGGGAATGTGACGGACGCTGAGGTCGAATACTATGCGCGCCGTTCGAAGGATGTCAGCATGGTTATCACCGCGTGTACGAATGTGACGGCGAACGGGAAGGGGTTCCCGGGTGAATTCGGAGGCGATTCCGATGAGATGATCCCAAGCCTTGAAAGACTAGCAAAAGGTATAAAGGATCAGGGTGCGAAAGCGGTCCTTCAGATTTTCCACGGAGGCGTGCAGTGTCCGCCGGATCTTGTGGACGGGGATGTTGTAAGTGCGAGTGAAGTGAAGGATGAAAACGGTGAGAAAAAAGCACGCGCATTGTCCGAATCGGAAGTGGAAGAAATCATCGAAGCGTTCGGCGAGACGACACGCCGCGCAATCGAGGCCGGCTATGACGGTGTCGAAATCCACGGTGCGAACGGCTACCTCATCCATCAATTTTTCTCTCCAATGACGAATCAGCGTGAAGACCGTTTCGGTGGGAGCCTTGAAAAACGCATGGCTTTCCCGCTTGCGATCGTTGAGAAAGTGAAAAGTGTTGTCGCGGAACATGCCGACCCATCTTTCCTTGTGGGATACCGTTTTTCACCTGAAGAGCCTGAAGAGGAAGGTTTCTCGATGGGGGATACGCTGGCATTGGTCGATACACTTGCCGATAAAGAACTGGATTATCTCCATGTTTCCCTTTTCGAGTTCTTCTCAACACCAAGAAGAGGTGTGGAGGATACCGAAAAGCCGCGGATGGACTATCTGATGGAAACAATCGGCGACCGTACGCCTTTAATCGGGGTAGGTTCAATATACTCAGCTGAAGACGCATTGAAGGCATTCGGGACCGGTGTGCCGCTTCTGGCGCTCGGCCGTGAACTTATCATCGATCCGGACTGGGTGAAGAAGATTGAAGAAGGAAAAGAAGATGAGATCGTGACGGAAATCGATCAGGAGAAACAGAAGGAACTGGTTGTACCGGATCCTCTGTGGAATGCAATCATCAATACACCGGGATGGTTCCCCGGGGTGTAAGATGTAACAAGAAAATGGCCTGTCCTCTTTGAGAGGGCAGGCCATTTTTTTATTTCATCAGTTCTTTATCTTTCAGGTTCTTGTTGCTTGGTGCGAACCAGCCGAATAGGGCGATGCCCACGAGGACGCCGTAGAAAATCAGGGTCCAGAGTGTGCTGTGCGGGAAGTCATGGGCCAATACATGGATGTCTTCATGTGCAAGCGTGATGACGGCAAGCTTCACACCGACCCAGGCAACGATCGCATAAGCGGTTGTCTCGAGTGCCGGGCGTGTTTCAAGAAGTTTCACGAACCATGTTGCTGCATACTTGATGAGGATCAGGCCGGCGATTCCGCCAAGGACAACGATCAGGAATTTACCTCCGTCCATACCTCCGAAATCAGGAAGCGGTGAATCTGGGAGTCCGAGGGCAAGTGCGACTGCAGCAAGGATCGAATCAATCGCAAACGCAAGGTCGGCGAGGGCGATCTTGCTGACTGTCGGCCAGAAGCCCTTTCCTTTTGCTTCTTCTTCCGTGTCTTCCCGTATATTTTCATTTTTCTTACCGAACTTAGCCTTGATTACGTGCTTTAATCCGAGGTAAAGCAGGTAAGCGGCACCGATCGCCTGGATCTGCCAGACATTGGCGATGAACGAAATCGCAAACAGCGCACCAAAACGGAAGGCGAATGCCAAAAAGATTCCGTAGCTGATGGCTTTTTTCTTCTGATCATCAGGAAGGTGCTTCGCAATGACAGCAAGGACAAGCGCGTTATCCGCTGATAACAGGCCTTCAAGGCCGATAAGAATCAATAATGTCCAACCGTATTCTAACCAAATCGAATCCAATAATAACTCTCCTTTTCACATGAATATACCGTGCGGGTCCACCCTGTTAAATGGGGTTGTCCACTCTGACTGGGGTTACATTCCGCACATTGATCGTAAACTTTCTGAAAATAATTCTCCAGAGTATATCTTACCACTTATCTTGTGCTTAAATCTTCTCTGAATTGCAATTTATTGAAGAAAAGTTTTTAGCGGGTGAGAAGGCAGGCATATGCCTTATTTTCTTTTTCCTTTTGCCACATTCATGGATTCCGTGGTATAGTATAATTACTAATAAATGACAGGAGTGATGGGTGGACGATGAAGAACTAATCTTATTTTCGCGATGAATTGAAATAGATTGATTTCAACTCGGGACCAAAATAGGATTAGTCTGCCCATTTTTAAAGATGCTGCAGGAGCTATCACAGGGATAGCTTTGTTTGCGTACGCGACAGGTACGGCTAATCCTTCCAGATCAACTGGGAGGATTTTTTTAGTGTCCTCCTTTTTCGGAAAGGGGAAGATTTTATGAAAGAACTGCTGAAATTAGTGAATGTGGGATATGAGATAGTGGATGAGAAGTTATTTGAAGGTTTGAACGTAAGTGTGCAGGAAGGGGACGTGATCGGGATCATCGGCCGGAATGGTGCAGGGAAGTCGACGCTCCTGAATTTGATTCATGGCGATATTAGGCCGGCGGAGGGTCGGATAATCCTGCTGGAGGACGGCTTGAACATGGAAATAGTCGTTCAGGAATCGGAGGACTATTTTTCAGATGGGGGTTCGGCAGAGGAAGTGAAACTTCTGGAAAAATGGCAGGTGCCCGCGCATGAATACACGCATTTGAGCGGCGGGGAGAAGCTGAAGGCAAGGCTTGCGAAAGGATTTGCCGGAAGTGCAGATCTCTTGCTGCTTGATGAGCCGACGAATCATCTGGACGGAGAAAGTTTATCCTTATTGAAAAAACAAGTCAGGGAATACAGGGGCACCATCATCCTGGTGTCGCATGACCGCCACTTTCTCGACGAAGCGGTGACGAAGATCTGGTCGCTTGAACATGGTGGCCTGATCGAGCATAAGGGGAATTATTCAAGTTATATGGAAGCGCGTGATCAGAAGCGGCTCGCGCAGCAGCGTGAATATGAGAAGCAGCAGAAGATGATGAAGCGGATCGAAAGTCAGATGCGGGAGCTCACTTCCTGGTCGGAGAAGGCGCATGCACAGTCGACAAAGCAGGAAGGATATAAGGAGTTCTACCGTGTAAAAGCGAAGCGGATGGACAGCCAGGTGAAATCGAAGCAGAAACGGCTGGAGAGGGAGCTTGAGAAAGCGAAGGTCGAACAGGTGGAAGAGGATCATGTGGTGAGGTTTTCGATCAAGTCCCAGCATAAAAAGGGCAAGAGGTTCCTTGAAGTGAAGGACCTGTCGAAGTCCTTTGGCGGGAAGGCTCTATTCAGCAGAGCCAATTTCACGATCCTCCACGGCGAGAAAGTGTCGATCACCGGACCGAACGGGAGCGGGAAGACGACTTTGCTGAAGATCATCATGGGGCTGGAAGAATCTCTTGGCAATGTGTGGGTTTCACCTTCTGCCGGGATCGGCTATCTGACCCAGGAGGTGTTCGATCTTCCGCTTGATGAGACGCCTGCGCAGCTTTTCTACAAGGAAACATTCGAGGAAAGGGGCCGGGTGCAGACACTCATGAAGCACCTTGGATTTACAGCGGCTCAGTGGCAGGAACCGATCCGGGATATGAGCATGGGCGAGCGGGTGAAGTGCAAGCTCATGAAGTATATTTTGGAAGAGAAGGATGTATTGATCCTGGATGAGCCGACGAACCACCTTGATCTGCCTTCGCGGGAACAGCTGGAGGAGACGCTGGCTCAGTATGACGGCACGCTGATCGTCGTATCGCATGACCGCTATTTTGTGGAAAAGACGACGGATGTGAAGATCGTGATCGAGGATGGCAGGGTGCTTAAACAATTGAGTGAGCCGGCTGCCGTGCAGGATGATGCGCGGGAATTGAAGTTGAAGCTTGAGACGGAAAGGCAGGAAGTATTGGGGCGGCTCAGTTTCATGGTGCCGGGGGACGCGGAGTATGCGGAGCTGGATGCGCGGTTTTTGGAGTTGACGAAGAGGATTAATGGGTTGAAGCGTTAGCTTGGATTGGATAGGTAGCGGTTTGGTGTGTCATGTTAGATGGAGAAAATTCGACATGAAGGGTAGAATGATTCAGATGAAGGGCACAATTAACTGATTGAAGGGCGCAATGAGGATGGGGAGAGGCCTAATAATTGAATAAAGGGTGCAATTATCCGATTATGGGGCAGAATCCGCATTAATTAGCCATTTTTCAAAAGACATTTAACGTATTAATATAAAAAAACACCTCCGATTCAGGTGTTCGGAGGTGTTTTTTACTTGGATGGTCAGCAGATGCACGTCTTCCGCTTCAGTCCGACACGATCTTTGTCCACAATCTTCTTGATATATGTTGTAGCAAGAGGCACCTTGCATGCGGTATTTCCCACGTCTACATGAACCTTCCCGATCGACTCTGCAACACCCAGTGCTTCCTCATGAAGGGCCGGGACATAGCTTCCGACTGAAATGACAAAGCCGTTCATCACATAGCGTACGCGGTTCCGCTCATTGTGAACAGAGTTCTTCGCCCGGTTCAGGAGCACCCTGATTTCGTTCAAATCAAGCTCCTCATCCGGTGTGATCGACAGATAATTTGAGTAGGTGCTCCAGCCGCAAACGGCCATCATCTCTTCATCCGAATCCATCCATTTCTTCGCAAGCTCCCTCGCATAATCACTTTCTGCGGCAACGCCGGCAACCGTGTATTCCGCAAGCATATACCAGTTGGCTTTTTCCGCCCAGTCTTCAAGCGTTTCTTTTGAGATAAGCTTCGGGTTGACGGAGAGACCGGCCAGATACATGGCATCGTGATTGCCGGAATCATAAAGTTTGAGGGCAAGTTCATGATCCTTTTTTACGTATTTGACCAGCTTTTTCAAATCCCCGACCTTTACACCGAAAAACGGTTCTTTCGCGCCGTGGTTCATAAAGATCCGTTTTGTCTGATCCGAGCCGAGTTCTTCGAGTTTTTGCATGATTTCCTGGTAGGTCATCGTTTTCGCTCCTTAAAAGGGAATATAGTAATAATACGATGGAAACTATTGGAATCCTTTCACCCACTGCCAAACGGCTGATAAAGGAAATTCGACAATCGGCACGATTATCGTGATTTTGGCACATATATCAGGATACCGGCACGATTATTTAAAAAGAGGCACAATAAATCAGATTCCGGCACAATTATTCTGTAGGGGGTTAAACCGAATTGACGCTGCTTCCAGCCTATTCAGCAGCGTCCAACCCCGTGGTTAATCCTTTTTTTCGAGAAATAAAAGTTCCACTAATCCTCCCGATAAAAAGCCGCCGTCCTCTCAGCCATCTCCAAAATCCGGCTGCCCAACCCTACAGGCTCGACAACTTTCAGCTGATCCCCGAAACCGAGCAAATAGCCCAGGGCTTCATTTTCCGTATCGAACGAAAGTGTAACGGGTACCCGCCCCTCTCCGTTTTCTGCACCAACTTCAAGGACCCGTGCGAACCGGCCGCTGAAGGTGAGCCTTGAAACGACGGCTGCGGCTGCCTCCACCTTCACTTCATAGCTGGGCAGGTTCTTGATGAAGGCTTTGGTTGAAGAATTCCAGTATTCGGCGAGGGCGAAGTCAACCGGCCGGATGAATGTTTCTTCGAGGAGTTCGGCGTGTTGGATGCGCGACGCCCGGTAGTTCCGGATGTCTCCGTTATCCTTGGCTGCGATCAGATACCAGAGGTCGCCTTTGGCCACGAGGCCGAGCGGGGAGACAATGCGGTCGGCGGTCTTTCCGTCTGCCCGCTGATAGGTGATCCTTAATTTGCTTTCTTCCCATATTGCTTGTTTCAGAACTTCGAACGAAGCTGTTTTTTCCTGCTGCCTGCGCCAGGAACGGGTGTCGATATGGATCCGGTTCCAGACGTCCTTGGCGTTTTCGCGATAAGTCGATGGCAGGGAGGCAATCAATTTGTTCCTTGCTTCCGAGGAGATGCGGGTCAGGCCGAGATCCTCGAGCAGATGTGCGGATGGTGAAACGAAGAGTGCCTGAATTTCAGCTTCCTTCAATCCGGTCAAATCAGTCCTGTAATTTTCAAGCAGCGACCAGCCGCCGTTTTTCCCCCGGTCCGCAACGACGGGGATGCCAGTCCCGCTTAATGCATCCATGTCCCTGTAGATGGTCCTTTCTGATACTTCGAGCTCTTTTGCCAGTTCCCCAGCGGTCATCCGGCCGTGTGACTGCAATAACAGCAGGATGGAAATCAGTCTGTCGCCTCTCATTTCGTTCACCTTTTTCTTGAAATTTATTAATTTTATTTAATTAAATATGACACTTGATGTCAAGAATACAATCGTATAATGAGAGTATCTTGAAGATGGAAGGAATGATGGACATGAAATCATTATCTGGAAAAGTGGCACTCGTGACCGGAGCGAGCCGGGGAGCGGGCCGTGGAATAGCGATCGAGCTTGGAAAAGCGGGGGCGGCCGTGTATGTGACGGGCCGGAGTACGAAAGGAGACGCAACCAATGATTGGCCGGGTACGATTGATGATACGGTTTCTGAAATTGAAGCGGCAGGCGGGAAGGCTGTTGCGGTCCGGTGTGACCATACGATCGATGCGGAAACAGAAGCCGTCATCAATCAGATACGAGAAGAACAGGGGAAGCTGGACATTCTCGTTAATAATGTATGGGGAGCGCATGATATCGGCGTGGAACCGGGGGCTTTCTGGGAGCTGCCTCTTGCCCTTTGGGATAAGATGTTCACCGCGGGTGTGCGGGCTCAATTGGCGACGAATCATTATGCGATCCCGCTGCTCCGCGAAAATCGGGGAGGGGTCATCTTTCATACCACCTTCTGGGATGAGGGCAGGTACACCGGACAGTTTTATTATGACCTGGCAAAAAATGCGCTTGTCCGGATGGCGTATGGTGTGTCGGAAGAATTGAATGAGGATGGGATTGCTGTCCTTGCCGTTTCCCCCGGATTCATGAGGACGGAACTGGTCCTGAAGCATTTCGGGGCGGATGAAGAGAATTGGAAGGAGTTCGAGGATTTGAAGCAGACCGAGTCGCCGCGCTATATCGGACGGGCCATCACGGCACTCGCGGGTGACCCTGACGTGATGGAGAAAAGCGGGCAGGTATTTAAGGCTGGTGACCTTGCGAAGGAGTACGGCTTCACTGATATTGACGGGCGGTATGTCGCGCCGTTTACTGTATAGATTATGGCACAGGTGCCCGGTTTCGGAGGCCCGTCCTTTACCACTTTGATGTGATGAAGGATGGGCCTTTTTTTATAGTGGAAATTCGACAAGTGGCGCAATTATCCGGGAAGTGGCGCAATTAACAGGAATCCGGCGCAATTATCGCCAAAGTGGCGCAATAAAATGGAAACTGGCGCAATTATCCGGGGAGTGGCGCAATTATTCAGTAGCGGGCACAATCATTAAAAGAGGAGGATTCTGTGAAGTCCAAATCCTTCTCTAAATGCAGCAATCTTTCACGAAATCCTCATGACCAGCTCATATTCCATAAAAAAAAGACCTATAACGGCCGCTTCACCACATGATTTCGACCCAACCAGCGCGTTCTTTTTTTGTCACATTTCTCCAATGGCCCACCAACTGGTATATAATGAAACTATCACGTTTCAGGAGGTACATATGAAGCAGCAAAACTATGAAAATCACAGTAAGATCGATCCGGTGTATCACTACGGGATATCCCTGTTGTCGCTTGCGACATTCATTTTGTCGATCATCTTTTTTGTGAAAAACGTTGCCGAAGAAACACTGCTCAGTTTCATTGTGCTGTTTGCGGCGGTTACATTTCTATTGATCATGGCAAAACTGAGATTATATGCCCTGCAGCTGCAGGACCGGATCATCAGGACCGAAGAAAATTTTCGTCACTACCGTTTGACGGGGAGGGACCTGGATCGCCGTCTGTCAGTAAAGCAGGTGATTGCACTTCGTTTCGCACCGGATGAAGAGTTTCCGGGGCTGGCGGCACGGACGCTGGATGAGGATTTATCACCAAAAGACATTAAGAAGGCTGTGCAGAATTGGCGTGCAGATCATCATCGTGTATAGACAATCTTAGACTGCTCAATCAATACGGGGCGGTATGTTTTTTAGAAAAGGAGGTTCATTATGCCTGAAGAAGTAATGGTTGATGTAAAGAATCTAGTCAAGCGGTACGGGACATTCACGGCTGTGAACGGGGTCGTGTTCCAAGTCGAAAAGGGAGAGATCTTCGGCCTGCTTGGTCCGAACGGGGCCGGGAAGACGACGACGATCGAGATGCTGGTCGGCCTCCGGAAGCCGGATGAAGGGACGGCAAGCCTGTCCGGTCATGATGTCCGGAAAGAAGTGAATAAGGTGAAGGAAGTGATCGGGGTCCAGCTCCAATCGACCTCATTATTCGAGCTGCTGAAGGTGGAGGAGATCCTTCATTTGTATGCGAGTTTTTATCCGAGTCACGTGGATATAGACGGTTTGATCGAAGACATGCTCCTGACCGAGAAGCGGCGGGACAGGATCAAGGGGTTGTCAGGCGGTCAAAAGCAGCGGCTGGCGATTGCGCTTGCGTTGATACATGATCCGGCGATTGTGTTCCTTGATGAGCCGACGACCGGACTGGATCCACAGGCGCGGCGGACGCTGTGGGATATCGTGCTTCGCTTGAAGGAGCGCGGGAAGACGGTGCTTCTGTCGACGCATTATATGGATGAAGCCCATGTGCTCTGCGACCGGATCGGCATCATGGATCAGGGGGAGCTGATTGCGCTCGATACGCCTTCAAATCTGGTGAAGACGCTCCAGTCGTCGAGTACGGTCGAGTTTTATCTGAATGATCCTCCTGAACAGGCGTGGTTCGGGAAAATGGACGGCGTGAAAGAAGCGGCGGTCAAGGATACATTCGTACAGCTGTATACAGATGATTTGCAGCTTGCGCTGACGTCGCTCATTGAAGTGTCGGCGGCACACGGATTTGAAATCAGGGATCTGCAGACCCGGCAGGCGACTCTCGAGGATGTCTTCATCCATATGACAGGAAGGAGGCTGCGGGAATCATGAGAGCTTATTGGCAGCTGACACTGGCACAATTGCGGATTTTTGCACGGAACAAACAGGTCCTCTTCTTTACTCTTCTTTTCCCGGTCATCCTGATGCTCGCGCTCGGTTCGTTCGTAGGCGGAGGGAATACGATGTCGCTCACCGCAGGGATCGTGGACAAGGATGATACCGGACAATCGAAGGATTTGATTGCTCTTTTTGATGAAAATGAGGGGATTGAAACCTCCGAGTACAGTTCGGTAAAAGAAGGGAAGCAAGCCGTCGAGAACGGTGATATCCAGCTTCTGATCGAGATCCCGAAAGGCTACGGGGACAGCATCGAAGCCCGGGATGGAGCCTTTTCCGTACCTGTTTATTATAATGAGAAGAACCTGACCACCGCCGAGCTCGGCCTTACGGTGGTGAACGGGGTCATCGATCAGTACAGCAAGGAACTTGCAGGTTACGAGCCGCTGGTGACAGTCGAGAAGGTGGGAATCGAGGCGCTGAATATCCGCTATATCGATTTCCTCGTTCCTGGGATCGTCGCAATGATGATCATGAGCAACAATATGAACGGTGTCGCCGGACAGATTTCGGCGTGGCGCGAGCGCGGGATCCTGCGCCGGATGCAGGGGACGAGACTGAAGGCATCAACGTTCATCGCAGCCCAGATCACGGCGCGCCTTTTTCTGAACGGGACACAGGCACTGCTTGTCGTCCTCATCGCGAATCTTATCTTTGACATCAATGTTGCAGGCTCGTGGCTGGCGCTGATTTTCTTCATCGTGCTCGGGACGCTTGCGTTCATGGCGCTGGGCTTCATCATCGCCGGGATGGCGAAGAATCCTGAAAGTGCGGGGCCAATCGCAGGTTTTGTGTCGTTTCCGCTTTTGTTCCTCGGAGGTGTGTTTTTCCCGATCAACAACATGCCGGATTTCATTCAGCCAATCGTGAAGATCCTGCCGATTGCCCATCTCGCTTCAGCACTCCGTGAGACGATGAACCTCGGTACATCGATCATGGCGCTCGGTACCGAGACGCTCATCCTGGGTGCATGGCTCGTCGGCGGGTTCATGATTGCGAGCTGGGTGTTTAAATGGGAATAGAGGGGTGTGCAAGCCCTGTCTTCGCTTAGGCGGCCAGAGTGAGCCGCGGGGACAGGTCCCTTGACCCAAGGGGGCTGGCATGAATTTTAGAAAAAGGAGCCTTGTTATGAACTCAACCAAACCGGTTACTGAAAAATTGAATTTTGACAAATACCCTGATAAGCTCATTCTCAACCTTCCGGAGGATATCGATGACTTCAGCGGGGTGGACTTTGATGCAGGCATTGAAAAAGACCAATATGATCTCGTGTTTATTTTTGTATTCGATCTAAAAGAGTTTGCGTCTCGTTTGAAGGAAGTGGTGGAAAAGGGATTGGTGAAGGATAACGGCTATCTGTACTTTGCTTATCCTAAAAAGAACAACCCGAAATACGATGCGTACATAGAGCGGGACAGCATCTATAATGAAAATCACTATGATGAAGATGGATATGTTCACGGAAGCAGCCTCAAATTCTCGAGGATGATCAGCCTGAATGATGTGTTCACTGTTGTGGGCATGAAGGCGGCGCCTAAGAAAGCGAAGAAGTCTGAGAGTGCGAAAAAGAGCCAGTCTGTGGATGATTATATCGCTCATATTGAAGATATTGAAACATATTTGGGCGGTAATGAAGAGATAGCGGCTTTATATGCAGGGTTGACGCCCGGGTATCGAAAGGATTGGGCGCGCTATGTTTACAGTGCGAAACGGATAGAAACGCAGGAAAAACGCCTGAAGGAAATGGAGACGGTCCTCGCTGAAGGGTTTAAGACGATGGATTTGTATAGAAGGCGGAATAAATAGTTGCTTGAAAAATGGGTCGGGTAACCTGTCCCCGCGACTACCGAGCCCAGCCGGAAAACCACGGCCCGGACCCAAAAAAGCCGCATCCTGCAATCAAACAGGATGCGGCTTTTGCTATCAATTACGGATAAGGTAGTCGAACGCGCCCAGTGCAGCGGTCGCTCCTGATCCCATTGAGATGATGATCTGGTTGTAGGCACTGTCTGTGCAGTCTCCGGCAGCGAATACGCCTGGAAGACTTGTAGAGCCGTGCTTGTCAACGACGATTTCACCGAAGCGTGTACGTTCGATGGTTTCGTCGAGCCAGTCTGTATTTGGTACAAGACCGATCTGGACGAAGACACCTTGCAGTTCGATGTGGTGTTCCTCATGTGTATCACGATCGGTGTAAGTGATTCCGTTCACCTTGTCGGCTCCGGTGATCTCCTGAGTCTGTGCGTTCGTGATGACTGTCACGTTCGGAAGGCTGTGAAGACGTTTTTGCAGGACGTCGTCCGCTTTCAGTTCCGAGTTGAACTCGAGAACCGTTACGTGGTTGACGATTCCGGCAAGGTCGATTGCTGCTTCGACACCGGAGTTACCGCCGCCGATGACCGCTACGTCTTTGCCTTCGAATAATGGACCGTCACAGTGAGGGCAGTAGGCCACACCTTTGTTCTTGAATTCCTGTTCGCCAGGGACGCCGATATTTCTCCAGCGGGCACCTGTCGAGATGATCAGGCTTTTACTCTTAAGGACTGCGCCGTTTTCAAGTTCAAGCTCGATCATGTCTTTCTTTTCAAGGCGCTTGGCACGCTGAAGGTTCATGACATCGATGCCGTAGTCCTTCACGTGTTCTTCAAGGCTTGCGACAAGCTTCGGTCCTTCCGTCTGCTTGACGCTGATGAAGTTCTCGATGCTCATCGTATCAAGCACCTGGCCGCCGAAGCGTTCAGCTACGATCCCTGTGCGGATTCCTTTACGTGCTGCATAGATCGCTGCACTGGATCCGGCAGGTCCGCCGCCGACAACAAGGACGTCGTATGGTTCCTTGTCAGATAGCTCGCTGGCATCAGGGCCTTCAACGATTTTCGCAAGGATCTCTTCAATGGTCGTGCGTCCGCCGCTGAAGAATTCAGCGTTCAGGTAGACGGATGGAACGGCCATGATGTTCTTGTATTCTACCTCTTCCTTGTACGCAGCACCGTCAATCATCGTATGAGTGATGTTCGGGTTGAGCACACTCATGATGTTGAGGGCCTGTACAACGTCAGGGCAGTTATGGCAGCTCAAGCTGACATACGTTTCGAAGTGATGTTCGCCTTTGATGCTCTTGATCTGATCGATGACACTCTGGTCAACTTTCGGGGGTCTGCCGCTGACTTGAAGAAGGGCAAGCACCAGTGAAGTGAACTCATGTCCGAGCGGGATACCGGCGAAATGGACCCCGGTATCCTCCTCTCCGGCACGATTCACGCTGAAGCTTGGTGTTCTTGGAAGATCAGCTTTTTCGACAGTGATCCTGGGGGACATGGAAGCAATCTCTTCAACGAGAGCCACCGTGTCCTTAGATGTGACATCATCACCTGCAGAGACTTTCAGGACGATGTCGCCCTCAAGCATCTGGAGGTACTGTTCCAATTGTGCTTTAATATCTGCTTCGAGCATGATTTACTGCACTCCTTATAATTTACCAACTAGGTCAAGGCTTGGCTTAAGTGTTTCAGAACCTTCCTGCCATTTAGCCGGGCAAACTTCGCCTGGGTTGTTGCGCACGTATTGTGCCGCCTTGATTTTGCTGATTAGGATATCTGCATCACGGCCGATGCCGCCAGCATTGATTTCAACTGTTTGGATGACACCATCAGGATCGATGATGAATGTTCCGCGGTCAGCAAGACCGTCTTCTTCGTTCAATACTTCGAAGTTGCGGGATACTGTTTGAGATGGATCCCCGATCATCGCGTATTTGATTTTACCGATTTTTTCAGAGCTGTCATGCCAGCCTTTGTGTGTGAAATGTGTATCTGTAGAAACGGAATATACTTCTACGCCAAGGGCTTTAAGAGCCTCGTAGTTATTTTGAAGGTCTTCAAGTTCTGTAGGGCATACAAATGTGAAGTCTGCAGGGTAGAAGCAGAAAATGCTCCATTGACCTTTCAGGCTTTCGTCAGTGACAGTGATGAATTCACCATCTTTGAATGCTTCTGCTTTGAATGGTTTTACTTCTGTTCCGATTAAAGACATAGTGTAAATTCCTCCTAAATGATTGTAGTGATGTGATTGAGAATTATTAATACTTTATAATAATTCTAATTCGATATTCATTATTATATATGCAGGTGAAAAAGTCAAGGAAGAAGATCGTTTATTTTGCAAAAAATGCAGTTTGGTGTCGTGAATGGATGTTATGGGTTCTTCTCCCTTGTAGCGGATGCTTTTATAAAATAAGCAACGAGGATAGTTTACCCCATTCTGGATGATTGAATCATGGGAAAGCTTTCGTTAGTATAGGAAATTCGCAGGGCGCAATTGTTTTTTTATAAGGTGCAATGATGAAATGAGGGGTAGAATTATGTTTTTGAAAGGTACAAATAATATTTGAAGGGTAGAATAAGTTATTTGAGAGGCACAATTCCGGTATGAGGCAGGAAATTGACAGAATAAAGAAGCGGTTATAATGATGAAGGGCTTAATAAATAAGTGAAAAGGCATTATTTTTAATAGAAAGGCATTACGTTCTTCTCAATCATAAAAGAAAATACCCCTCTGCTTCCGAATAGAGGAAATTCGACAAGAAGTGCACAATTATTTTTTTATAAGGTACAATAATCCGATGAAGGGTAGAATTATGTACTTGAAAGGTACAAAAATCCCTCTGTAGGGCAGAATAATCTATCTGAGAGGCCTAATTCCAATGTAGGGCAGAGTATAGCCCGGTAAAAGGATAAGGTTAGGATAATAAATGGAACACTTTATATGTAAGAAGGCAATATTTTTATAAAAAAGGACAACTTTCTTCTCGATCCCCAAAAGAAAACGGCCCGCGGCCCGAATAGGGGAAATAGATTGACAATTTTTCAGCACCGGTGGTATAGTTGCTGTACAAACTAATAAACTTACTCTCTGATAATAGAGGCGCGAGAATGAGGAGTAGCTTTCCTGAGGATGATGGATCCCGGGACGGAAAGTGAAAGGCAGATCGCCGAAACGGGAAACAGCCAATCGGTTTCCTGTTGGGCTGGCATTGAACAAGTGTCAGACTGTCACAATGGTCACGTTGTGGAGAACTATTGAAGAGATGTTAATACAGAATTCTTCAGAACGTTCTTCGTTTTGATCAGGAAACCGTATGAGCATCGCTTCATACGGTTTTTTTGTGTAGTTTTTTTCGGAGGGGTTTCAGGAGGAGATTCAAGATGACAGCAATGACAACGAATGTACAGGGACAATTGGAGATCGGAGGGGTGAGCACAGGCGAGCTGACGGCAGCGTACGGCACTCCGCTGATGGTCTATGATGAGGACATGATCCGCCGCAATGCACGCGCGTTCCGCGAGTCGTTCATCGAGAGCGGGCTTGAGTTCCAGGTGGCGTATGCGAGCAAGGCATTTATGTGCAAGGAAATGGTACGCCTTGCGGAAGAGGAGAATCTGTCGCTGGATGTCGTGTCCGGCGGGGAACTGTATACGGCTCTCGAAGCGGGATTCCCGGCTGGACGGATTCATTTTCACGGCAACAATAAATCTGAGGAAGAACTCGTGATGGCGCTTGAAGCAGGGATCGGCTGCTTTGTGGTCGACAGCTTCCTTGAGCTTGAGCTTCTGCATGAGCTGGCGAAAGAGCGGGAGCAGCAGGTGAATATCCTGCTCCGCGTGACGCCGGGAGTCGAGGCCCATACACATGACTACATCATGACGGGGCAGGACGATTCGAAGTTCGGCTTTGGCATTTCGACCGGACAGGCCGACCGCGCAATGCAGATCGCCCTTTGCAAGCCGCATTACAATGTGCTCGGGATCCACTCGCATATCGGGTCGCAGATATTTGAACTTGACGGATTCCAGCAGGCGATCACCGTGCTGTCCGATTTCCTTCAAAGTGTGAGGCTCGAGTGCGACGTCACACTGCCGGTCCTGAACATCGGGGGCGGTTTCGGGGTGCGTTATACGGAAGAAGACAAGCCGCTTCCAATTTCCGAATATGTAAAAGCGATCACGGACTGCGTGAAGGAAAGCTTCGGAGAGAACGGGTATCCGCTGCCGGAAGTATGGGTGGAGCCGGGACGCAGCATCGTCGCCGAGGCAGGAACGACGCTCTATAAGGTCGGATCCAAGAAAATCATTCCTGACGTGCGCACGTATGTGTCTGTCGACGGTGGGATGACCGATAATCTTCGTCCGGCTCTTTACGGGGCGAAATATCATGCGGTGCTGGCGAACCGACCGAATGAGGAATGCACGGAGCTTGTCAGCATTGCCGGGAAGTGCTGTGAGTCAGGTGACATGCTCATCTGGGATCTGAAGCTTCCGCCGGTGAACTTCGGCGACACCCTGGCTGTGTTTAGTACCGGTGCCTACGGATATTCGATGGCTAACAACTATAACCGGATCCCGCGTCCGGCTGTTGTGTTTGTGAAAGACGGGGAGTCGCGCGTAGTGATCGAACGGGAAACGTATGCGGATCTGGTGAGACTCGACCGTTAAAACGGAAAGAACCTTTGCCGGGTTGGAAGGCAAAGGTTCTTTTTTTAGACAGGGGTCAGAGGATTTCCTTCTCCATCACCACGTTGGTGGTCTTGTATCCGATCTTTTCATATAAGCCCCGGGCAATCTTGTTATGTCCGAATACGTGCAGGCCGATTTTGTTCATCCCGAGTTGTTTCGCTTTTTCTTCAATTGCCTGCATGGTTTTTTTGCCATAGCCTTTTCCCTGGTACTCATCTTTGATCCGGATATCATAGATAAAGCCTTTCTCAGGGGATTGTCTGGCAAGCCATATGATTCCTGCCCCTTCATTTTTTTCGTTCAATATCGTGAATAAGTAGTTGTTTTCGGAATTCTCGCCATCCGGGAGAAGATTACTGAATTCATCTTTCGCTTTTTGCAGGGATTCTTCTTCCTCCCAGTTTCCCGCCGAGACTTTTTCCTTCGCATAGTCAGCGACTGCAGTATCCAGATATCTCTGGAATTCATCTGTGTTCATCTTTTGTAAAGTCACCATATTCAGTTTTCCTCCTTGATAGTACATAATTTCTTGAAAATCCCGATTCAGCGGCTGTACACCTAAAGCAGGAGTAAAGATACCCCGCCAAGGAGCAGAAGTACAGTAACAGTAAATAGCGCGATTTTTGTGAAACAGTTAGATTTATGAAAGATCCTGAAAAACATGGTCAACACCTCACTCTGTATATTTTACAGCTACTATAGATACGTTTGATGGGAGTGAAAAGATTCAGGATTATGAAAGTTGGTCTCTATCTACAGGTAGACAACAAGGTTGTCAGGAGGGATTCCATTCTAGGAAAAGCTTCCAATCTACCATTGTACAGCATGTACAAAATCGTTTACTATAAAGAGGCAAACTGATTTATCAGAATTATGAAATTATTGATTGACGGAGGGGAAACAATGGGACGGATGGTGCATTTTGAAATTCATGTAGAAGATGTGGAAAAAGGGAAGGAATTTTACGGAGAGGTCTTCGGCTGGAAGTTCGAGGACTGGAGTGAATATGCGGGGATGCCTTATTTCGGGGCGGTGACGGGTGATGAGAGTGTGCCCGGAATCAATGGAGCAATCATGAAACGTCAGGGACCGCGCCCTGAGGCAAATCAGCCTCTGAACGGGTATTCCTGTACGATGGGTGTAGAGGATTATGATGCAGCAGAGAAGAAGATCCTTGAGCTCGGCGGTAAGGTGGCCCTTCCTAAACATGCGCTTCCCGGCATGGCCTGGCAGGGTTATTACACCGATCCGGAAGGGAATATTTTCGGGGTCCATCAGCCGGATGAGAATGCGAAATAAGTAAATGATGAGAAGCACCTTTCCCTTCGTGCGTGACATGCACCTGGGGAGGTGCTTTTTTATTTGAATTTTTTAAAAATTTATTATCACCAACGTTCCGGCCGTGTTAAAATAAATGTACTTTTTTATCAGGGGGTATGAGATGTCATGAATGATTTTCTTACGTTTCTCTTGCTTTCATTGTTTGTCGTGATGAGTCCGGGGATCGATACGGCCCTGCTGACGAAACGGACGATTTCCGACGGAAAGGGCGATGGCTTCAAGATGGCCCTCGGGATCGCGTCTGGCTGCCTAGTTCATACGGTTGCGGCCGCGTTCGGATTATCCGCCATCCTGATGAAGTCGGCGGCTGCCTTTGAAGTCGTCAAGTATGTCGGGGCCGTCTATCTGATCTATCTTGGTGTGAGTTCTTTTGTGAAGAAGAAAGAGACAGCTGCTGAAATGGAAGACACGATGCCTGCGGTGAAACGGTCTGCGTTCAAGCAAGGGCTGTTTACCAATGTATTCAATCCGAAAGTGGCCGTCTTCTTCCTGACATTCCTGCCCCAGTTTGTAACCGGACAATCCCAGGCAGCCGGGCAGCTTGTGCTGATGGGAGTGGTCTACAGCCTGCTTTCGATCGGCTGGTTCTTTGTCTACGTCTTCTTCATCAACTACCTGCGCAGCTGGCTCATGACGCCGAGCGTACAGAGCTGGATGGAAAGAGCGACAGGCGCCGTCCTCATCGGATTCGGATTAAAATTGGCTTTTGAAAAAAGATAAAGATATGAGGTTGACAAGAATGACTCAGTCTAAGGGAAACCCAAACTTATTTGCATTTTAAGGTCAAATAGGTTTGGGATTTTTTGGTTTTTTTTTACTGTGAGCTCAATATCCAGCTTGTTCCAGCGGTTGATTGGAGTGCAAGACGAAGACTCCTGCGGGAAAAGCGTGTTAGGTGAGACCCCGCAGGCGAAGCCGAGGAGGCTCACCAACCGCCCGCGGAAAGCGAAGTCTTGCACGGAAATCATGAGCGGCATAAATGGACTACACATAAATTGGGGATCTGAAGCTTGTAGTTTTATTGTTTTTTCAAAGCCTTATTTCTTGTTATTCAAAATAGTAAAAATCAAAAACGATATCAATAGTAAGAAGACGACCCCCACCCCAAGGAGCAGATCAATGATCATGTCCATTTTATCAACCTCCATTTCAGGAAGCGCTACTTTCCATCTTGCATATCTTCTTCTTTCATTTCATACAGTTTCGAGAAAAACAGGGTCAGAAAGGCGGCCAGTACTACAATACCTATGCAGACTGCCAGCGGAAAATCCCACTTGATATAGGAAGCGGACGAGGCTCCCAAGATCGTGATCCATTCCAGCGCTAAAAATGGTTTGATGAACTTTTTCATTTGGATTCCCCCATATGTCTTTGTTCGGGATAAAGGTTTATTTTCCTCCATACGATTAGACGGACCGGACCATGGGGAAGTTTTCTTTTAAAAGGAAATGTCCGGACTTTGTCGAAGGATAATAGAAAGAGAGATACGTGGAGGAGATGGACCATGAAGAATGAATCGCTGTCTTTGATTATGCCGCTGAAGAAGAGGGAGGAAGTCGGGAACCGCTGGCTGTTCCACCGCTTGAATACACTCTTGCCGGCTTTGATGAAGAAGCATGAGCTTGATATGTGGATTGTGACCGGACGGGAGTATCATGAAGATCCGCTCCTGAAGACGCTGTATCCTGCTGCGATCGACAGCTCGAGGAGACTGACGATATTGGTCTTCTGGCTGGATGAGGCCGGCCAGTTGAAGCGAGGCGCGATCCACCCGAATCCCAGCTTTGAGCCTTTTTATGAAAGGATCTGGAACAGGGCGGAAGGGGATCAGTGGGAATGCCTGAAGAACACGGTGGAGATGTGCGAACCGGAAAGAATCGGGTTGAATGTGTCGCACTCCTTTGCTGCCGGGGACGGACTGAGTCATACCCACTATGAACATCTGCAGATGGTCTTGAGTGAATACAGAGACCGGTTTGTGAGTGCGCAGCCTCTTATCGTCGACTGGCTGTCGGTGAGGAGCGGTAAGGAAATGATGGCGTATCCTGCGATTGCTGAACTGGCGAGAGGGATTGCGGAGGAGGCATTGTCTGCAAGGGTCATCCATCCTGGGATCACGACGACGGAGGATGTGGTGGACTGGATCCGCCAGCGGGTGCTGGATCTCGGGCTCCAGACTTCTTTTTACCCGACTGTCGACTTGCAGCGGAAGGGATCCGAGATGGACCGGATCGAGGGGGAGATCATCCGCCATGGCGATATCGTCCATTTGGATTTCGGGATCCTTTACCTGGGACTGGCCACCGATACGCAGCAGCTTGCCTATGTGCTGAAACCGGGGGAAACGGAGGCACCGGAAGGGCTACAGTCTGCGTTCTTCACGGCCCTTCGGATGGAAGATATCCTGAGCCTCCACATGAAGGAAGGGAAAACGGGGAATGAAGTATTCCGTTCGGCGATGGCGGCTGCAAATAAGGAACAGATCGACGCGATGATCTATTGTCATCCCGTCGGTCCGCACTGCCACGAAGCGGGGGCGCTCATCGGACTCTATGATCAGCAGGGGGATGTGCCGGTAAAGGGTGACCTGCCGCTGACCGCGAATACATGCTATGCGATGGAATTCAATATCCGTCAGTTCGTGCCTGAATGGGGGCAGGAGGTGCCGATCTATCTGGAGGAGCCGGTGGCGCTTCTGGACGGGAAGGTAGAATATATGGCGAAAAGGCAGATGGGATTCTATTTGATATAGGGTAAGGATGCAAGCTTGAAGGCCCGTCCCTCGCTGCGGTGATGCGTTACTGCAGCGAGAGACGGACCTTTTTTTGTATTGTTTGACAATGGGTTGGTATGATTTTATAATGTGTATATATGATTACATGTTCATATATATTATATATGAAACGGATACTATACGTTTAGTAAGTTGGAAGAATAGGAAGGACAGGAGGAAATGGAATGGGACACGATCATGGACATGACCACACACATGGAGCGAATAAGAAGGCATTATGGATCAGTTTTATCATCATTACCGGCTATATGGTTGTGGAAGCCGCCGGCGGGTTTCTGACAAACAGCCTGGCGCTATTGTCCGATGCGGGGCATATGCTGAGCGATTCGGTGTCGCTCGGGATCGGGCTGCTTGCCTTTACACTCGGCGAGAAAGTAGCGGATTACAGCAAGACATACGGGTACAAACGGTTTGAAATCCTGGCCGCCGTTTTTAACGGGGTGACGCTTGTTCTTATCTCGATTTATATTTTTTATGAGGCATATCACCGCTTCATGGAACCGCCGGAAGTGGCGTCGACCGGGATGCTGATCATAGCTGTCATCGGCTTGATCGTCAACATCGTAGTTGCCTGGATGCTCATGCGCGGCGATACAGAAGAGAATCTGAATTTAAGGGCGGCATTCCTTCACGTACTGGGTGATCTGCTCGGGTCTGTCGGGGCGATCATTGCAGCACTGCTGATCATGTTCTTTGACTGGGGATGGGCCGATCCGCTTGCGAGCGTGATTGTGGCCGTACTCGTGTTGATCAGCGGCTGGAGGGTCACGAAGGATGCAGTCCACGTATTGATGGAAGGGACACCTAAGAATGTGGATCTTGATGAAGTCATCAAGACGGTAGAAAGCGTGGAAGGGATCGAACGCATCCATGACCTTCACGTCTGGAGCATTACGAGCGGCCAGAACGCCCTTTCCTGTCATGCGGTTGTCGACGGGAGGCTGACGATCGGTGAATGCCAGCGGCTTCTGCGTACGATTGAGCACAAACTTGTGCATAAGGGGATCGGTCACGTGACCATCCAGATGGAAAATGAGGATCACCCTCATGAGGATTCGCTGATGTGTGGGGCAACCCACGATCATCAACATTAATGGCAGTTCCCCGTTCCCGGTCGGAGGTAAATTGATGCCCCTCCAAATGCTATAAAATTTGTCTAATCACGGCAAAGCTTCTACAATAGGAAGCAGCAGATGTGTTTTCATATTGGAGGTGGAAGGGAAATGAACGATACGGAGAAACACTTTTCAGAAGAGAAGTTTTGGGGAAAGTTAAAAAAGTTTGGATTGAAAGCAGGTCACTCGGTCGTTTATACCGCGCTTCTTCTTTATTTTGTGCTGCAGAAGCCGGATGTGCCGAAGAAGGCGAAGATGGTGATCATCGGTGCCCTCGGCTATTTTATCCTTCCGACGGATTTGATCCCGGACATGGCGGTCGGTGTCGGGTTTACGGATGACCTCGGTGCGCTCGGCGTCGCTTTGCTGCAGGTCGCGATGTATATCGATGACGAAGTGAAGGCAAAGGCGAAGGCCAAATTGACGGACTGGTTCGGTGAGAATGTGGATACGTCCGAAGTGGATAAAAAAATATAAAAACGTTTGAAGGCCCGTCCCTCGCCGCGGTGATGCTTTACCGCAGCGAGGGACGGGCCTTTTACTATGATGCAGGAATGGGTATGCTTAGGACATATGTCCTTTTGTGAAATGTGATTCTCCTATTTAATATAGTTCAGAATAGGAGGATGTAAGATGAGAGGTGCACTTTTTGCGCTGCTTGGGGGTCTGTGCATCACCATGCAGGGCATTTTCAATGCAAGGATGAGCGACGCGATCGGCGGGTGGCATACGACGTCCATCGTCCATCTCGCTGCCTTTACAATCGCCATGCTGATTTATATAAACGTAAGAGATGGAAAAGGGAAAAGTTTCAGGCAGGTGCCGTTCCTTTATTTGATCGGCGGTTCGTTCGGCGTCGTCGTTGTGTTTTCCGAACTGACGGCGATCCATATGATCGATCCGGCACCCGCCATAGCCATCCTTCTTGTGGCACAGATCGGGACGGCCTTCGTCATCGAATCGCGGGGCTGGTTCGGGGAACGGAAAGTACCCGTGACGCGAAGGCAGGGAATCGGACTCATCATGATGCTTCTCGGGGTGGTCTTTTTCCAATTGTAAAAGAAGGAGTAAATGATTGTGAAAGAAGTACAAAACGTACAAATCGACGATTATATAAAAGGAACGGAACTCGGGGAATTGTTTCCTGCAGGTTTCAGGAAGCATCTGCACGTCTACTCTTTTGAAAAAGGGGACGTCCTGTTTTCGACAGGGGATCAGCTTGACGAGCTTTATTTCCTGATGAAAGGGAAAATCAAGATCTTCACCCACACACCGGAAGGGAAGCTGCTCATCAACCGGTTCAAACGTCCCCCGGCATTGATCGGGGATGTGGAATATTCACGGGGAAGCGCGGTCATCAACTCAGTCGAAGCCGTGACGGACGGGGAGTTCCTCGCCCTCCCCTTCAAGGATTTGGCTCGGCTCGAAGGGGAGCATCCTGCTGTCATCCGGTTCCTCTTCGACACGATGGCGCATAAGTTTTACACGGAAATGCACGCAACGAGCATGCATATGCTGTATCCGGTCGAAGTGAGGCTGGCGAGCTATCTCTTGTCGATTTCCGCAGTCGGGGAAGGAACCGTGTTTCACGGAGAGATGAAGACAGCCAATCTGACAGAACTGGCCGAATGGATCGGGACCAGCTACCGTCATCTGAACCGGGTGTTAAAGAAGATGGCTGCGGACGATATCATCGGGCGTGAGAATGGCTCGATTAAAATAAAAGACTTGAAAAAACTCAGTATCCTGGCAAAAGGAAACATCTATGAGTAAGGAGGTGCTGCAATGTTTGGTGCAGGTTTAGCGGTGATCGCGGGCATCTTGATCAGCCTGCAAAATGTATTCAATGCACGGGTCAGTGAAAAAACGGGACCGTGGGCAACGACGACACTCGTGCTGGGACTCGGCCTTGTCTGTTCTCTGCCCGTTTTTTACGGAGTGGAGCAGCGGAGCCTGTTTGAGTTCGGGGATGTGAATCCCATTTATTTATTCAGCGGGGTGTTCGGTGTCGGGATCGTCTTCTTCCTGATGAGGGGCGTCACCCTGATCGGCCCTGCGTATGCGATTTCGATCGCACTCATCTCGCAGATTGTGATTGCATTCGTCATCAACACAGGCGGATGGTTCGGTTTCGAGGCAAGTTCCCTTTCCTGGCAGAAGCTCACAGGGATCGCCCTTTTGATCGGCGGCGTGCTCTTGTATAAATTGGAGAAACCGAAGGAAGATAAGCCTGAGGCTGCGGTTGAAGAGGAAAGATTGAGGGCTTGATGAGGAATGCCATCCACCTGCTTCAATACAGCAGAAATCAAGGGTAAATGGATGGTATATTAAGTTTTTATAAAAGAAGCATATTTGACCTTGTAAGTACCTTCTTTTACCATTATAATTGGAACAAGCTTTGGAAAGGAGGTTTTCAAATGAATTTGAAAAATTTAAGCGAAGAAGAAAAGAATTTGATCTACAGCGCGGACCCTTTCCAAATGACGCAAACCATTTTAAACAGTAATCTGCGGGGTCTTGAAAAGATCTCGATCGAATCGATAAAAAGCATGAACCTGCTTCCGGTGGAGGTGGTGAATGTCCTTCTTGTTTATTTTTACAGTGAATATGCTGGACAGGTGTATAACAGGAATGACTTGAAGAGGCTGTATCATCTCTGGGCTTCGGCCGGGATCAGGACGTATGAGGATGCCTTGGAGATGACGGAGAGGGATATTCACTCTGAATTGGGCTATCGCCCTTAAAAGGGTTCCGCAAAATTGAATCAATTATTGATTAAGCATTTCCGCAGAGGGAGATGCTTTTTTGTTTTATAGAAATTATACCTGAAAACTAATTGGATTAAAGTAATCAATAATTATTTATTGTAAATCAATAAATAATATGTTAGATTCAATATGAGATAAATGAGTGAGGTGTTTTTTTATGAAACGGGAAACGCTGTTTTTGAAGGTCGTTTTATTCTTTATGGGACTCCCGGTACTTGCCTTGTGCCTGTTTGTACTGCCGGAGATCGCCGGATTTTTCGCAGAACTGAATCCTACGCTGGATTATTTACAATATCCCTTTTTGATCGGGTTGTATATCACCGCGGTTGTGTTTTTCGCGGCGTTGTACCAGACGTTCAAGCTTCTCGGATATATCGACAGGGATGAAGCATTTTCGGATTTATCGGTAGGGTCGTTGAAGGTGATCAGAAACTGCGCGGTCACGATCGGCGCCTTTTATTCGCTGTTCATGCCGCTCATCTATTTGATGGCGGAGAAGGATGACGCGCCGGGCATCATCCTGATCGGTCTGGTCATCGTCTTCGGATGCATGGTCATTGCGGTATTTGCGGCCGTCCTGAAGAAGCTGCTGAAGAATGCCATTGAAATAAAATCAGAAAATGATTTAACGGTCTGAGGTGAATGACATGGCGATTATTATCAATATAGACGTAATGCTTGCGAAACGGAAAATGAGCGTGACCGAACTCTCGGAACGGGTCGGGATCACGATGGCGAATCTGTCGATCTTAAAAAACGGCAAGGCAAAAGCGGTCCGGTTATCGACATTGGAAGCGATCTGCAAGGCACTGGACTGCCAGCCGGGGGATCTCTTGGAATACAGGGAAGATGGGGGAACGGAGGAGTAAGCTTACGGCTGCTCCTCCGTTTAAAAAAACAAGGAGGCAAAAATCATGAGAGCATTCAAACAACTCGTCCGGTTTGGCTGGGAGCAGGCGCTGTCCTGTTTGTTTCCTATCGTCATTTTTGCGTCGCTTGCACTGACGCAGGTGATTCCGCTGCCATTCCTGCCGCGGTATGACTGGCTTCTGATCATCTGCCTCGTGATGCAGTGGGGGATGCTGCGGTCGGGGCTTGAGACACGTGATGAACTGATGGTCATCACGCTGTTTCACCTGATCGGCCTTGCACTTGAACTGTTCAAGGTACATATGGGGTCGTGGGCCTATCCTGAGGACGGGTATTCCAAGATTTTCGGGGTGCCATTGTATAGCGGATTCATGTATGCAAGCGTGGCAAGCTATCTCTGCCAGGCGTGGAGGCGGCTGAAGGTGGAGCTTGTGAAGTGGCCGCCGTTCTGGACGGTTGTGGCCCTTGCCGCGGCGATTTACTTGAACTTTTTCACCCACCACTTCTGGATGGATATGCGCTGGTGGCTGTGTGCCCTGGTCATCATCGTGTTTTGGAAGTCGTGGGTCCTGTACGAGGTCGGCGGCAGGAAATACCGTATGCCGATTGCGCTGTCGTTCGTACTCATCGGATTTTTCATCTGGGTCGCCGAGAACATCGCCACGTTCTTCGGGGCATGGGAATACCCGAACCAGGCTGATGCCTGGAGTCTTGTCCATCTTGGGAAGGTGAGCTCGTGGCTGCTTTTGGTGATTGTGAGTTTTCTGATTGTGGCTTCGTTGAAACGGGTCAAGGGGGGAGAGCGCGTTACTGGGGATATCGTCAGGCTTGTCGGGAGTGGAGACGGGGGTTCTGCGGTAAAGTAGGTGCTTGGTTTATATACTGATTAAAGCGTATAGGCTGATTTGATAATATATTTCTGTTTTTGATAATATAATTGGATTTTTGATAATAAACTGTCCAGTTTTGATAATATGTAAGTTTAAATGCGTGGAATCAAGCCTCATGTGGGGGTGAACTACATCAAAGATGACGGATTTACGGTGGATGAGCCCATTTTACTCATATTTTCAGTTGAAAAGGACAAATAAAGAAGGCGTGCGGGATTGATAAGCCCTTCATGAAATCCGCCGTTATCCTGAAAAAGCTCTCCTGTTTAATAGGAGAGCTTTTTCATGAGGGAAGCATTTATTTGAGTATACGAAAGGACTTTTCCTTCATTTCGGCCGTTTCGTAGGCAGCGGCGATTCCTTTTTCTTGGATGGCTGTTTTTGAGACGTTCTTAAACTTTAATGTGACCGAAAAATCGGTTTTGAAGGGGAATGTCCCGACACGGATTTCTTTGTCGTTTAGCCACTCCCCGTCTAGGCGCCCTCCTCCCTCATTGAACAATTCCGTATTTTTGAATCCATCTTTGAACCATGGGTGCTCTTCTTTTTTGGTGACGCCGGGTTCATTCAGACACATATACAATGACAGGTCATCTGAGAATTGAAGCAGCAGAAAATGCTGGTGAAGCAGATCTTCATCGAGCCTTGGGAAGAGCTTCTTCAGCCTCCCCTGACGTTTGCTTTCCTCGTTCATGAAGGCGATGCAGTCAGGCTTTTTCGATATTGTAAAAAAAGAGTGGAAATGCATGCTGCAAAGAAGGGCGGCATAGGGGCTCACCTTCTCGATTTCGTCAAGGCCGATACTGTAGAAGGCCATTTTTGGCAGTAACGGATAGTCTGAAAAAGTATAAGGGATATCGTCCCCGTCGTTCCAGATCGGTGTGTCATCGAGTCCGATCCAGCTGCGGTCGTGCTGATACGCGGCATACGTCATTTCTTCAAAATGCTGGTCTGATTTCAGGAGACTTGTGTTGAAATTCTTTACGATTTCACCGGACAGGAAGGCATGGTCATGTTGTTTGATCATGATGAAGGAGTCTTGGGTTTGGCGGATGATCATAGGTTGGCCGTGCTCCTTTCTGCGGGAGTTTTGATACTATGATTATATCAAATGGGGGTTGGTTTGAAAGATTGGATTCAACGATTCATAAATGATGAAAGCGAATAGGAAAATTATGCTAAACTAATGGCAGGCGTTAAATTATCCGTACGAAAGGATTAATAAAATGAGAGCTCTCAAGGAAAAATTCATTTACTTTATTTTTGTGATATTCATTTTTATTGTTCTGTGGAAGATGACGGCTTCGCTATGGGATGCTTTCATACCCTGGAATTATAAAACGGATCTGATCGGCCTGTTTGTGGTGATTCCTCTGCTGGCGGCCGCTGCCTTTATTATAGCGGGTGTCATGTTTAAAGTAATCAAGAATTCAAGAAAAATAGAGAAATAGAGAGGAGAGGGGAAGATGGTGAAAAATAAGTTCGCCCTGATGGTTTCTTTCATGCTGCTGGCGATTCCGATGATTTTATTTTTTCCGTTTCCGGATAATGAGGAATATATGACGCGGTCGGAGTTCATGGGGCTGCCGATTGAGACGTGGAATGGTTATGTGCCGCTCGGGGTCGCGGGGGCTGTTTTGTTTATCGCTGCGATGATTTTGTTGGTCATCGGACTGAAGAAGTATCGGGTCCGGGGAGTGTTGATTGTCTCTTTCAGTTTTGTACTCCTGCCCTATGTCCTTATTTGGCTGTATCAGGAAACATTTGCACAGGGCATTTATGCCGTTTCGTATGACGGCGAAGGATCATGTGTGTTCGAACGGGCGGCTGAAGAGGAAATGCTGAACGGGGAATGCAAGCTGAATTTACATAATCACAGTGGTGAAGAGACGACGGTGGAGGTGGAGTTCATCGATACCTACATTCCGGGAGAGGAAGCCAGGATGGAGTCCTTGATGAATGTGAATGGTCCTTATGTCATTACGCTTGGGGCGAATGAGAAGAGGAGCATAAAGCTTGAAGAGCTCCTTGATGTATCACGTTTACCTAAAACGATTGACGGCGGGTCTTTTTCGAATGTTCAGGTTAGGTTGAAGGATGGGGAGGAGAGCAGGATTTTATAGACACGGCCGGCTGGTTTGGTGGCTCGGGTACATAAACTAAATCCACCTCTGGTTGTTTTTTGATTTCATATGGTGTTGCTTATAAACCAAGCATTGATCCTGGCTTGGTTTTTTGTTCTGGCTGTTTTCTAAAAGTTTGTTTTTTTTCGTACATAGGACAGTAGTTGGGATGAAGCTTGTCAACGCACTCTTTTCGAACTCAAGCTTAAACAAAGACAGACGTACAACCCTAAAATACCCAATTTCCGGTATTTTCTTGCATGTAAAGCAACAAAGTATGCGAAAAGAGCTTTTGTTTTAAATCATGCTATTTGAAAAATCATTTGGGTAATCACTGGTTTTGGATGAGAAATCGTATATTTTGTCTTCTTCACCGGCTGAATCAGATTTTATTGTTAAGGAGGCAGGGGGATTTATGGGTGAATATTATCAAATCCGGTCACTAATTCTTCAAAAGTTCATTATATTTTCAAAAATCCCAATATATTATCAAAACGGTTTAGAAATCTGTTCCTGGGTGCTGGAGCTAGATATATCCCACTGCGTTATGCAACTCAGTCAATGATTTGGGCCTGACCCGCTGACCGTGCCCTGTAACATTCGTGAAAGGAATGGGGAAGGTGCCAGTATGCCTGTGCGGGTCACTGTACCTGTCCCCTCCGATCCGCCTCACCTCTTTTCACCTGAGTTTCTCTATTTTATTTAGTCACATGGCCGGGGCAAGTTTGTCCTCTTTTTAATAGAATACTATAACTAAAAAAATTCATTTAAAAGGAGGAGGATGATTGTGCCATTTCCCAGTAATGGTCAATTTACCCCTATACTTCTAGGAGGGGCACCGCTATTCGATGTAACAGGAGATGAAAGTCCTGCGTCTACGGATATTGTAGGCAATTCGACGTTTCCGGCAGCGTACGTAGCATATGATGGAGAAAATGTGTATTTCAGGATCAGGTTGAATGCCGATCCGCGTAACAATGCATTGACGAGCTTCAGGAATTTCGCGTGGGGGGTGCTCATCAATACGACTGGTACGGCAGGGACATATGACTGGCTTTTCAACGTGGACGGTCTGAATAACCGGGTCAGTCTGATACGGAATACTGTGAAACTCGTAAACTCTTGGAATGATCCTGCCGAGGGGACGGGAGGCGGTAATCCCAACTATGCACAGCCGATCACAAATTTCGACTTTGCGAGGGTGACACCAGCCGATTCAAACTTCGGCGGTAATCCGGATTTTTTCATTGATTGGTTCCTGCCGGCGAGTGTTGTATTTTCTTTCCTTGGGATCGATTCATCATCTCAAATCAGGATTGTCGATTTTACTTCAGCAAATGCAAATAACTATAACAAAGATTCTCTCAGGGTTGAGGAAGGATTTTCGTTTTCAGGTGCAATCAGTGATCCAGTGACGCCTGATCAGGCGGATGTCAGGGCAAGGCTTAGAGCGGTGAAGACCTTGAATACAGGACCTTCTTCCGTCTTGATCGGCCAGCAAGCAACATGGACGGGGACAATCACGGTCCAGAACACCGGTCTTTCCTCGGCGACAACCATCATTGCAGAAAATATCATTGGACTGGATACCGTCAATTCGTTTACGGTGAATTCGGTTTCACAGGGGTTGATATCGTATCAGCCATCGAGCAAAACCCTTACCTGGAACATCGGGAATCTCGCTCCTGGGGCGACGGCTGTCCTGACGTTTACGGAATCGGGGGCCTTCACTTCTTCAGGATCCCGTACGCTCGACCGGGTCCAGGCTTCTGGATTTGACAGTTTCAGCGGAAATGCAATCAATTCAAACTCTGCCCCGGTGAATGTCACTGCCCAGCAGGCAGCCGCAATCGACGGGACCATTTCGGATGCAGCGTCCGGCCATGTACTTCCGGGAACGACGGTCAACTTGCTGCAGGGTATGACTTTGATAGCGTCAATCGTTACGAATGGAACGGGATATTATTCCTTTACAAACCTTGTGCCGGGAAATTACACGGTACAGCCGGTGAGGACAAATTATGTGACGGGTACCGCAAATTTGACGGCCGTCTCCGGTACGACCCAGACAGCGAACATTGCGCTAGTTCCTCAGCCCAGTTCGATTTCAGGAAATATTTCGAGCGGCGGTGCCATTGCAGGCGCGATCGTGAGCCTCACCAACAACATTGGGGTAATCATCGATACGACAGTAACAGATGGTGCAGGAAATTACAGTTTTCCTTCCGTGGCCCCGGGTGCCTACAACGTCGGTGTCGCCGCCGCGGGGTATCAGTCTCAGGTCAAAACAGTCATAACGGAGCCGAATCAGGCTGCCGTCGTCAACTTTGGTTTGATTGCAAATCCGGGTTCAATTTCAGGCACGATCCGGAATGCACTCAATTCCGCGGCTATTGCTGGAGCGGATGTTGAACTTCTGAATTCTTCTGGGGTTGTTTTGGCCCTGACAACGTCAAACGGAAGCGGGCAGTACTCGTTTGGAGGACTTGCGCCGGGCAGCTATCAAGTCAGGGCAAGTGCAGTGAACTTCGGAACTGCGATTGCCTCCTCGACCGTTACGGCAGGGAGTCCGACCACGACGGATGTCTTCCTGCAGCCAGACGCCGGTTCTCTTCAGGGAACAGTCCGCGATGCCGGAACTCTGACTGCCATATCAGGCGCCACCGTCCAGGTGGTCAACAGCCAGAACGTTCTTGTTGCCACAACGTTGACCAACGGGAGCGGACAGTATTCGGTTATCGGACTGGTTCCGGGATCCTATTCGGTGGTTTTCCTGGCTGACGGCTTTTCCAGTCAGGCAGTGGGTGCCGTCATTACCTCGAACACGCCGACGACGGTCAATGCAGATCTTTCAAGGCTTGCCGGTACGTTGACGGGTGTTGTCCAAAACTCCGGAGCAGCAGGAATTGCCGGTGCACTGGCCACTGTTTTCCAAAATAATATCCAGATCGCCGCGGTGAACACAGATGAAAACGGGACATATACCATTTCAGGACTCGCGCCGGGAACCTACACGGTCGTTTTCTCAGCAGAAAACTATCAGTCAGCGACGGTGGGCGCGATGATCGAGAATGGTCAGACCACCACGCTGAATGTGACGCTCGCCGGATCACCGGGAAGGTTGAACGGAACGGTTCTGGATGAAGCAAGTAATCCAATTTCGGGAGCGACTGTGAACGTCCAAATCAGCACCGGGACAGGAATCATCATTGCAACTGTCGTTACCCAGAACGACGGAACTTATGCAGTAGAAGGGCTTGCCCCCGGGTCGTATTCGGTTGTTGCTTCGGCTGTAAACTATCAAACGGCGGCCAAGGGGGCCGTCATAAACTCAAACAGTACTACGACAGTTAATTTTATCCTTGCCGCCGATCCAGGTTCTATTACCGGGAAAGTTACGAATGCACAATCAGGTGACCCGATTTCCGGGGCTAATGTCCAGGTCAGTATCCTCGATTCAAGCGGGGTCGTCGTTGCTTCCATATTAACGGATAGTCAAGGAGATTATGCAGTTAACGGCCTGGCGCCTGGAGGATATACTGTCCAGGTATCTGCACCAGATTTCCAAACGAACAGTACAACGGTACAGGTCCAATCCAATCAAACATCTACAGCCAATGTAGAATTGGTGCCGAATCCAGGTGCCATCACAGGTTCGGTCGTAAACAGTGTTGGAGGGGCCCCGATCCCTGGGGCAGTCGTCAATATCGTCAACAGCAGCGGCATCCTGATTTCCACGGCCCTGACCAATCAGGACGGAATATTCATGGCAGAAGGCCTCGCACCTGATACCTATACGGTCCTTGCCTTTGCTGATAACTTCCAGAACGGTTCCATCGGAGCTGTAGTTGTTTCTGGATTGACGACTCCGGTTTCGGTCGGTCTTGTTTCGAACCCGGGGGCCATAACGGGAACGGTCTCCCCAGTCGTGCAAAATACGATCATCCAGCTCCGGGATGCCAATAATATCCTGATCAATGCAGTACCGGCAAACAGCGACGGGACTTTCCAGTTCCTTAACCTGGCGCCGGGAGTCTTTGTCGTTACAGCGACTGCACCTGGTTATGCAGCCAGCCAGGCAGGGGCGACGGTATCGGCTGGCCAGACTTCCAATGTCAGCTTGACAATGCTTCCGAATCCAGCTTCTGTTTCAGGGACGATTTTTGATCCCGGCGGAGATCCAGTCGGAAATGCCGTAATTGATATCCTTGATCTGAATGGAGTGGCCGTCGGAACAGGCGAGACCGATGCCGATGGGCACTATACGGTCGGCAATCTTCCGCCGGGAACGTATAATGTGGTCGCAAATGCACCGGACTTCGGGCAGGCAGTCGTCGGTGTTACGCTGCAGCCGGGCGAGGGGAAAACAGGGGTCAACCTTACGCTGAGCCCGGACCCCGGTGCCTTGAACGGACAGATCACGAATCGCTTGACAACCGAAATCATTCCTGGTGCAACTGTTGTTGTGACGGACAGTGTGACCCAGCTTCCTGTAGCATCGACCACGACCACCCTGTTCGGGAACTATACGATTACAGGACTCGCGCCGGGATCGTATATCATCACGGCAAGCAAGGCTGATTTCACGACGGAACAGATCGGTGCACTCGTCACCAGCAACCGCTCGACCACTGCCGACCTGTCCCTCGTCGCGGATCCGGGTACGGTCTTAGGATCTGTTCTTGATACTAACGGTAACCCGATTACAGGAAACGATATCCGCATATCAATATACAATGAAAATAATATCCTTGTTGCAAGTCTGCTCGCGAATTCAGACGGCACCTATACCGTTCCATCGCTCGCCCCGGGAACGTACTTTATCACCGCCACTGCCCCGGGATATGCCGTATCCACCGTTTCAGCCGTCGTCAATTCGAATCAGACGACCAATGTGACAAACCGGCTTGCGTCCAATCCGGTCACACTGACGGTTTCGGTGGTCATCCAGGGGACTTCGACGCCAATTGCAGGGGCAAATGTCACTGTACGCCACTCCAATAACCTTCCTGTTGCCTCGGGGTTGACAGATGACTCAGGTCTCATCACATTCACGAACCTGCCGGCAGGGACGCTGACAGCAGCGGCAGACGCCGTCTCGTTTGGAACTGACACGGCGACCGTGATCGGAGTACCGGGTGATGTTTTATCAGCTGAGCTGAGGCTTGTTCAGAATCCGGGACAGATTTCGGGGTATATCACGAATTTAACAACAGGAGCCTCAATTCCGAATGCCGTGATACAATTATATAATTTCGCAAATGTCCTAGTCGAGACGACACTCTCTAACCAGTTCGGTGAATACGCGTTCTCTGGTGTCTCTCCAGGAGGATACACCGTTGTGGCGAATGCAGCCGATTTCGGTCCAGAGACGGCTGGAGCCAATGTTGCATCTGGGCAAACGAGCTTATTGAGCTTTGCGCTGTCACCGAATCCGGGAATCATTGAAGGCTATGTCCGAAATGCGGTGAACAATGTGCCGGTTCCGAATGCTACAGTGACGGTACGTGATCTATCTGGCACAGGCCCTGTTATCTATACTACCGTGACGGATGGAAATGGTTTCTTCCGGACTACTGCCCTGTCCCCGAGGGTTTACGTACTCGTGGCAGGCCGGTCCGACTTCGGAAGCAATGCAATTTCAGCAGAAGTAATCAGTGGACAGACCACCGACGTAACGATCTTTTTGACACCGAATCCAGGAAGTCTGAAGGGGACAGTCCGGGATGCTGCGACGAACGAGCTCCTTCCTGATACACTGATCCGCGTGATCGACAGTACGGGTGTGGTGATCCGGAACGTCCAGACGGACATAAACGGCGAGTATGTCATTGCGGGGCTTGCCCCGGGTAATTACACAGTGACCGCCGTCAATCCGGATTACCAAGCTGAATTATCCGCAGTGACAATTGAATCCAATACCGCAGCCACACTGAACTTCCGCCTTGCAGGAAATCCTGCTGTCTTGAGCGGGGTCGTCACGGATGCGATTACGGGTGCACCTCTTACGGGGGCCGTCATCGAAGTGGTATTCAGCGGGACGGATACACTCGTCAGGAGGGTGCTGACCGATGAGAACGGATTTTATCTTATCGAAGGGATGCAAGCAGGAACGTTCGATGTAAAGGCCACACTGCAGAATTATGCAATCAATGTGAACACCGTATTTTTATCGCCTAACGAAAGTGAAGTATTGAATATCGCACTCATCCCGTTCCCAGCAGCCATCGAGGGGACAGTGAGGAATGCGGTCAATAATGCACCGATTCAGGGAGCGCTCGTTTCGGTACTGTTGCCGAACAGTGATGTGGTGATTGCAAGCATCATCACTGGATCGGACGGGACGTACCGGTTGGAAAACCTGCCTGCTGGATCATATACCGCCGTCATCACCGCTTCGGGATTCGCGAATGAAGTGATCCCGGTCATACTCACCCCGAATGAGACCGAAATGGTGAATGCGTTCCTTGATCCAAACCCGGCAGGAATCAGGGGGACAGTCACCAATGCCAACACATCCGCCCCAATACCGGGTGCCCTGATCCGCGTTTTTGATCTCGACGGGGTGCTCATCACCAGCACGTTGACAGAAGCTGACGGGGCCTACCGCCTTTCCGGGCTTGCTGAAGGAACCTACACGGTCATCACCAGTGCAACAAGCTTTGGGGACAAAATTGATCTTGTAACCCTATTCAGCGGTGAAACCGAAATCCTCAATGTGGCTCTTAGTCCAGCCGCTTCGACGCTTAGGGGAGGGGTAAGGGTCGCAGGAACAAATGAGCCGATTCCGGGTGCACTTGTCCAGGTTTTCCGGATCGGAACTGAGATCCCGGTTGCTTCCGTCCTGACAGACGGAAACGGCGGGTATGTGATAACGGGTCTCGAATCGAGGGAATACAGGGTGGTGTTCTCGGCAGACGGCTTTGCGAGCGATGTCTACCGGATCTTACTCCGAAACGGTGAGGACCGGACGCTCAACGGATTCCTCGGTACGAATCCGGCCTTAGTCAGGGGCCGGGTGACAGATGTGGTGACAGGCGAACCGATCCTCGGCGCAGCCGTGGTGACGGTCGTGTCAGGAAGCGGCATCATCATTGCTTTGACTCTGACCGATCAATCTGGGAATTATATCCTGAACAGCATGCCCGCAGGAGAATACCAGATCATCTTCTCTGCAGAAGGATATGTGACCAATACAGTTGAGGTCACGTTGAGCGCAGGAGAAATCCGCACCCTGAACCAAGCCCTGCAGCCGAACCCGGCGACGTTCAGGGGGACGGTTAGGGATGCCGGAACCCTTCTGCCGATTGAAGAAGCGCTGATCCAGGTATTCCTTCCGGACGGCACTTTCCTCGGATCCACATTGACTGATCGAAATGGAAACTATGTCATCACGGGTCTCCCGGGCGGGGAAGTGGTCGTGAACGCGCGCGCCGCAGGACGGCAGGCGCAAGCAAGAAGCGTGTTCCTCGTCCGCGGGGAAACCGCCATCGTCAATTTTCTCCTGGAAGACAATCCTGCATCAGTCTCAGGATTCATCACGGATGCATTAACCGGCCAGCCGATCCCGCAAGTGCTGGTGAGGGTTTATCCGATTGGATCACAGGTGCCGATCCGTTCGACATTGAGTGATGTGAACGGATTTTATATCCTGACCGGGCTGCCGGCGGGAAGCTTTATCATTAGGTTCTCGTCACCAGGGTACCCTGATCGGGAAATAGAAATCACCCTCTCTGCAGGGGAAAACCTGAGACTGGATGTCACACTTGGAGAAATACCGCCTCCGTCCACTCTCAGAACTGAATGCATCTCGGCCGTAAAGGTATATGACTGGGTAATCGCAACTGTTCGCAGAGAGGAAGACGTACCGTTATCAGCAGATTGCATGTTGTTTGCGGAAGCAGTATTTGAAAGAGGGGGAGCGGTCATCCCTGAATGTTCATTGTCAGCATCAGATGCAGAATGCCGCCTCTTTTCATTCAAAAATGGCCGGCCGGGGACTGTCGTAATCGAAGGTACGGCGAGACCGGTCATCACTCTGAATGCGGGAGGCGAAGAGGAAGGGGCATGCAGCTTCACCGTCCCGGTATATTGGCAAAAAGAAATCGCGGTCTGCCTGCCGGAAGGAATGGATTCCGGAAACATTAACTGCTCCGTAGTCGATGTCAAGTGCATGGCCGGCAGGGGGGCGGTCACCTCCCGGAGTGTCGGACTTCAACTGCTTGTCTGCCTCGAAGTGGAAATCATCGACGACGTCATCATAGAAGTCCTGACGCAGCCGTGCATGCCGCGGAGAGTAGTGAGGACCGAACTTTCTGATGATACCCGGTGTATATGGGAATCTATGCTGGACTGTAAGAGGGAAGAAATATAATAATGATTTGTTTTGATGAGTCCAATTATTGATTGGGCTCGTTTTTTTTATGAATTAAGTTTAGAACTTGCACATCGCAGACTCCGCTGGGTTGAAGACCATGGGATCTTGTCATTTGATCCGGGTGGGGATTGAAAGCGGTGTTTTTTTGCCGAAGGGAGAAATTAAATTGTCAACGGACACAATCATTGAATATAAGGGTGCAATAATGCAGATTTTTAGTAAAGGGAAAGTCTACAGTTAGAAGCACAAATCTCAAAGGAACGCCAAATCATAGGGCTTCTGCGTCAATTTACAGGGAATCGGGAACAACCGGGCGTCAGCTGACGATGAATATGATATTATTTTGATAGAGTAAACGAGTTTTTAATAAAAAAAGGCTATTTTCTAATAGATTGTTGCTTTCCGTAAGTAGGCTTGTAACCTGAATGCAGCTAGTAGACGGGCAGTTTTCGAACTCAAGTTTAAACTAGAGACAGACTGACAACAAGAAAATAACCAAGTTCGGGTATTTTCATGTCTGAGTAGCACCAAAGTATGCGAAAAGAGCCTTAAAAGAAGACAAGTTAAAGGGTTTGTTAAATGGTTTGACAAAATTATTTAGAGATTCCCTTTAATGCCTGGCTGTCTCCGGCTAATCAAGGGAAACAGAAAATCAGATAAAGGAGGACTCAACATGAAAACAGCAATCGGATTCAGCGGCGGGAAGGATTCCACGCTTGCACTCTATAAAATACAGCAGGATCCCGCATATGAAGTGGATTCACTGTTAGTCACCATGACGGAAGGATTCGACCGGGTGTCGATCCACGGCGTCCGGCACGAACTGCTGAAACATCAGGCGGATTCGCTCGGGATTGCGCTCAGGGAAGTGTGGATCCCGGAAGGATGCACGAATGAGGTGTATCAGGAACGGATGCAGCAGGCGGTCTCGGAAATGCAGGCCGACGGGATCACCCATATCGTATTCGGTGATATCCATCTGGCGGATGTACGCGCATACCGGGAAAAGATGATGGAAGGGACGGGCATCACGCCTATCTTCCCGCTATGGGGACGACCTGTCGGGGAGATTTCCCTTGATTTCATCGACCTCGGCTTTCAAACCGTCATCACATGCGTCGACATGGATCAGATCGACCGCTCCTTCGCCGGAAGGGTCTATGATGAGTCCTTGATAAAAGATTATCCGGTCGCGAGCAGAGATATCTGCGGCGAAAACGGCGAATTCCACTCCTTCGTATTTAACGGACCGAACTTCAAATCTCCAATAAAATATGAGCTGGGTAAAGAGAGGATCACCCCGGACCCCGGCACAGAACGCGACCGCTTCCTATTCGTGGACATCATTCCGAACTAGGCGGGCCGGGGGGACAGGTACCGCGGCCCGGCTGCCATTCAAGCGGTAAGCATAAATAAAGCGCGTCACCCGGGAAAATCAGGCGGTCCCATTTTCATACCGCCTGATTTTTTTGTTATAGTAAGGAAAGAGTGAATGCGTCAATTTTTAAAAAGCGCACAAGGAGTGTTTACACAATGACAAAAATGATTGGATACGTTGGTACATATACGAAACAGGAAAGTAAAGGCGTGTATCAGTTCACGCTGGATACGGATAAAAAAGAAATCACGGATGTGCAGCTTGCCGCTGAAGTGGACAACCCCACTTATGTGACGGTGAGCGGAGACAGGAACAATCTTTATGCTGTATCCAAAGAGGGCGAAAACGGCGGTGTCACGGCGTTTGCGATTGAATCTGAAACGGGGTCGTTAGAGAAATTGAACAGCGACAGCACACCTGGCGCGAATCCATGCCACGTCAGCGTCGATCATGAGAGCCGTACCGTTGTGGCTGCGAACTATCATACGAAGATGATTGAATCCTGGCTGACGAATGAAGATGGCTCCCTGAAAGAGCTTGTTTCAAGCATCGAACATGAGGGATCCGGCCCGCATGAAAGACAGGAGAAGCCCCATATGCATTATGCAGGTTTCACTCCTGACGGGAAGTACGTCATCGGAATCGACCTCGGGAGCGACCGCATTTACACTTATGCCGTCAATCAAGGTGAGCTAAGGGAGGCTGCCGTATTCGAAACGAAGCCGGGGAGCGGCCCGAGGCATATTGCGTTCCATCCGAACGGGAAATTTGCTTATGTGATGACCGAGCTAAGCTCTGAGGTGCTTGTGCTGCACTATGATGAACGTGACGGCAGCTTTTCTGAGCAGCAGTATATCCCGACGATTCCTGAAGATTTCAATGAAACGAATGACGGAAGTGGGATCCATGTATCCCCTGACGGTCACTATGTGTACGCCGGCAACCGCGGACATAACACAGTGGCGGTCTTCAAGGCCGACCAGGATTCCGGCCAACTGACATTTGTGGACTGGACTTCGACGGAAGGAAACTGGCCCCGAGATTTTGTGATGGACCCGACAGGCGGATTCCTCGTCGCGACCAATCAGAAATCGAACACGATGGCGCTGTTTGCGAGAAACGAAGAAACCGGCAAGCTGGAGCTTCTTCAATCAGGTGTCCAAGTACCAGAGCCTGTATGCGTGAAATTCCTGGATGCCTAAAAATGAATCTGCCCGGCCCGGTCCATGTACCGCGGCCGGGCTTTTTTTGAAAAAAAGCACATAATCACACGGAAGAATGTGGATAGATAAAGAGACAGGCAGGCACTTCTTCAGAACGAAAATGAAGGGGGCTATCTCTTTGAAGCCATTGGATAATGATTTTTCCCAATCACATCTTCCTTTTTTCAGCGTGAAAAGTTGTGAGGGAAGGGAAGTATGCAGGGATGTCTATTATTGGACGAATCAGATTGTGAATGTGTGTTTTTACGGTGAATCGGGGTCCCGTGACTGGGTGCTGATTGACTGCGGGATGCCTCATTCGAAGGAAAAGATCATGGAGGCGGCAGAAGCTCGTTTCGGACACGACGGGAAGCCGAAAGCGATCCTGTTGACGCATGGGCATTTTGACCACGTCGGAGCGCTCCAGCCTCTATTGGAGGAATGGGATGTGCCGGTGTATGCGCATGAGCTCGAAATCCCCTATCTGAACGGAGAGCGGAATTATCCGAAGGGAGAGCCGACGGCAGACGGCGGGCTGGTCAGTGAGTTGTCCCCGCTTTATCCCCATCACGGAATCGATGTATCGGGATCGGTCCGGATGCTTCCTGATAACGGGGATGTACCATTTATGCCGGGATGGAAATGGATCCATACGCCTGGCCACACACCGGGTCATGTTTCTTTTTACCGGGAAGCGGACGGCGTGCTGATTGCCGGCGATGCATTTGTGACGGTGAAACAGGAATCACTGTACCGTGTGATGGTCCAAAAGAAGGAAATCAGCGGTCCGCCGCGTTATTTTACTAGTGATTGGGAGGCTGCGGAAGCGTCTGCAGGGAAATTGGCAGCCCTGCATCCGAAGACGGCCGTGACGGGACACGGCGAGATGATGGAAGGCGGGGAACTGGAGCGTTCGCTGAAGATGCTCGTTGACCGGTTTGATGACTTGGCGCTGCCGCCGAACCGGAGATCTCATTGAGAATAATCGCTTCCCCTCTGGGGACAATATGAAAAAATCAGGCCCTCTTCAAAGTCGAAGGGGGGTTATTTTTCGAAAAGCGGGCTGTTTGGGAGGCGTCTGGGTGATGGTGGATGAGACCGGACCCACCCTCATAACATCCTGGAATGGAGGAAGATCATGAAAGCAGTCACGTATCAAGGAAAGAATTCGATTGCCGTCAAGAAGGTGGACGACCCGCGCATTCAAGATTCAGAAGATGTCATTGTCAAAATCACATCAACGGCGATCTGCGGGTCGGATCTGCACCTGTACAAAGGGAATTTTCCGCTGCCGATCGGGTATGTGATCGGACATGAACCGATGGGGATCGTGGAGGAAGTCGGGAATGACGTAACGAAAGTGAAGAAGGGGGACCGCGTCATCATCCCCTTCACGGTGGCCTGCGGACATTGCCCGTACTGTGAACAGCATCAGGAAAGCCAGTGCGATCACTCCAACCCCCATTATGATTCAGGGGGACTGTTCGGGTACTCCGAGAAATTCGGCAACTATCCAGGCGGACAGGCTGAATACCTGCGGGTTCCTTACGGTAATTACACACCGTTTCTGGTACCGGAGAATTGCGAGCTGGATGATGAAAAAATCCTCTTACTGTCCGATGTCCTGCCGACCGCTTACTGGAGCGTGGAAAATGCAGGCGTGAAAAAAGGGGATACGGTCATCGTCCTCGGCTGCGGTCCGGTCGGGTTGATGGCGCAGCAGTTTGCGTGGAAAAAAGGGGCGGAACGCGTCATCGCGGTCGATTATTTCGATTACCGCTTGCAGCATTCAAGGAAAATGAACAAGACTGAAACCTTTGACTTCACCCAGTACGAGGACATGGGCGAGACGCTGAAGGAGTTGACGAAAGGCGGGGCGGACGTGGTCATCGACTGCGTCGGTATGGACGGGAAGAAGTCTCCGCTTGAGTTTGTCGAGCAGAAACTGAAGCTTCAGGGCGGTACAATCGGCCCGATCCAGATCGCCACGAAGGCGGTGCGCAAATGCGGAACCGTGCAGCTGACCGGGGTGTACGGCGGACTCTACAATATGTTTCCGCTCGGCCCGTTTTTCTCCAGAAACGTCACGTTGAAAATGGGGCAGGCACCGGCAAGGGCCTATATGGAGCCTCTGTATGAAGGGATCGTCAAAGGAGAAATCGATTCAACGTCGATCATCACTCATTCATTGAAGCTGGAGGAAGCGGCGAAGGGGTATGAGTTGTTCAATAAGAAGGAAGATGATTGTATCAAGGTGATTTTGAAGCCATAAAAAAGGATTCTCAGGCTGCCGGGAATGTTCCGGATCCTGAGAATCTTTTTTTGTTAATGGTTATTCGCAATGTTCATTTTTGTTTTTGTGAAGCGGAGGAGGGATCAACCATCCCTTTTCTTTATTGAGCTTCAGGACTTTTGCCCCGAGTTGTGCTTTTGCCATGTGGAATTGGCCAAACATTGCAGCCACATCTTCACGGATGCTTTGTCCGATGATCGCACTGCAAGCGACGAGACCTGCAGAGATGCTGGCGGATAATGCCGCCGCAATTGCCGGATCCGGCATGCGGGCACCTGTCGGGATATCATCCAGACACGCTTTCGGAGGCTCCGGTGAAGCAGGCGGTAACCCAATCCCATTTTCTTTCAACAGTTTTTGTACCTGTTTGATTTCTTCCTGCCCGGCCTCGATGCTGTCATTCAACAATTTCTTCAGATCATCATCCCCGGCATGGTTGAGCTGCATCTGATAACTTGCAACAGAAGCGTTCGCCGTCATCAAATAGCTCCAGGTACCGAATACTTCACCATAATGAAGAGGCTCTTCCTGTGGATTGCCGCTTAATATACCCATAATCATCCTCCTGATCGTCAAAATTGTGCCACCCTTCAAATACATTTTAAGAGCACAAGGATTATCTTTTCCCAATGAAGACTTATCAATGTATTTGCGAGGTATCTTTTCGATCCGGAGCAAGTGGTAATTTTTAAAGGCAGCCTGGCTTAAACATGTGCTCATTTGTCTAGGCAGGCATTCCCAATTTGGTTGGGTCATCAGTGGGAAGAGGGCTGTTCCGATTAACCTCGATCAGTAAGCCCCTTCAGAATACGTCAGCTCATAACTGTGGGTGTAAATCTCAAAAATATTACCGAATGGATCTTCGACGTAGACCATTTTATACGGCTTGTCATCAGGATAGTATTCGCGGATCGGCATTCGCTGCTTGCCGCCGTTTTGGACGATTTTCTCGACGAGTCCTTCGATGTCGGGGTCCTGAACGCAGAAGTGAAAGATTCCCGTTTTCCAGTATTCAAAGTTATTTTCCGGCTGTTCGTTGTGCGGGAATTCGAATAGTTCGACCCCGATTTTATCGCCTGTTGAAAGATGGGCGATGCGGAAGGTTTCCCACTCGTCACCGAATACGTCGCGGCACATCTGGCCTATGGCTGAATCGTCGTTATGGACATCAGACGGCTCCATGATCGTGTACCAGCCTAATACGTCTGTATAGAATTTCACGGCTTTGTCGAGGTCCGGCACGGACAGGCCGATATGTGAAAAGTTTCTTGGGTATGGCATCATTTTAAATATTCCTCCTTCATTTGTTTGACAATCATAAGTATAGAGGGTTATTCTTCTTCTCAAAAGTATGCACTTTTTGGAGAGATACTACCCAAAAGGTAAGTAAGGAGTGGAGACGGGGATGAGCGATTCGATCACTGTGGATGAAAACGGGAAGCTGAAATGCTCGATTGAATATACACTGGGGAAGATCGGGGGCAAATGGAAGCCCGTGATCCTTTGGCATCTTGCCTATGACGGCACGCAGCGGTATAACGAAATGAGAAGGCTCCTGCCCGGCATCACCCATAAAATGCTGAGCCAGCAGCTTAAGGAGCTCGAAGTGGATGGGCTGATTGACCGGAAGCAGTTCAATGAGGTCCCGCCGAGAGTGGAGTATTCGATATCGGAGAAGGGTTTGACGCTGAAGCCGTTGTTGGAGGAGATGCATCGGTGGGGGACGGAGCAGTGGGGTGGCGAGTAAGCCCAGGGGAATGTTTTATAATTGGGGCTTGACTGTCTTGCGGAGTAACAGGTCTGAGACAGGGGTGACCGCTGGCGATGGCGAGAGGGTTATCCCGCTTGATGCTCTGGTTGCCGGTCTTCAGTAAATTCGCACTTCGGGAACGGCTGCCAGGTAGAAGACAGTATTTTTGCGATTTGATAATATAACTGGATTTTTGATAATAAGTGGACCGTTTTTGATAATATATGTATTCTAGCCCCAGTAAAAAGCCCTCGATATGGTTTGCGGATCGGGGGTGAAGTGATTTTTTATCAATGATTCACCGTTTTTACTTTGTTTTGAAGCATTTTTTGTCTGTTTTGAGTAAAAAAGTCCGGCCCCTGCAGCAGAAACATTCTGCATCGGGGGCCGGACTTTCTTATTTTATTTACACTTCACATCAAACCGGTCTGCATCCATCACCTTCACCCAGGCTGAAACGAAGTCACGGACAAATTTCTCTTTGTTGTCGTCCTGTGCGTAGACTTCCGCGAGGGCCCGGAGTTCGGAGTTGGATCCGAAGACGAGGTCGAAGCGGGTAGCCGTGCGGACGGCTTCACCTGTTTTGCGGTCGCGGCCTTCATACTGGTTGAAGCCGGCCGGTTTCCATTCGATGCCCATGTCAAGGAGGTTCACGAAGAAGTCGTTGGTCAAAGTGCCGACTCTGTCTGTGAAGACACCGTGTGCGGTACCTCCGTGGTTGGCACCGAGTGCGCGCATGCCGCCTACTAATACGGTCATTTCAGGCGCGGACAGGCCAAGGAGCTGGGCTTTGTCGACGAGCATTTCTTCAGGACTGACCGAATACTCCTTCTTCTGGTAGTTGCGGAATCCGTCCGAAACCGGCTCCAGTACCTTGAAGCTGTCGACATCGGTCTGCTCGTGTGTGGCGTCGCCGCGGCCCGGTGTGAATGGAACCGTGACGTCGAAGCCTGCATCTCTGGCAGCTTTTTCGACTGCTGCACATCCTCCGAGGACGATCAGGTCGGCCAGGCTGACGTTCTTGTCCAGACCGCTTTGAAGCTCTTCGAAGACACCGAGTACTTTTTCAAGCTTATCCGGTTCGTTCGCTTCCCAGTCTTTCTGCGGGGCGAGGCGGATCCGGGCACCGTTCGCACCGCCGCGCATGTCGGAGCCGCGGAATGTGCTGGCGGAGGCCCAGGCTGTTTTCACGAGCTCGCTCACGGATAATCCGGAATCCAGGATTGCTGCTTTTAATTGAGCAATTTCTGCGTCGGACAGGTCATAATCGACCGCCGGCACCGGGTCCTGCCAGATCAGCTCTTCATCCGGAACCTCAGGCCCGATGTAGCGCGCTTTCGGTCCCATGTCGCGGTGGAGCAGCTTGAACCATGCACGGGAGAAGGCATCGGCGAATTCATCCGGATTCTGATGGAACCGGCGGGCAATCTTTTCATAATCGGGATCCATGCGCAGGGCCATGTCTGCCGTCGTCATCATCGTCTTCACGCGGATGGACGGATCTTCGGCGTCCGGCGCCATATGTTCTTCCGTCATATCGACCGGTGCCCATTGGGATGCACCTGCAGGACTCTTCGTCAGTTCCCATTCATATCCGAACAGAAGGTCGAAGTACCCGTTATCCCATTTTGTCGGGTTCGTCGTCCAGGCACCGTCGACACCGCTTGAAATCGTATCGCGGCCTTTTCCACTCTTATAGCTGCTGTGCCAGCCGAGCCCCTGTTTATCCATCGTCGCGGCTTCCGGGTCATCGCCGACAAGGGAAGCGTCGCCTGCGCCGTGGGCTTTTCCGAATGTATGGCCGCCAGCGATGAGGGCAACCGTTTCTTCATCATTCATCGCCATCCGGCCGAATGTATCACGGATGTCGCGGGCGCTGCCGAGTGGATCCGGTTCACCGTTCGGGCCTTCCGGATTGACGTAGATGAGCCCCATCTGTACGGCTGCAAGCGGATCTTCAAGGTCGCGGTCGCCCGAGTAGCGGTTGTCCGCCAGCCATTCCTTCTCCGTACCCCAATACACATCCTCTTCCGCATGCCAGATATCCTCGCGTCCGGCACCGAAGCCGAATGTCTTCAAGCCCATCGACTCAAGGGCGACATTCCCGGTGAGTACGAGCAGGTCAGCCCAGGAGATCTTGTTTCCGTACTTCTGTTTGATCGGCCACAGGAGGCGCCGTGCCTTATCCAGGTTGACATTGTCAGGCCAGCTGTTCAGCGGAGCGAAACGCTGTGAACCCGATGAGCTGCCTCCGCGACCGTCACCTTCGCGGTATGTACCTGCTGCATGCCACGACATCCGGATGAAGAATGGACCGTAATGACCGTAGTCTGCCGGCCACCAATCCTGGCTGTCCGTCATCAGGGAGTGGAGGTCTTTTTTCAGTGCATCGTAATCGAGCTTCGAAAATTCTTCACGGTAGTTGAAATCTTCCCCCATGGGGTTTGCTTTCCGGTCATGCTGGCGCAGGATGCCAAGGTTCAGCATGTTCGGCCACCAATCTTTATTCGTGGTCCCCCGCGGATCCGTCGTTGTCGTGATCGCCGTGTCCTTGTGGTGGGTAACAGGGCATTGCCCCGAAGCTGCCGAGTGTTCTTTCTGATCTGGCCTGTGATTGTTTTCCATTCCCATTCCCCTTTCTTTTTTGAAAAAATGACAATTCGTACAAGAAGTAGAATAATTATGAAAATTCTTACTTTCTATTATATTGGACAGCACTCCGTATGAAAAGTGTGAAGCTTTCGGACGTGCACTTTATTATATACACGGCTGTTTTAATGAATTCGTATTTTTTTAGTAGGAGAGTCTTTGGTCGTTAGCGAAATGTTTAAGGAGGCAAATTTCTTGTAATCAAATCTGAAAGTGAGCTGAGGTAAGTGAACAATACGACGAAAATGAACATCCGGAAACCGGCACAAGAAATCTTCGAGGCTTTTGTCGATCCTGAAAAAATCGGACACTTCTGGTTTTCTTCGAGTTCAGAAAGATGGGCAGAAGGGAAGATGATTACCCTCAGGTATGAAGAATACAATGCCGAGGGCGAGATAGAGATCAAAGAGATTTTTGAGAATGAAAAAATTGTGTTCGAATGGGCAGGCGGCCGTATGGTCACCATCAACTTCCTTCCTTCAGAGCAAGACAGCACCATCGTGGAAGTCAGTGAAGAGGGTTTTGATGAGCATGAGGAAAACTTCATCGCGCAGCTGGTGGATAACAAAGAAGGATGGGTGTATATGTTGAGCTGCTTGAAGGGATATATGGAGTTTGGGGTTAATCTGAGGGCTGGTTTGGTTAAGTGACCCTGAGGAATGACTGAAATTCGATCGTTTTTTGTAAAAGGGGAGAAGCTTATGAACTTTGAACTGAATGAGGCAATCGAGATTCTGGAGAGGACGCCGAAGACGTTGGAGGGATTGCTTTCAGGTTTGTCGGCAGGGTGGCTTGAATGTGATGAAGGGGAGGGCACCTGGAATGCGGACGGGGTCGTCGGACATTTAATTGAAGGTGAGAAATATAATTGGATACCGAGACTGAAGATGATTCTGAATGAGGGGGAGAGCAGGGTGTTTCCGGTATTTGACCGGTTTTCACATTTGGAAGCGGGCACCCCGAGGAGTCTAGAAGAGAAGCTGGCGGAATTTGCTTCGCTCAGATCAGCAAGTGTGGCTGAGTTAAAACGGCTGATCGCTGAACAGGGTCACTCCCTTGATTCCACAGGGCTTCATCCTGCTTTCGGGAAAGTGAGCGCGAGCGAACTGATTTCGACCTGGGTTGTGCATGATTTGACTCATATCTCCCAGATCGTCAGGGTGTTTTCGAACCGGTATCGGGAGGATGTTGGGCCCTGGATGGATTATTTGGGCGTGTTGAAGTAGAAATTTGTTGGAATTCAGGGAAAGAGAAGTTGGAGGAATGGACATGGGGACAGTCAGGCTGATACAGTACAACGAAAACTATAAGGAGCAGCTGTCGGGGTTTCATCTGCCGAAGGAGCAGCTGGAATTCACGAGTATGCCGTTGGAGAAGATACATAATCCGCATATTTCTGATAACACAGCACATGTGCTGATAGTGGAAGATGAAGAGCCGGTCGGTTATTTTGCATTGGAAGACGGGGAGAAACTGCATAAGTATAGTGAAAATGAGCAGGCAAGGCTTCTGACGTCGTTCTCGATCGATTCAGGCCACCAGGGCAAGGGCCTAGCTAAAAAAGGACTGAGATTGCTTCCGGCATTCGTCAGGGATCATCTTCCGGGAGTCGATGAAGTGGTGCTTGGGGTGAATAAACGGAATACAGCCGCGATCAGTTTGTATTTGAAGACAGGGTTTGAGGATGAAGGGGAAGAATATGTGGGGCCAAAGGGGCCGCAGCACGTGCTGCATTTGAAGGTTTGAGTTGTGCCGAGGCCGCAGGGGCCTCTTTTTTTTATGAAAATAACAATTGGATTATTATGGAATTACCTGTAAGATGGATGGGAGGAATGACGCAAAGGGGGAGATCACTTGAGTGCGAAAAAAACGGCTCAAAGTGTTAACTGGACGGTGTTGGGACTATTGATTTTATGTGGGCTGGTATTTGCCGGAAGTACATTCGGCAGCTTGATGAATGCGACCCCTGACGAACTTGACGGGATGCAATCACGAATCGAAAACCGCTGGAATCAGGATTTGTGGGTATTTGCGGGAATAGTGGGTGCCTGTACACTTTTGCTCATTGTTTTATGGAAGAGGTTGTTTCCGTATAATGTACCGCTTGCCATCATCCTCGGAGGATTCGGATTCGAGCTTCTTTTTCAGGCGACGGTCACGGGATGGGCCGGGCTCGCAGGACTGATCGGACTCGCTGTCGCACTTGTTGTCGGCGTGCTGATGATCCTGGTGTATGCGGTGGGGGAGAAATGGTGGAGAGTGCGGGGGGAATGAACGGGTCGGGGGGACAGGTACCTTGACCCGTTTTTCCGTGAGCTGAGGCTGACGGGATTTTTTATGGCTTTTTTAGAAAAATTTGAGCCAAATCGTTAAACCCACTGTCTAATGTACATAAAAGCTAAACGAAAAGAGGGTGACCCGCCATCAACAAGTTAGTACGAAAAGCTCAAAAGGGTGATGACAAAGCTTTCATCAAACTTTTTCAACTTTATGAGGAAGACCTGTACCGGATGGCCTTCGTGTATGTGAAAAATGAAGTTGACGCGCTGGATGTTGTGCAGGAGACGGCCTATCGGGCTTTCAAGAATATAGAAACTATCAAGAAGCCCAAATATGTGAAGACGTGGCTAATTAGAATCGCCATCACGTGTTCGTTGGATCTGCTCAAAAAGAATAAAAACGTGGTGCCGTTGATACCCGATTATGAGCAGTTCATGGGAGCTGAAGCAGATCCGCTTGCAGCGATCACTCTTAAGGAAATGATTGAAAAGCTGAACGAAGAAGAGAAGAGTACGGTTCTCTTGCGTTTCTATGAAGGATATTCGTTCAAGGAGATTGCAGAGACGCTTTCCGTTCCACTGGGGACAGCCAAATCCATCTTGTACCGGGCAATGGGGAAAATGCGGAAAGAATATGAGGAGGGTGAGAAAGATGAATCCTATCAAGCAGGAGATCAATAAGATTGCGATTCCGTCGCGATTGCACGAACATTCCGTCAGGGGAGTGGAAAGAGCGAAGCGGGAAAGGAAGGGCAGCGGCAGGGGGTGGCTCAAAAAACAGATGCTTGCAGCGATCCTCGCAGCCGCTTTAATCGTCCCAACAACCGCATTTGCCTACCAGACTCTGCTTGCTGATGAACTGTACGGCTCGTTTCAGGAAGTAAAAAAACATTTTCTCGGTGCTACGATGGAAGGATATCTTTTATTCGATGCAAAACTATTACAGGCTCAAGGAGAACTGAGGAAGGAAGATTATAAGGAGTTCAAGGGATTACTGAGTGTGGTGATTAGTGCCAAGGTTGAATACGGGGACAATTACGGGAACATTGATTATTCACAGATACCTCAGCAGCGACTGAAAGAATTGAGATCCGTATATTTTGACATACAGCCCTATTTTGACCAATTGAACGGACAGCGTTCAAGTAAGGAAGTACTCTCCCCGGATGAGTATGAAGAATATATTGACGCATTGATGATGTATGAACAGATCATGGTGCAAACCGGGATTAAGGATCCTGACCAAGTGGAGAAGATTCCTGGTCATCTTCAGGAAGAGTTCGAAAAAGCGAGAAACCTTTTATGGGAAGTAAATGAAAAACAAATGAAATAGCCTGAAGTCCGTCCCTCACTCCGAAATGGTGAGGGACATCTTTGTCAGGTAATCAGGGAATAAATCTTCCCATACACAAAAGGCAGAACTGACGCCACAATCAGTCCGGTCATTGCGGCGGCAGTGACATAAGTGATGAACTTTCTATATGTCAGTTCCTTCCGCTTATAAGCGATCATCAGTACTTTAATCATCGATAAGACTGTAATGGCGATGATCAGGGCTGAAAACGCACTGGCGAGAATGACTTCCATGGGATCATCCCTTTCTATGATTTGTTGTCTAAATTTTACCATATGGGCATAAAAGTTTCTCTGATAAATGAAAAGGGTTTGGAGTTAATTTGCAGAATATTCTAATAGCATGTATGGTAAATGTAAACAACACGAAGCAGCGGCAGGTGTAGATCGTTCAAACTTATCCCAGGGAGGAATGTAAATGAGTACGACGATTGGCAGGATTTTTGACCTGACGGTAATGAAGTCCCCGAACAAGGAAGCCCTTTATGATGTGCGGAAAGATCTTCGCTTTACATACAGGGAATGGAGTGACGAGGTGAACCGGCTGGCGAATGCGCTGATGGCGGAGGGTGTGAAGAAGGGGGACAGGGTGTCGACGTTCATGTTCAATACGGAGGAACTCGGGACCGCATTCTTCGCATGCGCAAAAATCGGTGCGGTGTTCAATCCGATCAATTTCCGGCTGCAGGCAGAAGAGGTGGCGTTCATCCTCACCGATGCTGCTCCGAAAGTCGTCCTGTTTGAAGAGGCAGTCGAGCCTGTCATTGCTTCGATTGAGAACCGGTTCCCGCATACGGCTTTCTGGTTCATTGACAGTGCTGCGCCTGACTATGCCGCAAGCTATCATGAAAAAGTGAAGGCTGCGGAACCGAAAGCCGTCGAAACAGAAGTCGATGAGAACGACCTGTACGCGATCATGTACACAAGCGGGACGACAGGCCGTCCGAAAGGTGTCATGCATAAGCATAGGAGCATGGCGGAGCAGAGCCTTTCCGTCATCGGTGCGACGAAACTGGAGGCAGGCGATGTAGGGCTCGTGACAGCGCCGATGTTCCATTGTGCCGAGCTTCACTGCGCCTTCCTTCCGAGGATTCATGCCGGCGGCAGCAATGTCATCCTCCACCAGTTCCATCCGAAGAAAGTGCTTGAGTTGATTGATTCAGAAAAAATCACCAAGTTCTTCGCCGCGCCGACGATGTGGAATATGATTCTGCAGGAAAATCTGGCAGACTACAATATTGAAAGTCTGAAACTCGGACTCTACGGGGCAGCCCCGATGGCACCGTCACTTGTCCATGCATGCCACGAACGGCTTGGTATCAAGCTTGTACAGGCATATGGGATGACAGAGATGGGGCCGGCAATCACATTTTTACCTGAAGATGACCAGCTCCGGAAAGCAGGGGCAGCCGGGCAGGCATGTCTCAACCATGAAATCAGGGTCGTGAAGCCGAACGAAAACGGACCGAGTGATCCGGATGAACTCGCTGCGCCGGGAGAAAGCGGTGAGATCATCGTTCAGGGGCCGTGTATGATGATGGGTTATTTTAACCGCGAGGAAGCGTCGGAAAAAGCGATGCATGGAGGATGGTACCATTCAGGTGATATCGGGTATCTCGATGAAGACGGCTACCTGTGGATCAAGGACCGCGTAGATGACATGATCATTTCCGGCGGGGAGAACATTTATCCGCGCGAGGTGGAGGATGTGCTGCATGCGCATGAAGGAGTGCTGGACGTCGCGATCGTCGGGATGCCGGACGACCGCTGGGGAGAGAGTGTGACGGCTTTCGTGGTGAAGAAGGATCCGGGCGTGACGGAAGAGGAGCTTGATGAGTGGTGTAAAAATAGCGAAAGTCTGGCTAATTATAAGAGGCCTCGGAAGTATGAATTTGTGGAGGAGCTGCCGAGGAATGCGAGCGGGAAGATCCAGAAGTTTGTGCTGCGGAAGCGGATGGAGGATGTGTTGACGGAGGGACAGGCTCATTAGGGAAGAAAACCGAGAGAGCAATTCTCTTGGTTTTTTTGCTTTAGGGGGCTCTTCCTGTCTGTGTGGTATGTAAATAGAGAAGGGTAGTATCGTTTGATTATATCGGAGTAATTTCGATAATAACGAGACGGGTTTATTAAGAACGCCGCGTAATTGATAAAAAAGCGCAGTGGCTTACAGCCTTTCGATAATAAAATCTCCATTTTCGATAAAATATCTTTCAATCTCGAAAATAAATTTGAGAAAATCGATAATAAAAGCAGGGCATGAGTTAGAGGGACGGCGTAATTTGTTTGATTTAGAAGAGAATGGGTTTAATATTTCCTTAATTGCTTAGAGAGATGGCGATTGTGAGGGGATTTGTTGGTATGAGGAAAGGTTTTTGCTTGTTTTGTGGACTTTTTTTGAATAAAAGTCCATTTCGTGAAAAAGAGTTCTGTCTGAAGGTAAGGGAAGACGTTTTCGAATCGGAGTACCTGTCTTGCTGGTGCGTTTTTAGTAGTTACAATACAAAAAAATTTAAGAGCCCAAGTGTAGATATTTAGGTCTGCGCTGGGCTCTTATTGTTATGTAAGCAGCTTTTTCTTGCGAAGTGGATCTATATAGTTACATTTATTTATCAAAAAACAGTTGTAATTTTCAGAATAGTAAATATAATAAAGTTGAGAGGTGATTCATATGTCAGAAAAAAATATACTAGCTGAAAAATCGTTAACTCCAAGAGGTCTTGAGACGAGGATCAAATTGTTGAAAGCAGCAGAAGAGGTTTTTGGTATCAAAGGTTATTACGAGACTTCGATCGTGAATATTTCTCAGGAGGCGAAAGTGGCACAGGGCACGTTTTATAATTACTTTCCTTCAAAAAAGGATATCTACGATGAACTAATCAGGAATTATAGCCGGGATCTGCGTATCGCCATTAAAGAGGGGATGGCGGGTGCATCTACTTATGAAGAGGCACAGCGAATGGGATTTTACGCCTTCTTTACATGGGTAAAAGAGCATCCCAATCTATACAGCATCGTGCAGCAGGCGGTTGTTGTAGATCGGGAGCTGTACAAATGGTATTACGGAAAGCTTGCCAGTGGATTCCTGAAGAGTCTGTCTCAAGGAATGGAAGCAGGGGAGTTTAAGGCCCTCGATCAAGAAACGGTCGCCTACTGCTTGATGTCGATTGGTCAGTTCCTGGGGATGAGATGGGTGTATTGGGAGAAGAAGAGCGTACCTGAGGAAGCGTTTGAAGCGGCGATGACACTCATTTTTCAAGGGTTGAAAAAGTAGAGGAGGTATGGTGAATGAAGGGCATTGACTACTGGATACATAAATGGGCAAGTACACATCCAGAGCGGGTTGCTGTCATAACCGATAAGGAAACGGTCACGTACAAACAGCTGGAACAGATGATTTCACATGCTGCCGGAAAGCTGAAGGATCAATTGAATGGGAAAAAAGGAGAGAGGATCGCGATCCTTTCTCAAAACAACCTGGAGTATCTGATTCTACTTTTTGCTGCTGCAAGGGTGGAATGCGTGGCGGTTCCACTGAATATCCGCCTAAGTGCAAGGGAGCTTATCTTCCAGCTGAATGACAGCGGGGCTTCTCTTTTATACACGGAGGAAACAAGTGTTGAGTTCGCTAAGGGTCTGCAAAACGAGACATCAATCAAAGAGGTCAAAGTTCTTGACTCATTGCGGGAGACTGCCGGTCATCAAGAATGTCAGTGTCCCGAAAACCAGGATACAAGTGCTCCATATATTATTTGTTATACCTCGGGTACGACCGGAAAGCCGAAGGGCGCGGTTCTGACTCAGGAAAATATGTTTTGGAATGCGGTGAACAATATGATTGCAATCGATCTGACGTCAGAGGATGTGGCGATTGTACTCTTGCCCCTGTTTCATATCGGGGGAATCGGATTGTTCGCCTTCCCTACACTATTCTGCGGAGGAACTATTGTTGTACCAGGTAAATTTGAACCCCATAAAGCAATTTCTATGATGGAACAGCACAGCGTCACGATTGTCATGGGGGTTCCTGCCATTCATCAGGCTCTTGTCAACAGCCCATCCTTTGAAAAGGCTGATCTGCAATCGGTCCGCTGGTTCTATAATGGAGGCGCTCCATGCCCGCAAGAACTGATTGAACTGTTTTACAGGAAGGGCTTCCTGTTTGGCCAGGGGTTTGGTATGACGGAAACGTCCCCTACGCTCTTTATGCTTTCAAAAGAAGATGCTCCAAGAAAGATCGGTTCGATCGGAAAGCCGGTGCTGTTCTGTGAGTATAAAATTGTGGACTCATCAGGTCATGTTTGTCCTGAGGGAGAGGTGGGGGAGATCTTTGTAAAAGGCCCGATGGTGATGAAAGAGTATTGGAACCGGCCAGAAGCAACGAGTGAGGCAATCGGGGACGGGTGGTTGAAAACGGGTGATCTGGCCAAAGTGGACAATGAAGGATTTCTATATATCGCCGGAAGGAAGAAGGAGATGATCATCTCTGGAGGTGAAAATGTTTATCCCCTTGAGGTCGAGCAGGTGATCAGCCAATTGCGGGAAGTGGCAGAAGTTGCCGTTGTCGGCCGGCTTGATTCACTATGGGGGGAAGTTCCCGAAGCTTTTGTTGTGAAAAGAAATGGAAGCGCTTTAACGGAAGTCGATATATTGGAACACTGCAGGAATTCCCTGGCAAAATACAAGATTCCAAAAGCGATCACCTTCCTGGAAGAACTGCCTCGCAACGCGACAGGCAAGATACAAAAAACACAACTGATAAGGAGTTGATGAAGACATGACCACATTTGCCATCGGACAGAAAGCGTCATGCAGCAAAACCATGACGGAGACTGATTTAGTCGTTTTTGCCGGGTTAAGTGGAGATTTCAACCCGATCCATATCGACCGGGAGTATGCAAAAGAGACCCGATTCAAGCAGCGGATCGCCCACGGGATGCTGACATCCAGCCTGCTCTCCCAGTTATTGGGGGTACATCTCCCCGGGAAAGGCTCGATCTATGTGGAGCAGAATATTCGTTTCAAAGCTCCGGTTTTCATCGGGGATACGGTCACAGCCAAAGCGACCATCCAGGAAATTGATGAAGAAAGAAGGATCCTGACGCTACTGACGGAGTGCTTTAATCAGGATAAAAAGCTTGTACTGACAGGCACGGCGAAAATGATGGTGCCGGAAGAAGGGAGATTGATTTAAATATGGGAATCGGAGTGGAAGCAACAGGGGTGTATTTTTCCCCAACAGTAGAAACAGCACATGAACTGGCAGGTAAAACCGGGATTCCTGAGTCGGTCATCATTGAGAAGTTCGGGTTGTATGAAAAACATGTATCGGACGAAACGATGCATGCCTCGGACCTCGCGATTGCAGCGGGTAGAGAAATACTGAAACAACATGACCCGCTGTCCATTGATGTAGTTATTTATTTCGGAAGTCCTCACAAAGATTATTACGTATGGTCCAGTGCACCGAAGATCCAGCACGAATTGGGAACGAAAAATGCCTATGCCTTTGAAATGATGAATGTGAGCTCCTGTTTCCCGATTGCATTAAAGGTAGCCAAGGATATGATCAGGTCAGACTCATCGATTGACCGGATTCTGCTTGTCGGGGGATGCAAGGAATCACAGATCGTTGATTATGCCAATCCACGGTCACGATTCATGTTCAATTTTGCTGATGGAGGAGCAGCGGCCCTGGTTTCAAGAGAGGCAGCCAACAGTGAAATCCTTGAAAGCCACATTGTAACGGACGGATCCTTTCACGACGATGTGATGGTCCCGGCAGGAGGATCCATTCATTTTGCGGGCTCCGAGAACGTTGAACAAGGGATGCATTATATTGATGTGAAAGATCCCGCCTCCATGAAAGAAAGACTAGATCCCGTATCCATCCCCAACTTTGAACTCGTCATAAGAAAAGCACTTGAAAAAAGCGGCTATACACCTCACCAAGTCAAACTATTATTGCCTCTGCACACAAAACGCTCCATGTTGAACGAACTACTCGACTCCTTGGGAATTCCAGAACAAAACGCTATGTACTTAGACCACCACGGCCACATGTCATCTCTTGATCCATGTATCGGACTTCATTTTGCACAGGAAAGAAGACTCTTAAATCCGGGTGATATTGCGGTCACTGTCAGTGCCGGTACTGGATATACCTGGGCTGCTACGGTTTTGCGGTGGGAAGGTTGAGGATGAATACTTCACACTACAGGAATGGGAATGTCATCATCGCATCCGGACTACTAAACAAACTTCAATTCTTTAAAAGAAATTAAACATTCAGGGGGATTACAATGAATAGTGGAAAACTTCAATTGAAAACGTTAGCCATTTTGTTGATTAGTTTCGTTGTTATTTTGACTGCAGGATGTTCGGGGGAACAGGCAAGCTCGGATGAAGACACAATCAAGATCGGGGTGCTGGCTTCTTTGACTGGGGCTCTTGAGGCTTATGGGAAACAAACGGTCGATGGATTTGAATTAGGTCTAGAGTATGCGACAGATGGTACGAATGAAATTGCAGGAAAGAAGATTGAATTCATCGTAGAGGATACGGAAACCAAGCCGGACGTTGCGGTAAAAAAGGCAACAAAGCTTCTGGAAGAGGATGAAGTGGATTTCCTTGTTGGTTCATCGAGCTCAGGGGACACGTTAGCGGTCCTTCCCCTTGCAGAGGAATATGAAAAGATCATGGTCGTCGAACCGGCAGTAGCCGATAGTATAACAGGTGAAAACTGGAACAAATTTATATTCAGGACGGGAAGGAACTCCTCTCAGGATGCTGTAGCGGGTGCGGCTGCGATTGCTGAGAAGGATGTGACAATCGCCACGCTTGCACAGGATAATGCATATGGACGTGAAGGAGTGGCGGCGTTTAAAGAAAAAGCCGAGGAGCTTGGGGCTACGCTCGTCAATGAGCAGTATGCTGATCCGAACTCAACGGATTTCACTGCGAACATCCAAACGATTATTAATGAAAAGCCGGACTATCTGTTCATTGTTTGGGCAGGTTCGAATGCCCCATGGAAGCAGCTGAAGGACATGAAAGTAGAGGATCAGGGCATCAAGATCTCTACGGCAGCCCAGGACATTGCTTCTTTGAAAACAATGGACTCCCTTGTGGGGATGAGCGGTTTCTCTATTTATTATCACACCCTTCCGGATAATGAAGTAAACGACTGGCTGGTAGAGGAACATAAAAAGAAATTTGACGGCCGGATCCCTGATTTATTTACGGCAGGCGGGATGACCTCGGCAATTTCCATCGTGGAAGCCCTTAAGAAAACTGAGGGGGATAACGATGTCGACACCTTGATTTCGACGATGGAAGGAATGGAATTTGACACGCCTAAAGGAACGATGAAATTCCGTCCGGAAGACCATCAAGCGCTTCAATCCCTTTATGCAATTTCGTTAGAGGAACAGAATGGAGTCGATCATCCGGTCCCTGTGTTGATCAGAGAGTTAAAGATGGACGAAACAGAACCGCCGGTCCGAAATAAACAATGATTTTTCACCTTCAGGAAGCGCTTCATGCTTCCTGAAGGCTTTTACCTTAGGAGGTGCCGAAAATGCCAGCAATTTTGACAACCAACCAGCTATGTGTGTCGTTCGGTGAACACCAAGTGATTAACGATGTTAATTTATGCATTGAACGAGGGAAGCTTGTTTCTATTATCGGACCCAATGGGGCAGGGAAAACGACGTTATTTAATCTCATAAGCGGTCAAATTAAGCCTACCAGAGGGGACATTTCATTTAACGGGGAGACAGTGACGAAATTGCCCGTTCCGATGAGGGTGAGAAGAGGGATTGGTCGTTCCTTTCAGCTGACCAATATCTTTCCTGAACTCACGGTTCTTGAAAACATCCGGCTTAGCCTACAAGCGGCCGGTAAAGACTATTATTCTATTTTTCCAAAGCTTTCTTTACGAAGAAGACAGCTAACGGCAGCGGATGAACTGGCGGAGAAATGCATGCTGTCCGATAAAAAGGAGGTTTTTGCCCAGCATTTGGCCCATGGTGATAAGAGAAAGCTGGAAATTGCGATGCTTCTTGCATTGAAGACCGAGCTGCTCCTTCTTGATGAGCCGACTGCTGGGATCTCTGTTGATGATATCCCGGCAATTCTCGAAGTGATAGAACGGATTAAAAGTGAGGGGCGCCATACGATTGTGTTAATCGAGCACAAAATGGAAATGGTCCTTCATCTCTCCGATGAACTGATCGTTTTGTTTAATGGGGAACTGCTGGCAAAGGGGGACCCGAAAGAAATCATTAAAGACGAACGGGTCCAAACGGCATATTTAGGAGGGATGCACAGTGAGTCTATTAAAAGTGGATAACCTTGAAACCTATTTGGGGCAATATCATATTCTTCATGGTGTTTCGTTTGAGGTGAAGAGGGGTAGCATCACCGTATTATTAGGGCGGAACGGAGCGGGGAAGACGACGACACTGCGTTCCATCATGGGGTTCAATTCTGCAAGCAAAGGAACGATCCAGTATGGAGATGAACCCATTCATGGTATCTCTCCTCATCTGATTTCGAGAAAAGGGATAGGCTATGTACCAGAAAATCAGGGTATCTTTAAAACGTTGACCGTCCAGGAAACTTTCAGCCTGGCAAAAATGAAAGGTGATTCCCAGGCGGAGGAAAAAGTAGAGTGGATGCTGGACCTATTTCCGGATCTTAAAAAATACTGGACGAAAAAAAGCGGCGTTCTGTCTGGCGGACAGAAACAAATGCTTGCGATTTCAAGAGCTTATATCAACGGAAATGGTCTTCTATTAATAGACGAACCCAGTAAAGGGCTGTCGCCGATCATGGTGGAGAAGCTGATGGAATCGATTCTAAAAATGAAAGAGAAAACAACGATTCTGCTTGTCGAACAGAACTTCATGATGGCAAGCCGTATCGGGGATGATTTTTATATTATGGATGATGGAAAGATTGTTCTGAACGGAGAGATGGCTTCCTTAGTTCAGGACCGGGAAACCTGTCAAAAATACTTAGGCATTGCGTAATCGATAGAGGGAGGTGAGTTTAGTTGGAAGTGATGGTTAATCTGCTTGTGAATGGGGTATCAACAGGACTTTTAATTTTTTTATTGGCAGCAGGACTTACCCTTATTTTTGGACTGATGGATGTCTTGAACTTTGCCCACGGAGGTTTGTTTGTCTGGGGAGCATTTATGGGAGCATGGATTTTTAATGAGACAGGGAATTTCTTATTGTCGACTATAGGAGCGATTGCTGCAGGGATGTTGATCGGGTGGCTATTGGAACGTTTCCTCATTCGTCCCGTGTATGGGAATCATGTCCGGCAATTATTGATTACATTGGGCGGAATGCTCGTCTTGACAGAAAGCATCAAGGTGTTCTGGGGACCGAATCCAATCAGGGTGAATCTGCCGGAGTGGTTGCAGGGAAGTTACCAATTCGGAGACATCATCTTGATTAAATACCGGTTATTCGTCATCCTTGTCGGGATTATTCTCTATATTGGGTTGTGGCAGCTTCTCAGTCGGACGAAGATCGGATTGATGATCCGGGCGGGTGTACTGGATAAAGAAATGGTGCAGGCACTTGGGATCAATGTGAAGGCGATGTTCACTTTTGTTTTCCTGCTTGGGTCTGCATTGGCAGCATTGGGGGGATCACTCTTGGCTCCCTATTCAGGGATTGTTTTTGCCGAGATGGGGATGCAGTACGCTATCCTAGCGTTCATTGTGGTCATCATTGGAGGTATGGGAAGCCTGCAGGGCTCCATGTATGCATCGTTAATCGTTGGTGTAGCAGGAGCATTCATGGCCTACTATGTTCCTGATCTTTCCCTTGCTCTGAATATGCTGCTGCTGGCACTTGTCCTACTGGTGAAACCAACCGGACTGATGGGGGAAAAGGAGGGGGCGATCTAATGGGTGTGACCAATCGGATTTCACTTTATATGGGAGGTGCTGTATTTCTCAGCCTTCTGTTGTTCCCATTTATCAACGATTCACGGAGCATGCTTATCCTTTTCACCCAGATTTTTATTTTCGCCATCTTTGCCATGAGCTTTGACCTTTTGCTCGGTTATACCGGGATTGTTTCCTTTGGACATTGTATGTTTTTTGGTATCGGGGCTTATAGCGTTGCGATTCTATTTAACAGACAAGAACCCACGCTGCTTAACTTCTTATTAGGGATATTGATAGGGGTGGTGCTCTCGGCTGTTGTCAGCTATATCATCGGACTATTAAGCCTGAGGTTGAAAAGCCATTTCTATGCCATGCTAACGTTGGCCGTATCCCAACTGTTTTTGGTACTGGCAGAGAAATGGAGGGCACTCACCCTTGGCGGTGACGGATTTACCTTCACTGTCCCTGATGTGTTCAAGGACCGGATGTCTTTTTACTTCATTGCTCTATGCTCAGTGATGGTCATTTTCATCCTGCTTAAGCTTTTCACCGAATCATCGACGGGAAAAGTATTGAAGGCCATTTCCCAGAATGAGTATCGTGCGGAAGCCTTGGGTTTCAAGACTTTGCACTATAAATTGATGGCGAGTGTTGCAGCGGGGATGGTGGCAGCGTTCAGCGGAGCGTTATATGCGATCTCGCTGCGATTCATCAATACAAACGTCTTCTCCATCGAAGTCACACTCGACGCACTTTTGATGACGATGATCGGAGGAGTCGGAACCTTAGTAGGTGCAATTGCGGGAGCAGGAATCATCGAGTTCTTGCGTCACTACCTGTCGGAGTTAGCGATGCAGTATCCGATTTTTGAACGATGGACAATTATTTTAGGGTTTTTATATGTTGTTGTACTCCTGGCTTTTCCGAGTGGGTTGGCAGGGGTGTTCAAGAGAGTTAGAAATCGCCGTTTGCCGAAGAAAGAGGCAAGGGATGTGGAAGGGAAACGGGTTGCTTGAAGATGGGTCCTCGGCTTTGTAAGCCGGGGCCTTTTTATGGTTTTATTGCATTTCTCGATAGGTTATGAAATGAAAAACGTTCACAAAATGTTCACTTATGAAGGCAGTCCCGCTATCGCTATAATGACAAGGTGCTAAAGAGAAGGGATGTTGAACATGACAAATACTATGTACACAGAGACAAGGCTGCCGAGGAACGGAAAAGAAGGGATCCTTTTTTTGTTGATCATATCCATTATTTCAGTGAACACGATTGCCCCGATCATCGTCGGATTGGAACGCGGGTTCAGCATGGACGTATACACGGATACCTTGAAGATCATTCCGATCATGTGGGTGGTCGTAATTTTTTGTGTCACCCTGATTGCAGGACCGATTGTCGGGAAGCTGATGCCTAAATTTGTGGAGAAGGCGGATGGATTCAATGCCAGGGTTTTATTTGAAACGCTATTTACTGTTACGGTTTTATCCATCCTGTTGTCCATCATCGGGAATTGGATCGGAACGAAACAAATCAGCATGGCCCCGATTGAGAATTTCCTTCATATCTGGCCGCGGAATTTCGGGATTGCTTTGTGGATTGAGCTACTGGTTGCGCAGCCGATTGCGAGGTGTGTGATGAAGCAGATGCATATGAGTCAGGAGCGTAAGGGGGGAGTTTGAATGTATAAGAGTTTAAGAGGGGAATAAAAGAAGTTTTTCTTGTTTTCCAAAATTATCTAGTTTATTATTATAGTAACTTTAATCGGAAGGGGTGAGGTGTATGTCTGTTAATTCAATAAGTTCGTCCGCCTTCCCCGTTGTGAAAAGATCATAATGGATGGGCCGGACGCAGGGCTTCCATCTTAAGAACGTTACACCAGCATCTTTAAAATTGACAGGAGAGCCGGAGATTTTTGATTTGGCTCTCCTTTTTTATGTAGAAAAAGCCCCGTGCTTATTGAGTTTTTTCAATAATCATAAGAGGGGAAGTCGGTAACATGATGAAATTAAGTACGATGAAAAAAGTGATGAACAGATTGTACAGTGAAGAGGGTGATTCATTCATTGAGCAAATTCTTGACCCGTGGGGGTTTGACGAAGACTCTGTGGCGATTGTGAGGGCGAGTGCGAATGTTGTTTTAACATTCACTTTAGACGGAAAGCAGTATTTTCTAAGATTCAATGATTCTTCAGAAAGGGACTATCTGTCGATTGAAGCAGAACTTGCCATCGTTAGGTATCTCGGGGAGAAGTCGCTGAATGTGGCTAAACCGGTACCATCAATAAAGGGAAATGATATCGAAGTGGCGGAAACTGATATAGGGACGTTTTATGCTGTCGTATTCGAAGCGATGGAAGGTGACCATCTTGATTTGGAAGAGATGACAGAACGGCAGGTATATCTGTGGGGGAAGGCCCTCGGAAATCTTCATGAACATCTTAAACAGCTGCCTGAAGGATTCAGGGTGAATCGCCCAAGCTGGAAAGAACGTTTGATAGCAGTAAAAGATATCCTTCCGAAGCAAGAACTGTCCGCGCATAGAGAGTGTGACAGGCTGCTTGAATGGGCAGACGGGTTGAGCTTATCAAAAGAACATTACGGGCTCATCCATTATGATTTTGAGCTGGACAATGTGATGTTTGATCATGAAACAATCGGAATGCTTGATTTTGATGACTCATCGGTACATTGGTATGCCGCGGATATTGTGTATGCATTAAGGGATGCAGGGGATTTTGATGGGGAAAATCCGGTGACCAAAATATTTATAGAAGGTTATGAGAGTGAAACGGATCTCGATCTGGATATACTTAAGTCGGCATCTGGTTTCGAGAGGATGCACAATTTGATTTCCCTTGCCAGGTTGATCAGGGCTGTTGATATTGAGGAAGGCGGCGGTCATCCTGGATGGTTGGAGGATTTACGGGTGAAGCTCGTTGGGGTGATGGAAAAATACAGCTCAAATATTGAGAAGTTAGATTGATAGGACAAGAGTCGTAAAAGAAGCTGGGTATGATCACCGAACATTCGGTATCATTGCCCAGCTTTTTTTTACCCCCGCATCACATGCAAACAAAACTCCAAATCCGCTTGTATATGCTCCTTCATCAACCTCTCAGCTTCATCCCCATTATGAGCGACAATCGCATCATAAATCTCCTGATGTTCATCAATCAGGAATGGCCGGTTATGATAAACAACGGTTTTCCTGAATAAATAGATGATTGACTGCATGCGTTCGATGGTGTCGACCATGACGGGATTGTTGGTGGCGTTGACGATGATGTCGTGGAATTGTTTGTTGGCTTCCATGATTTCTTCGTTTGTGCCGTTCCTGCCGATGTCGATGCATTCTTTCAGCTGGTTAAGGTCTGCTTCGTTCATATAGGTAGCGGCCGACCGGGCTGCGAATCCTTCGAGGAGGATTCGGACCTGGAAGTAGTGGCGGAGGTCCATGTCGGTCGGATTGACGACTCGCTTTTGTTTCACAAGCCCTTCCTGTTCAAGTTTCCGCATGGATTCGCGGATCGGTGTCCGGCTCACTCCGAGTTGTTCCGCAAGTTTTTCCTCGATCAGCTTTGTGCCCCGTTCGAGTTCTCCATTCAAGATTTGGTCACGTATATATTCATAAGATTGTAAATAAGCATGCTGCTGTGTTTTCTTTTTCAACTAAATCGACTCCAATGAAAGACTTCCTGTTTGTCTTTTTTACATATTCGGCTATTAAAAAATAATGCCCTTCCTAAAAGTATAGAACGAGTTGGGACGATTTGAAAGTTCTAACGGAAAATAATTTTGTATACATTTCATATATTTTTGTATGCAAAATATAAATTATTGTGTACAATTGGTGACAACAAATGAAAACGCTTTATTTCATCAGGAGGGAATAAATATGAGACTTGGATTTATTGGTCTTGGCATCATGGGAAAACCGATGTCACTGAATCTGGTTAAGAGTGGCTACGATGTAACCGTGTTTGATATTAATGAGTCAGCAGTGGAAGAGTTAGTGGGCTCAGGAGCACGGGGAGCCGGTTCTGCAAAAGAAGTAGGGGAGATGAGTGACATCATTTTCACGATGCTTCCTAAGGGTGAGCATGTGGAAAGTGTTGTCCTTGGTGAAAGCGGTGTCATATACGGTGCGAATGATGGAGCAATCGTCGTCGATATGAGCTCGATCTCTCCCGTTCAATCGAAAGGGATTGCCGAAGCACTTGAAGCCAGGGGGATGGAAATGCTCGATGCCCCGGTGAGCGGCGGGGAGCCGAAGGCGATCGACGGGACGCTTGCCATCATGGTCGGAGGAAAAGAAGATATCTATGAAAAGGTGAAACCTTACTTTGACGTGATGGGTCAGGATATCACTCTTGTTGGGGACAATGGGTGCGGTACGACAGCGAAGCTCGCCAACCAGATCCTGGTGAATGTGCATATTGCCGCGATGTCAGAGGCACTGACGTTAGCATCGAAAGCAGGGATCGACATCAAGAAGATGTATGAAGCAATCCGAGGAGGACTGGCCGGAAGTGCGGTGCTTGATGCGAAGGTTCCGTTGATTCTGGAGCGGAACTTCGTTGCCGGCGGACGCATTGACATCAACGCGAAGGATTTGACCAATGTAATGGATACAGCCCACTCAATCGGAGTGCCGCTTCCGCTTTCCAGCCAGGTGCTCGAGATGTATCACTCTTTGATGGCTGACGGAAAAGCAGCCGATGATCACGGCGGACTCATCCAACACTACGAGAAGCTTGCGAATTTTGAAGTAAAGGGTGTCAGCCAGTGATGAAAACAAGGAATGTCGATGAAATCCTATCATCCTATCAGCCTGTTGATGAAGGAACAGTAAATGAGCTATGGGAAAAAGTCAGGCCTGGATTCAAGCATAAAATCATCGTCCTTGATGACGATCCGACTGGTGTCCAGACTGTCCACGACGTTTCGGTATACACCGATTGGGAGGAAGACACCATTGAACTTGGGTTCCTGGAAGAGGGGCAGATGTTCTTCATCCTGACAAATTCGAGAGCTTTCACGGCAAAAGAAACCGAGCAGGTTCACCGGGATATTGCGGAACGAACAGAGCTCATCTCAAAGAAATTGGGTATTCCATATTTGATAATCAGCCGAGGGGATTCGACGCTGAGAGGACATTATCCGCTTGAGACGGATGTTCTGAGACGGTCGATGGAAGCTGAAAGCGGCGGGCGTGTGGACGGGGAGGTCATACTTCCGTTTTTCAAAGAAGGCGGCCGCTTGACGGTCGAGAACACTCACTTCGTTCAACAGGAAACCGAACTTGTACCTGCCGGGGTAACCGAATTCGCAAAGGACCGGACATTCGGCTACAAGTCGAGTCACTTAGGGGAATGGGTCGAAGAAAAGACAAAAGGTGTTTTTCCAAAAGAAGGCGTCACGTACATTTCTCTGGAATCCATCCGAAGCCTGGATATTGATGGGATTAAAGCACAATTACTCGGGGTGAATGACTTCGGCAAGGTCGTTGTCAATGCTGTTGAAGAATCGGATGTCAGGGTATTTGCGACGGCACTGATCCTCGCCATCGAAGAAGGAAAACGTTTCATCTTGCGGACGGCTGCTGCTTTTACCAAGGTGATCGGGGATATTTCTTCTCGGCCGTTGTTAACGAGGGCAGAGCTGATCAATGAGGAGAGGGAGAACGGCGGTCTGGTCATTGTCGGTTCCCATGTCAAAAAGACGACCGATCAATTGAACGCCCTGAAGGAATTGTCCTCTCTGCACTTCATTGAGTTCGACGCTCATCTCGTCCTGGATAAAAAAGCGTTCAGGAAGGAAATCGCGCGGGTGCGGAATGAAGCGGAAACAAAGGTAGCCGGTGGAATCAGTACGGTCATCTATACGAAGAGAAAGCGGCTTGATCTCGGCGACGGGATGGAAGAGCAGGAGCTACAGCTGTCCGTCGAGATTTCAAATGCTGTGACGAGCATCGTCCGTGACTTCTCTGTAAGACCGAACTACCTGATTGCTAAAGGAGGAATTACCTCCAGCGATGTCGGAACAAACGGGTTGTGTGTGAAACGAGCGACCGTCGCGGGTCAAATCGCACCGGGGATCCCGGTCTGGGAGACAGGCGAAGAGAGTACGTTCCCATTCATCCCGTACGTCATTTTTCCGGGGAATGTCGGAGCAGTCACCACGTTAAGAGATGTTGTCTCGACACTTGAAAGCAAGTAACTGCTTTAGGGTTCAAAGCAGGGCCGTCTTTTTCTGAGGGGAATCCAGGCGGCCCGGCTTATCATAAATGGAGCTTCATAAAAACAAAGGGGGTAATCAGAATATGGTTACAGGAAATATGTTGATTGTGATTTTCTTACTGTCGTTAGCTGCACTTTTTTTCTTGATTTTAAAATTGAAGGTTGAACCATTTTTATCACTGATCGGTGTTGCTTTTGCAACGGCCGTCGTGATCGGCATGCCGCTGAATGAAGTGGCAGCCACCGTGACCCAGGGGTTCGGGAATACATTGACCGGCGTCGGGATCCTGATCGGACTCGGTGTCATCTTTGGACAGTTCCTCGGCGCGTCCGGTGCGATTGAAAAAATCGCTGCCGCAGTATTAAAAGCATTTGGGGTAAAAAAATCACCGGCCGGTCTTGCCTTGACGGGTACGGCTGTTTCAATACCGGTATTCTTCGATGCCGCATTCGTCATCTTAAGCGGATTGATCAAAAGTTTATCAAAGAAAACAGGAATCTCAGTGATTTCTTTTGTAACGGCATTAGGTGTAGGATTGATCGTCTCCCACAACATGATCGCGCCGACTCCAGGCCCGCTTGTTGTGGCGGAAAACACGGGCTCAGATCTTGGATTATTCATCCTTTATGGAATTCTTGTAGCCATTCCGGCAACACTTGCCGGAGGATATTTCTACGGATTATTCATCGGGAAGCGCATGAACCATTCGGGCGCCGTTGAGGAAGTTGCTGTGAGTCTTGAAGATGCACCGAAAAAAGAAATCAGCACTGGCCTGAGTTTCTTCATGCTGGCATTGCCAATTGCACTCATCCTGCTCAACACTATATCGCAGCTGTTATTCCCGGACACCGGACTTTCAAGTGTATTAGGCTTCATCGGTGATAAGAACATTGCCCTGTTCATAAGTGTCATCGCCGCGATCATCATGCTCAGACCATATATCTCTGTTCCAAACAGCAGATTGTATTCTGAAGCGATCAACTCAGCGGGGATCATCATCCTTGTAACTGGTGCCGGTGGAGCGTTCGGTGCCGTCATCAATAAAAGCGGAATTGGTGATCATCTCATCGCGACGATGCAAAGCTGGAGCATCCCGGTTCTATTGCTTGCCTTCATTTTCTCGCAAATCCTGCGTGCGTCACTCGGTTCGGCAACCGTTGCCCTTGTGACGACATCCAGCATCATGGGGCCGATGGCGGTGGAACTTGGTGTCTCACCAATCTTACTCGGGCTTGCCATCTGTGCCGGCGGAATCGGTCTTTCCCTTCCGAATGACTCAGGCTTCTGGGTTGTGAACAGATTCGGTAAACTGACTGTACCGCAGACGCTCAAAGCGTGGACACTCGGCGGATTCATTGCCGGATTAACGGCGATTACGACGGTTTTGATTTTGAGTTTATTCTCGGGGATTCTTCCGGGGTTGTAAAATATATAAAAGATCCCTTTCTCAGGCAGTGTGCTGGGGGAGGGGTTTTTAAAATTAGGGGAGTAGATAAGCAATATCTGAAAAGCTCTCCAATCCTTTGAAGGTTTTACACCAAATTCTCCCCAAGTTGATATAATCAAGTTTAGATAGTTTTGACTATAAAGGTTTTGGGGAGAGAAATATATGAATGAAGCATCGCAGATTTATTGGGATGAATTTTGGAAGTCACAAGATCAAGACAAACCTATAAGAGTAAGTGCATGGCAATTCGGGGCTGACCCGGATCATTTAGCTCAATTGGTCATAGATGGTGTGAAATCAGCCACATGTTCGGGACTGGTTTTTTATGAAATGGAAAAAGAGCCGCTGCCAACCGATGAAGATTACAGCATTATCTTAAACAGTAAAGATGAACCTTTAGCGATCATTAAAACAGTGGATGTGAAAATTTTGCCGATGAATGAGGTTCCGGAGGATTTTGCCATTGCAGAGGGTGAAGGGGACAGAACCTATCAATATTGGAAAGAGGCTCATGAAAGATTCTTCACTAGAGAGCTGAATGATGCGGGGATGGAATTCTCGGAAGATATGATGTTGGTCTGTGAGCGTTTCGAGTTAGTGAATGTCAGAAAGAAAGAGTAGGATACCATGTAAACCCTGCTATTAAAGTAGACTGCTAATGGCTTAGAAGGATATCTTCTAAGCTTTTTTCGCTGCGTGTTTATCCTCTCCGACTGATTTTAAAAAGGGTTTTCGACATTCATGTCGAATAGATATAGAGTAAACCAAATTTTCCAAGGGGGATGACAAATGGCTGCAACGACAGGTATTTTGGAATGGACGCTGCTATCTGAATGTCCGGTACCGGATGATGTGACGGCTCTTCTTGTCAATGGGGAAGAAGCGGTTGCTGCGTATAAGACGTTCAGGGACAGTGCCATTTTTACAAATAAGAGATTGATTGTCAGGGATTCTCAGGGACTTACCGGAAAGAAGGTGGAGGTGTATTCCCTGCCGTATTCTTCTATTCTGATGTGGTCGACGGAGAATGCCGGGAGCTTCCTTGATGTGAATGCGGAGGTCGAGCTTTGGACGAAGGCAGGGCATATCAAGGTGAAGCTCAAGAAGGGGATCGATGTCAGGAAGTTTGATAAGTTGATAGCAGAGGCGCTCTTGTAGGGGACATCTTTTTTTATGAAAAGAAAAGATGACAGGAGTGTTCTTATGGTAAAACGTTTTTTTCTCGGCATAAAAATCATATTGATAGCCGCTGGCTTTTTTCTTGCTGCGACCGAGCATCTTAGTGAGTCGTGGCTGATCATCGGACTTTTCTGGTTGATCACCGGTGTTGAAACGGCAATCCGTTCTTATCGGGAAAAAGGTAAGATCCCGGTGGGTTTCGGCGTCGTGTTCGCAGTTGCCACAGTTGTCTTGTTGACACTGGGGGTCATTCGTTTTTGGTCGTGACTTTTGAAGGCCCGTCCCTTGTTACGGTAGTGGTTTACCGTGGTGAGGGACGGGCTTTTGACGTATTTTGAAAGGGGTTTTCCGATGGACTGGGATAAGGTTGTGATGGTTCCCTATCAGCCGGAGTATGCTGAAAGGACCGTAAAAATGTGGCGCGACAGCAAGTATAAAGCGATCGGGCAGAAAGAGATTCATAGTTTTGACAACCATGTACACTTTCTGAATCATATACTGCCTGAGGGATTTCAGGTTGAACTGGTGCTTGTGGATGATAAGGTGGTTGGAATGATGGCCTGCAATGAGTCTGAAATAAATCAGCTTTACATTCATACGGGTTATCAACGGATCGGGATTGGAGAAAAGCTTCTCAATCGAGCGAAAGAAAAATCGGCGGGAGTGTTGAGGCTGTATACATTTGAAATCAATAATAAAGCCCGGCGGTTCTATGAGAAGCAGGGATTTAAGATGATAGGCAGAGGACATGAAAATGAAGAGAATCTGCCGGATATTCTTTATGAATGGAAAAAAGAATGAGCTGTGATTATATGCGGGAGGCCCATCCTCTTTGCGGTGCCGACAGGAGGGATGAACCGGAAGTTCGCTCCTGAAAATGGGTCAAGGTACCTGTCCCCCCGATCCACCCCGGACCCATTAAATGGGCCGCGGTACCTGTCCCCGCGGCTCATTTTCCCGGACCGCCCATGACCTGGATGAAGTCTTTGAGGAAGGCTTCGTAGTCGAGTTCGAGGAAGATGTTGATGTTTTTTTCGGCGTTTTTGGAGCTGACTCTGAAGTCGGCGCTGGAGGTGCCCATTCCGCTGACTCCGGTGAAGACTTCGACTTCCCTGCGGATGGTTTTGCCCATTGAAGGGTTGACCATGAGGGAGAGGGTGACGGCGTCGTGAAGGGGAGCGCCGCCGATACCAGGGATGAGTTTTTTGTACGCTTCAATATAGTATTCCATGACATCGTCGAGGATCTGGACGAGCGGGTGATCGGTCATGTCGAGTATCGTATTTACGTGTTCCATCGTGATGATTGCTTTGTTTGTGACGTTAAGCGGTGCAATGTAGAGGTTGTCAAAGTTCTGCATGACCAGGTTTGAAGCGGTCGGATCACCGTAGAAATTGGCCTCGGCTAAAGGAGTCACGTTCCCTGGTACTAAAAAAGCGCCTCCCATAATATAAAATTCGCTGACATCTTTGGTCAGATTTTCCCCTAAAAGGAAGAGGGCAGCAAGAGACGTATTCCTGCCGACATCAACAATTGTCAAGCCAGGGTTATTTTTGATGATCGTGTACAGTTCCGAGAAATTGGTCAGTTCTACTTGAAGGTCTTCGGGCGGACGGATGGGGCCGAGTCCTTCTTTGCCGTGGATTTCCGGATAGTATGTCGGCGGTTTTCCTGTTGACGGGGCGTTGGTGCCGCCAATGATGGGGACATCTTCCCTTCCGGCAAGCTTCAACAAGTAGGCGATATTGTCCGTAGCCTGCTCCTTGGTGACATTGCCGTAGCTTGAAACGATGGCAAGCACTTTGATTTCAGGATTGAGCAGGGCATACATGATCGCAACTGAATCATCGATGCCGGGATCGGCAAACAAAATGATCTTTTTCATGATACATTCTCCTCGCGTTGGAATTTAGAACGATTACTCTAAGGTATCGGCTGCGCGAGGGGATTATGCCTTTATCGGGGCTTCTGAATCATAAAAAAGCCAGTCCCTTTAAGAGGGTCGGAAGGACAGGTACTATGTCCTGCTTGCCCCGCGAGCATGAGAAAGCCCGTCCCTCACTGCGGTGATGCTTTACCGGGGTGCGGGACGGGCCTTTGTTAGTTGGACTTTAGATACTCTTCGTTCTTCCAATCCGTCACAAACATATGCCCCGGGGAGTGCGTGATCATATAAGGGATTCCCGCCTGCAGTGCGGCAGCCTGCGGGGTGACGCCGCATGCCCAGAACATCGGGGTCTCGCCTTCCTTGATTCCGACAAAGTCACCGAAGTCGGGCTTGGTCACATCCCCGATGCCAATCTCGCGAGGGTCGCCGATATGAAGCGGGGAGCCGTGCATTTCAGGGAACAGGGACGTGATGTCCGCTGCTTTTTGAACAAGAGAATCGGGAACCGGCCTCATTGAGACAACGGTCGGGCCTTCGAACACCCCCGCTTTTTCGGTTGGGATTGACGTCTTATACATGGCCACATTTTTATTTTCTTCAATATGCCGAAGGGGGATGCCGCCTTTGATCAGCTGGCTTTCGAACGTGAAGCTGCAGCCGATCAGGAAACTGACGAAATCCTTTTTCCAGCAGTCGTCGATCCGCTGCTTCTTATCTGTTAATCTGCCATTCTCATAGACGTGATAGAGGGGGATGTCGGTTCGGATATCCGATCCCTTGGCATAGTTGGATTCGAATCGGCCGTCCTCGAGCACTTCGATGATCGGACAGGATTTCGGGTTCCTCATGGTGAAGAGAAGGAAATCGAAGGCGTATTCTTTTGGAAGGACGACCAGGTTTGCCTGGACATAATCCTGCGAGACGCCTGATGTGTGGGTAGTATGGGTACCGTTTCTGATTCTGGCTCTTAATACTGACGGGTGCATGGGTGATGGCTCCTTCCATTTTGTATGAATTGTCTGATTATTGGTATTGTAACATGTTTGGCGGCAGGGCATTTATTTTAAAAGTGGGGATGGAATAATATGTTAGTATGGAGAGAGTCATAGATTTGAGGAGTGGAGAGATTCATGGAGAAGGGGAAACTCATCACGAAGGATCAGCTGAAGAAGGATCTGGAGGCATTGGGTGTAAAAAAAGGAATGACGGTCATGGTGCATTCTTCATTGAAGTCGGTCGGGAGGGTGATCGGGGGTCCGGTTTCTGTCATCATGGCCCTCGAGGAAGCCGTCGGTGCGGGAGGGAACATCGTGATGCCCACCCAGACCGAGCAGCTGTGCGACCCCTCTGAATATGAGGGGGATTTAAGCGAGGAAGAGATGCGGGTCATCCGGGACCATCTGCCGGTGTATCATCCCGACTTGACGCCGACCTGCTATATGGGCTTCATCCCGGAAACGTTCAGGAAGCAGGACGGTGTATTCAGGAGCGCCCACCCCCATACTTCGTTTGCGGCATGGGGGAAGGATGCAGCATACATAACGGAAAACCATGGGGTGGACTTTGCGCTGGGTGAGAAGTCACCGCTTGGGAAAGTGTATGAACTTGACGGCAGGATCTTGCTGCTCGGTGCGCCGGCGGATTCGAATTCGTCTCTGCATCTTGCCGAATACAGGCAGGAGAACAGTTTTGTGAAGGAAAAGATATGGGATGTAAAAGTGAAGCAAGGTGAGGAAGAAGTGTGGACAACCTATCGGGACATCAACAATGACTCGGATGATTTCAATCGGATTTTTGATGATTACAGGCGGGATACGAGTGGAGTGATGGAAGGGAAGGTCGGGGAGGCAAAAAGTTATTTGATGCCGATGAGAGAAATGGTGGAGTATGCGGTTGGGTGGATGAACGGGAACAGGGAGTGAGCGGTTGAGCGGGCTGTTATGGCAGGCGGCTCTTTTTTTATAGAGGAAAAAAAGAACGGGAAGAGAATACTACTACTAAATGGATAATGAATGAGGAGGACATGAATATGACCAATGAAGCAGCACCGAAAAGTGATTTGCCGAAGTTGAGCAAGCCTGCGGAACGGGGACTTCACAATGCCGGGTTTTACCGGTTGGAGCAGTTTACCGGAGTGACAGAGGAGGAGATCCTGAAGCTTCACGGGGTAGGGCCAAAAGCGGTGAGGATGTTGAAGGAAGTTCTTGGAGAGAAGGGACTTTCTTTTGCGGGGGATAAGAGAGATGATACAGGCGGGAAAGCCGGAGGAGGAGTCGAGAATCTGGATGCCGGGACCGTGATGAGGGAGCTTGAAGCGCTCGGTAAGGAACGGATAAAGAAGATGTACATATCGAACGGGGCGAAGGAGCCGGTGTTCGGCGTGGCGACGGGAGCGATGAAGCCGCTGGCGAAGAAAATCAAGGTGAATCAGGAGCTGGCGGAGCAGTTGTATGCAACGGGGAACTATGATGCGATGTACTTTGCGGGCATCATCGCCGATCCGAAGGCGATGACCGAGGCGGATTTTGACCGCTGGATGGACGGGGCTTATTTTTACATGCTGTCTGATAATGTGGTGTCGGTGACGCTTGCAGAGGCGGATATTGCACAGGAAGTCGCCGATAAATGGATTGCTAGCGGGGAAGAACTGAGGATGTCGGCAGGCTGGAGCTGCTACTGCTGGCTGCTCGGGAACCGGAAAGACGAAGAGTTTTCAACGGAAAAGCTTGAAGGAATGCTTGAAACGGTGAAAGAGACCATCCATGATGCGCCGGAACGTGCGAAATCCGCAATGAATAATTTCGTGTATACGGTCGCGGTTTCCTATGTGGCGCTTCATGAGAAGGCGGTTGAGATTGCAGAGGAAATGGGGCCGGTTGAGATGAAGCGGGATGGGAAGAAGCCGAGTATCCTGAATGCTTTTGAGGAGATTCAGAAGCAGGTTGACCGGGGGAGGATTGGGTTTAAGCGGAAGTATGTGAGGTGTTGATGATATGAAATTTTGGAGTATGTTCACGTTTACCTTTATCGTATGCGTTTCCCTCCTTTCACTGCTCGGCTTCCTCTTTGATATCGTTTGGCTGAAGACGTCGTTCATCTTAGATGGAGAGAATGGGTTCACCGGGATCCAGGGATCGATTACGACGGTGATGGTGTCCCTGGCCGCGGGGGTTGTGCTTGCGCGGATGGCGGTTTTGAAGGAAGGAAATTGATTGAACCGGGGGAGAGCCCCTGGTTCTTTTTTTGACTGGAAATCGATATATTTTCCCCGGCTTTATAGTTGAAATAGACAAATTAATTTTTTGAGTACGTGGTGGGGCAGTTTTTATTATGCGAGGCGGACGATTGAGACGTGAAGGGGTATAAATGCAGGCCGCTATTCAGGTTTATGGGACACTGTTTTAAAAATACGAGCCAGATTCCAGATTTACGGGCCACATTCCAAGTTTATGAGCCACTTAGAATGATTCTAATTAGAACCCGTCTGGATTCCCGGTCCGCTAAACCCTGTCCTACCTCGAACCGGGTCACGGTACCTGTCCCCGCGACCCATTCCCGTGGTAAGATATGGGTAACTTTTATTTGAGGCTGGGGTGTGTTTGGTGTGAGGATTTTGCTTGTGGAGGATGATCGGACGATAGCGGCGGGGCTTGAGTATTCGCTGCGGCAGGAAGGCTTTGAAACGGTTCTTTGTTATGATGCCGGGACGGCGAAGTCAGTGATACGGGACCGCCTGGATGGGATTGATCTGTGTTTATTTGATTTGTCACTTCCGGATGGGAGCGGGTATGAGCTGTGTGAGCTGGTGAAGAAGCAGGGGGATAAGCCTGTGATCTTTTTGACGGCGCTGGATGATGAAGTGAATGTGGTGATGGGGCTTGATATGGGGGCGGACGATTATATTACGAAGCCGTTCCGTATCCGTGAGCTCTTGTCGAGGATCCGTTCGGTGCTCAGGCGTTATCAGAAGCAGCCGGCCCAGACGAATGTGTGGTTGGAAATCGGAGACATCCGCATACATACGCTTGAGGGAAAGGTCTATAAGCATGGAGAGGAAGTCGTGCTGACCGCCCTTGAATACAGGCTGCTGCTCATCTTTGCCAATCATGTCGGCCAGGTGCTGACGAGGGCGCAGCTTTTGGACCGGATCTGGGATGTCGCCGGGGATTTTGTGAATGACAATACGCTGACCGTGTATATCAAGCGCCTTCGTGAGAAGCTTGAAGACGATCCACAGCGGCCGGAGATCATCAAGACGATCCGCGGCATGGGCTATAAGGCGGGTGATTGAGATGTGGAGGAACCGGGAGATCAAGCTGTTTTTCATCGTCATCGGGATTGTCACCATGGCCGGAACCGCGGCTGCAGGATTTCTGCTGTCCATCCAGGCGGCAGGCATGGTGTTCATGACGTCCCTGCTGCTCGCTCTCTGCAGTGTGTTTTTCACAAGGTGGCGTTACCGGGAGATTGAGAAGCTGTCGGGATATCTCAGAAAGATCAGCAGCGGGGATGTCAGTCTCGATCTTCGCGACAATCATGAAGGCGAGCTGAGCATTTTGAAAAATGACATCTACAAGGTGACGCTGATGTTATCCGAGAGCCGTTCTCAGCTGGAGCGTGACAAGCTGACATTGACGGATGCCCTGTCGGATATCTCGCACCAGCTGAAGACACCGCTGACGTCGATGACGGTGATGGCGGACCTCCTGAGCGACAGTTCGCTTGAGGAATCGAAGCGCGCGGAGTTCACCGGGAATATCCGCGTGCAGCTTGAACGGATCGAGTGGCTCGTCTCGTCGCTCCTGAAATTATCGAAGATCGATGCGGGGACCATTGCGTTTAAAAAAGACCGGGTCCCTCTGCGCGACTTGATCGACAGGGCCGTCCAGCCGGTGCTGATCCCGATGGATATCAAGGAGCAGACCCTCATCGTGAACGGAGCGGAAGATGCAGCATTTACCGGTGACCTGCGCTGGACGGCAGAAGCACTGATCAATATCCTGAAAAATTGTGTGGAACATACAGGGGACGGCGGGACGATTTCCATTTCATATGAGGAAAACCCCCTTTTCACGGAAATATCGATTGCCGACGACGGGCCGGGGATATCGAAAGAAGACCTGCCTTACATATTCAGAAGGTTTTATAAAGGAAAGAATGCGGGGGATGACAGCGTCGGGATCGGCCTGGCGATGGCGCACAGCATCATCACCGGTCAGCACGGGGATCTCGAGGTCAGGAGTGAAAAAGGGGACGGCACAGCGTTCTCCATCAAATTTTATAAAAGGAACGGGCAAAGTGAATAGATTGTCACTTTCCGAGTCACTTTACAGTCATATTAGGCAGATATACTGAGGGCATCACCTGAAATGTTGGAGGAGAATTATGAGTATCGTACAAATTGAAAATCTGTCTAAAATCTACGGAAAAGGGGAAACGGCGGTCAAGGCACTGGATGACGTGTCGTTTTCCGTGAATAAGGGCGAGTTCGTGGCCATCATCGGTCCATCGGGGTCTGGGAAATCGACGCTTCTTCATTTACTCGGTGGCGTCGACCGGCCGACGAGCGGGAAGGTCATGATCGACAACACGGATATCTATCAGCTGGATGAAACGCAGCTCGCGATCTTCAGGAGGCGTCAGATCGGTCTGATCTATCAGTTCTATAACCTGATCCCGATCTTGACGGTAGAGGAAAACATCACGCTGCCGATGCTGCTGGATCAGCATAAGGTAGACAGCGGTCAGCTTGAATCGATCGTGTCGACACTGGGGCTTGATCAACGTCTAGATCACCTGCCGAACCAGCTGTCGGGCGGACAGCAGCAGCGCGTCTCGATCGGACGGGCGCTGATCAGCAATCCTGCGATCATACTGGCGGATGAGCCGACCGGAAACCTCGACAGCAAGAACAGCAAGGAGATCATCGAACTGTTGAAGATGTTCAACAAGACGTACAACCAGACGCTGATCGTCATCACGCATGATGAGCGGATCGCTCTGCAGGCGGACCGGGTGATCGAAATTGCAGATGGAAGGGTCGCAAAGGATGAGGTGATCCGTCCATGAACATCATCAATAAACTGACCCTGCGATCCCTTAAGGAAAATAAAAAAAGGACGCTCGTGACCATCATCGGTGTCATCATTTCCGTCTCGATGATCATGGCCGTTTCGACGCTCGGGGTTTCATTCCTCGACATCATGAAACGGCAGTCGATCGCGGATAACGGAGAATGGCATGTTCAGTACAGCAACGTCAATGCCGGTCAGATCGATGCGATTACAGGTGACGGGGCAACAGAGAAGCTGATACTGTCAAGCAATGGCGGTTATGCAAAACTTGAAGGGGCCAAGGTTGATGAAAGGCCCTATCTTTTTTTGAAAAAATATAATGAAGAGGGCTTGAAGGAGTTCCCGATTGAATTGGTGGAAGGAAAGCTTCCTTCTTCGAAAAACGAAGTGGCCATCTCCGAGCAGGTCGCGAAAGATGCGGGTGTACAGTTTGAGATTGGAGAGGAAATCACCCTGGATATCGGGAAACGTGAAATCGAGGGGGAAGAAATCGAACTCGGCCAGAATGATCCTCTGCAGCGCGGTGAGAACGGCGTCACGGAAGAGCTCAAGGTTGACTCGACTGAAACATTCACCGTGACTGGTGTCATCAAGCGCCCGTCCTGGGAACCGTCATGGTCTCCCGGCTACACGATGATCGGTTATATCGATAAGGGTTCCATGAAGGATTCCGAACAGGTGAATGCAGTAGTCATCCTTGATAAAGTGAAGGCTTCGTTATTCGATCATGCCAAGCAATTGGCAGAGGAGAACGACATCGAGAAGGTGGGTTTCAATAACGAATTGCTCCGCTACTACGGTGTGACGGATGATGACAATCTGCGTTTTACGCTGTTTTCCCTGCTCGGCATCATCATGGGTGTCATCATTGTCGGTTCGGTTTCCCTCATTTATAACGCATTTGCCATCAGTGTCTCAGAGCGCGCCAGACATCTCGGCATGCTGTCGAGTGTCGGGGCGACGAAGAAACAGAAGAGGGACTCTGTCTTTTTCGAGGGTGCTGTCATCGGCGCCGTCAGCATCCCGGCCGGTCTTCTGGCCGGAATCGGGGGCATCTCGGCAACCTTTTGGTTCATCAATTCGTATCTTGACGGGGCAATGGGGATATCAGAGAAACTTCAGACCGTCGTCACGCCATCTTCTGTTCTGCTTTCCTGTCTGATTTCGGTCGTGACCATCTTCATTTCGACCTATATGCCTGCCCGGAAGGCATCGAAGATCTCAGCCATCGATGCGATCAGGCAGACCCAGGACGTCAAGTTGTCCGGGAAGACGGTCAAAACGTCCAAACTCGTCCGCAAGGTGTTCGGACTGGAAGCTGAGATCGGCCTGAAAAATCTGAAACGAAATAAAAAGAGATATTATGCGACGGTCATTTCCCTTGTCGTCAGCATCGTCCTTTTCTTATCGGTGTCTTTTTTTACGGATAACCTGAAGAAATCAGTGATGATGTCGCAGGATGGGGTCGATTACGACATCCAGGTTTACGGGAAAGGCGGGGATTCCGCTGAGCTTGAGGACCTTGCCCGTGTGGAGGGTGTGACGGATCAAAGTCTGCATAAAACCATGCAGCTTTCATCATTGATCGATAAAAAACAATTCCCTGAAGAATTGGAGAATATGATCGAACAGGAAAACATACCGCTGGAAAACGGACGATATCAATATTATGTGAATTTCTACGGGCTGGATGAACAGAGCTTCAAGGAGTATGCGGCGAAGGCGGGAGCCGATCTTGAGGCGTTCTCTGATCCAGAACAACGGGCGGCGATCGTCATCGGTGAGATTTCCTACCGTGATCCGGCAACTGGTAAATTCGTCGAAACCTCATCCATCAAGGCGGTCCGGGGGGATGAACTCGAGTTGACCTTCACGGATTTTGATACAAATAAAAGCGAGCCGTTCGGGAAGGTGACCATAGGGGCACTGACCGATCAGGTACCGATGGGAATCGGGACGGCCATGGCCGGAGGATTGGATATCATCGTGCCGATGGATACACTGGAGGCGATGGCGGGGAGCCTGATGGAAAGCGGGGTTCAGAGCCAGCTTTTCCTGGAAAGCTCCGATCCGATGAAGACCCAAAAAGCCCTTGAAGAAGCGGCACCGTCGAATCTGTACATTTATAACGTCTATGAAAGGCGCCAGCAGGAAGAGCAGATGATCCTGTTCCTGTCCGTCTTCACATACGGGTTCATTACCTTGATTTCACTCGTTTCGATCGCGAACATCTTCAACACGATCTCAACCGGCATCTCACTCCGGAAACGTGAATTCGCGATGCTGAAATCGATGGGGATGACTCCTAAAGGATTCAACAAAATGATCAACTACGAAAGCATCTTTTACGGCGTCAACGCCCTCTTGTTCGGGCTCCCGATCAGCATCGGGGTCATGTACCTCATCCACAGAGCGGTCGGAGGGACCTTCGAATACGGATTCGAACTGCCTTGGTTCGACCTCCTCTTCGTCATCATCGCCATCTTCATCATCGTCAGCTCGGCCATGCTGTATTCGATCGGGAAGATCAAGAATGAGAACATCATTGAGGGCTTGAAGCAGGAGAATATGTAGGAACACGATAATCAGGACCGGTCCCGAGCCTAGCGGGGGCCGGTTTTTTCGTGGGTTGGTGATGTTTTGGGGAATTGGGGCGGCTGGGTTCCGGTACGCTATGAAAAAAGCGGGGGCAAGATCCAGTCAGGTTTCTTTAACGGTGCTTCTATTCCTCTGCATATAAAGCATACAGGTTCGAGCGGTTGCCCTTGCTTCCGGTTAGGCCCTCCAATCCCGGTAGCGGGAGGCAATTCGGAGATCAGATAAGAGTACGTCCAGATCTAAGTTGTTTTTTACCCCGGTAGAATTCATACATTTTTGAAAGGTTCCCCTCGATTCCGCCCACGCCCATCCAATTTTTATAGGGAAGAGGTGCTTCGAAGCGGGTAACAAGTGATTCCAGAGGGACGTGCTTGTTGATAGCATCAGTCACAGTATCTTTTAAAAATGTGACATATCCTTCTAGTTCATTCAACAGTTCTTTATTTCCGACCTTCCCATGACCGGGGACATAGGTGAAGATGTTCAACTCTCTTACTCTTTCTAATATGTGAAGAAAATCTTCGGGTTCAATGATTGGAACATGCAGATTTTCCGTGAGGAGATCCCCCATGAAAGCAATCTTGTCTTCCGGTAAATACATGAAGGTGTCGCTGGGTGTGTGTCCCCCTCCCAGGCAGTGCAATTCCACTTTTCTTTTCGAACCTTTTAGGAGCAGTTTCTCTTCGAAAAGGACGGATGGAAGGACCATTTCTAGAAGGGGTATGTCGTTCAGGACCTTATTCATTTCGTTGTACTGGTTCTCAAGGCTGGCTTTGAGGATCGGATCCCGGGTGAGTTTAATTTGTTGTTTTACATTTTGCAGATACTCTTTTGTATCTTCTATTTCTTTTTCTACGTCTCCCAGTTTGTTTTTTTCTTTGGACAGCTCTTTTGTTTCAACGGTGGAGATGATGGAAGCATCGCGGAATGCTTGATTGCCGAAGACGTGGTCGCCGTGGTAATGGCTGTTGATCAGGTGCTTTACCTTTTTACCAGTAAGGAGCTCTGCCTGCTTGCGTAATTCTTGTCCGGCAGAGGGAGTGGAGAATGAGTCAAAGATGAGTACTTCATCCCCGAGATCCACGATCCCAGCATTGCTCCAGGCGCCTTTTCCGGGTATGGCGATCGCGGCATAGACCCCGTCAGTTAATGAATACAGTTTGAAGAAGTCAGTCTTTTTAATGAAGGTTGGCATGATGGATCCCTCTTTTTCGTCGGATTGGTATTTATTAGTATTTAACATGAGGATGGTGAATTCCTGCTTGGGGTTGCAAGGGGGACAGGTACCGCGGATCATCTTCGTCTGATTTTTGATGGAGGAAGGATTCGGCCAGCCAGTTTAGAATGATTCTCATAAGATCATATATTTCGATTTAGGATCGTATATTTAAAAATAGGATCATAAAATTGGAATGAGGATCATATATTTCCATTCGGGATCATAAATCTCTGAAATGGATCATATATCTTGTCTGGAAGGTTTCATTGGATGAAATTAAAGGGGAGATTGTGGCTTTTGAAGGATTTTTGCACAAAATTTGAAAAAACCTTCTGAAACGAAGCTGAAATAAGTGGATTTTCTAATAAAATCGAGCAGGACCAAGCTTCGTCAGCATGGTCCTGCTCTTTAGTTTGCTTGTTTTTTCGTCTTGCCGGTCTGCCTGTTCCCCATGAGATACCAGATCATTGCCGGAATGAGGATCAGGGAGATGATTCCGCCCCCGATGGAAAGGGCCGGGTAGCTGGAGAACGCGACGATGATGCCTGAGAGCACACCGCCGGAAGCTCCGGCGAGGGCGATGAAGACGTCGATGCTGCCCTGGGTTTTGGCCCGGGTGGCGGTATCCGTCGAGTCGACAAGGATGGCCGTGCCGCTGATCAGACCGAAGTTCCAGCCGAGTCCGAGTAGCGCGAGTGCAATGGCGAGAATCACAATCGAGTCGGCCGGCGCCGCTGCAGCCAGGATCCCGGCTGCAAGAAGAGTAAGCGCGGCCGCTGCAACCATCGGCATCCGGCCGATTTTATCGACAAGCACACCGGTGATGAGCGACGGCAGGTACATCGCACCGATATGGATTCCGATGATTAGGCCGATGGCCGTCAGCCCGTGGCCATGATGCCCCATATGGACGGGGGTCATCGTCATGATGGCGACCATGACGATCTGTGTCAGGATCATCACGGCGCCGCCGAGGACAACCCCCCGATTGTTTTTTGAAGAAGACGTGACTGATTCCTTGACCCTGACTGTTTCTTGAGCCTTTGAAAGTGCCATTGCCAATACATAGGGGTCCGGACGCATAAAAATGAAGATGACGATGCCGGCAAGGGAGTAGGCGGCAAAAGCCAGGATAAATGGTCCTCCCAGTGGGGGTATCCCGATGGAGACAGCGAATCGACCCATCACATCAACGAGGTTGGGTCCGGCGACCGCACCGAATGTCGTTGCCACCATGGCAAAGCTGACTGCCGTAGCCCGCTGTGCCGGTTTTGCCAGGTCGGTCCCGGCATAGCGCGTCTGGAGGTTTGTGGCAGTCCCGGCTCCGTATATTAAAAGCGAAATAAAAAGCAGGATCACGGAATGGGTGACAGCCGCAGCGACGGCCCCGGCAGCACCGATCCCGCCGATCAGGAAGCCGATGGAAAGACCCGTCCGTCTTCCGTAACGCTGGGAGAGCCTTCCGACAAACATGGCCGCGCCTGCTGAACCCAGCGTGAAGAGGGCGACGGGGACGCCGGAAAAGCTGTCAGTCCCGAGCATATCCTGGGCGAGAAGCGCGCCCACTGTAATGCCGGCAGCGAGCCCCGCCCCTCCAAAGACCTGGGCGATCATGATGATGATCAACGTTTTTTTATAAATAGCCTGCTGGTGTTCAGGGGAATCCAGGCAGTCTTTTATCGCGAGTTCATTATGTGCATTCATGGTATCCTTCCAATCTGTACGTGGGAATGTATGTTCACTTTATCATTCTACTAGTCTCTTGATTATCTTATAAACGTTTAGTTGATTATATACCTTAATGGGTATGTATGAAAAGCGTTCAGTATGAAAAGTCTCCCTTATTATTTTTGAGGCAATGAGGAAAGGGCTTTTTTTATAGTGGGAATGAATGGTAAAATAAAGGCTTATATTGGATGTATCGGAGTTAAATAGAAAAAGAGAGGAAAAGGGATTATGTTTAATTTGGACTTTACAGGGGATGCCGTATCAGTGGCGCTGGATGTACTGGCATGGCTGGTGATCGGATTGCTGGCTGTCAGGCTGTACCGGAAACAGCAGGCGAAACCGCGGGTGTGGAAGGTTGTCGTTGCCATATTGGCAGGAGTATTCGCGTTCTCGATTGACTGGGAGATGGAAGGGACGATGATGAGGTTCCCTGTGCTGCCGCTAGGCGTGTGGATACTGTATGCGGTTTTGAACCGGGTGGAGGACCGGTGGGACAATTACAGGCGATTTGCCTGGCTGGGGTTTGCCGGGAATTTTATTTTCCTGGCAGCATCGTTGCTTTCATTCCTGCTGTATTCGGCGGTGTATCCAGAGGGGGATCTCTCGACGCATATCGCGGATACGGATGAGGCTTCGATTATCGCCACTCATCCTTCTGGGGCCGGGGATGCGGCCCTGGATCGCGGGAAGTTCGCGGATCAACTGGCTTCTGCTGAACAAGAAAGAGTGGATAGCGATGGCTGGTACGAGGAAATGTTCCAGGAATCAGACGGCGAGAGGAATCGGAATGAGCGTTTTCCTTATCAGATGACCGGTGTTTCTTCGAAGTGGGGAAGCGGAATGAAGCCGATCATCTATGTGGAGGAAGACGGGAAGGGGATCCTGGTCTCCACCTCTCGGAATCAATATTATTATAGATTGGATGATTCGGTATTGAAGGGAGGAGCAGCCAGATGACGATGAAAATGAAAGCCATTCTATCAGGGGCTGTACTCTTTCTGGTGGCCGGATCTCTAGCAGTTTACTGGTTTTATTTTTCAGAGCCGGATGCACTGCCTGGTGAAAAACAGATGGTAAAAGCAATCAACGGGCTGCTGCCTGAAGCGCAGGCCGGGGAGATCCAGGAAGTGATCAAGATTGACGGTAAACACGCAGCGGCCCCTTTCATCTCAAAAGAGGGGATATATGGAGTAAGTACCTGGGTGTGGGACCGTCATAAATGGAAGCTTGGGACCGTGCGCACGAAAGGGGAACCGAAGATTTGGAAGGTTGACCCCGAAGATCCGTCAACGTACCGGATCGTATGGAATATCAATCCGTCAGAAAAGAACGTCGATACGCTGAAATTTTATTATAAAAGGGACCGGAACTATTCCGTTTCAGGCACACGTCATGAATACACCCCGAGCATCCGGATGAAAAAGGAAGTTTCGTTTGGTGAGAACCCATACGGAGTCCTAAAGCTGCCGGATGATTGGGTCGCAGTGATGGAAGAGATGGCCGATGGGGCATCTGACAACGGCGTTTTCCCCTTGGAAGGAATCATGCGCCAGGTGGCTTCCGGCATCGGGTGGCTCCCGCTGGATGAAAACGGAAAGGAAACCTTCCCTGAAAGTGCAGTGAATGGATCGAGCTATCATACTGGGCTAGTGGAAGAAGAGCATATGATGATTGTGAATTTGGATGAAGTTGTTGAATAAATAGATTGTGGGTCGCGGGGACAGGTACCGCGGCTCTTTTTTGGACCGCTACGGTATTCTGCCGGGGCGGCTTTTTTTTGAGTAGTTTGGCGAATAAACTTATTAAAAATATATACTTGATTCCGATATATAATTATGTTAAATTTTTCCTATGAATAGAACCAGTTTAATTAAAGGTCATTTGGAAATGTGTGTGTTGTCGATATTGTCGACAAAAAAGAGCTATGGGTATGAAATCATGAAGGAGCTGGAGAATCACCGCCTGCAGTTGAAGGGTGTGGGGAGCATTTATCCCATCCTTACGAAATTGAAGGAGTCAGAGCTTGTTGAAGACAGCCGGGAGCTGACGGAAAGCGGGAAAATGAGAGTTTATTATGAAATCAATGACAGGGGAAGGAAGGTGCTTCGCCAGAAGATAGACGAATGGATGGAGCTGCAGAAAGATATTCGTTCATTGCTGGAGAGCGGTTCAGAAGGAGAGGGGGCAGAGTGAAGATGGATTGGATGACGGAGGAGGAGAAACAATTCGTTAATGAAGTATTGGCTGCGTTGAAGGAGTATGGAGTCCGTTCGAAGGAGCGGGAAAAGGTGAAATTTCAGATTGTGGAACATATACAAGAATCACATGAGCATGGAACCGACGCCTTGAAAGAGCTCGGGGGTCCTGAAGCTTTTGTAAAAGATTATGTGGAGATCAACGAAATTGATGTTCACTCCCGCATTAAGAAGACTCATCTAACAAAAAAAGAATCGGGCCGTTCCATTTTGCCAGCCCTTCTCGCATCACTAGCTGTTTATTTTATGTCGCAAATTCTTTTCTCTTTATTTTTAACGGAAGCATTCAATCCACTAAAATTGAACGATTTCGAGTACAATCTCCTCTACCGTATTTCAGGTAATTCGTGGTGGAACAGTCTTCTTGTACTGGTGAGTCTTGGGATTGCCGTGCTTGCGGGGGTGCTTATTCAAACGATGAATAAGCGAAAGATGGGTGCGTGATATGAAAATAAAGAAGCGCATGCTTATGGTTATGGGGTGCTCTCTGATCTGGAGTTTGCTGGTGACAGGCTGGCCGGTTTCCGCTCAAGGAGATGTGGAGACTGAACTGGATCATTATATTGATGGGTATGTGGATGAGTACCGGGTTCCGGGGGCATCGGTCATCCTCTTGAAGGACGGGGATGTTTTTTATTCGAAATCGTGGGGTGTGACGGGTGAAGAGGAAGGGAAGGTGACCGCTGACACGCCGTTTACGATTGGTTCAATCAGTAAATCATTGACGGGCCTTGGTGTGATGAAGCTGGTCGATGAGGATCTGATTGAATTGGATGATCCGGTCCGGAAACACCTCCCCTGGTTTACACTGAGTGATGAAGAGGCGGCGGGGCGAATAACAGTCAAGCAGCTGCTAACCCAGACGAGCGGGGTGGGTACGTACACCGGGCTTATTATGTCAGATCAGGAAGCAAACGATCTAAGTGCAATCCGCGAGAATGTAAAGAGCCTTGCAGATGTTGAATTGAGTGCACCTGTCGGGCAAAAACACCTCTACAGCAATTCGAATTTTATGATTCTGGGTGCCCTCATCGAAGAGGTGACAGGTGTTGGTTTTTCCGAGTATATGGATCAAAGCGTGCTGAAGCCGCTAGGGATGGAGCATGCTGCTGGTAACCGTGAGGCTGCTTATAAGAACGGATACGCTCGAGGCTATCAGTCATGGTTCGGGATGCCGGTGAAAAGTAGCGTTGCTTATGACAATGGCGGTGCTCCTTATGGATACATGACGGCAAGCGCGAATGATATGGTGAAGTTTCTTTCGTTTTTGAACGGGGAAGATACGGATGGGCTTTTAAGTGAAGAAAGCAAGTCGCTTTATCTTACACCTCATGTCCAAACGGGGGAAGACCGTTATTATGGGCTGGGAATCCGCGTGTCAAATCCGGGCTCGCCTGAAGAAATGATCTGGCACTCCGGCTCGACCCCCGATTCGCATTCGGAGTTTTTTACGATGCCTGAAACCGGGTGGGGCGGTGTGCTTCTCACCAATAAAAATAATGTCTTGGAAGAAGAAGGCCTCTATTATTTGAAGATGGGAATCATTGATATTCTTAACGGGAATGAACCTGGTGAGATTCCGGGGAATACACCTGTGATTCAGTTGATCCTTCTTCTGGTAGCGGTTTTGCTTGCGGGGATGCTGGTGTTTTTTATAAGGAAGCCGGTTTTGAAAAGGGGAAGAGGTTTCGTAACGGGTAGTGTGTTAATTGCTTTATCGTTTGGCCTCATTCCGGCGCTGAGTTATGTTTCGCAGTCGCCGTGGCATGCAGTGTGGATGTTTTCCCCTGACCTGGCTTTTTTGGTGATGGTCATTGCCGGGTTGTTGGGGTTGAATGGGATTTGGGTGTTTGCCGGTGCTTTTAGAAAAATGGAACGTACCGAACATTTTATGTGATTGTTAAGGGAGGCTGTTTCTGAATTTTGGAGGGGACGGTTCTTTTCTTGAGTGGGTCGCGGGGACAGGTACCACGGCCCGTTTTTTGTGCCGTTTGGCGGGTGTAGTGCGGAAACAGGCTTCGGCTTTGCTGCGGGAATTCAAGAAGGCCGGTAAATTAGAATGATTCTTAAAAGAGGATATAATTCGAAAATGGATCATTAATTTTCAGAATGGATCATAAAAATGGAAAATGGATCATATAATTTCAGTTTGGATCATAAATCTCTGGAATGGATCATAAATGACTGCGGACGGTCCTGCTTGAATCATTGTAGACCTGGAATCGATTGGAACCTTGATTATTCCCTCAAGGTTGAAAGAAATTCTATAAAAAATGAGTCATTTTGACTCTATATTTCTATGAAAATAAAGGGACAGGGCCATCATACGTCACCATTGCCCTGCCCCTGTTAATTCTTTTATAAAGTTTTCAACCATTCCGCCAAATCCGCAACCATCTCATCCGTAAAAACATGATTGACCCCAGCATAAATCCTAAACTCCACATTGGTTCGTTCCCCTGTCTCCGTGAGATATCTGTAATAGTCTTTCTGTCCTTCAATCGAAACAAATTCATCGGAGTCGCCATGGATGAGGAGGACGGGGGATGGGCTGTTCATTCTTTTGACGGGATCGTATTCGGTTAATTCCTTCTCGATCGCATCTGGTATCTCGCCCCGTCCATCTGCCTCCCTGAATACCTTCTCAGATAGAAGAAAGGAGCCAGAACCGTTGATGTTAGCGAGACCGGAAAGCTTGTGTTCACGGGCGAAGATGCCGGTGGCTATGAAGCCGCCCATGGAACTGCCTGCAACGACGATATCCTCTTTTCGGATACCCAGCTCAGTGACAAATGAATCAAACTCTTCAATTGACTCAACGATTGTTTTCCAAAAATAGTGCTGTGTTGTTTTTTGGACGAAATGATAGGCGAGCGGTTCCCGAGTATCGTGGTAGATGATTTCAGGGACGATGACACGATATCCTGTTTTGGCTATTTCGTTTGCTGCATCATGGTAACCTGCAGCGGAACCGCCCCAGCCGTGGTAGAGGATGAGAGTTTTCTGGCGGATCTCCGGGCTGGCCGGGGTGGTGGAATGGTATTTAAATTTGCCTGTTTGGTGTGTTTGCATGATAGACCTTCCTTTGGGGCATGCCCAGGATTCTTTTCCCTATGATTGCGGCTTCAGCATTTTTCTGATCATTCGAATCTGACCTCTATGATTAATTTCATCTTCAAATACATGAAACCAGATGAAGTAATTATTGGAAGGGTGATTATCCCATGATCTATTTTCATATAACCAATCATCGTTAAGGTTAGCCAGTTCTATCAAGGTTCTGCTTCTCACTTCTTCCAGTTTGTCTGTATAAAATTCTAGAGGATGTCCTTTGATATGCGCTCTCCCTTTATCTCCTAGACTGTATGGGGGACCCCATTCTTCCATTTCTCGTTCATTCGGTCTCCTGCCATCAAAAATCTCTATTTGAAATCCTTTTTCCACAGCTGCCATATGCAGTAAAAGGGCACCGATACTGTTACCGTCCTTGCTCGATAAATAATCCAAATCGGAAGCCGATAAACCATCTACAGCTTCTATCGTTGTTTTCCTTGCATAATTCATTTGTGAGACAAGATGACCAATTTGGGGGCTGAATCCCTTTATTTTTTCGATTTTAAATTCCATCTAACTTGCACCTCGTTTATTCATTTAAAAGTTTGTCTTCGCTGCTTAATAAGTTCCTATAATGATAGACTCAATAGTTAATAATTAATAAAACTGTCCCCCAACATAAATAAAACCGGAATCAATGCCAGCAAGAGAACCCCGATCACGACCGTGGAGAGGAAGATTTCTTTTCTGGATATACATTTTTCTCTATGTAATCTGTATAAGATGACCGTATTGACCGGGATGTTCAGCAGGAGGGCTGTGCCGACTCCAGGGGCGTATGTTTTCGTTAGGATGGATGCCAGCAGATGCGGGAAAACGGCATTGACGATCATGGAACCGAGGAATCCGGTGAAGGCCCATTTCATCCATTTTGATTCTGGGAAGCTTACATATAAAAAAGATGCCAGATAGGCAAGTGCGGTGATGATAATGACCGCAAAATGAAATTCATTAGGGGTCACGGGTTTCTGGATGGCCATTCCCATTTGCGACCACTGTGGGAGCCACAGGGCTTCTTCAAGATTATGAAGGCTGATGGCCAGGCAGAAGAAAAGGGCGTAATGGGTTTTTATGGTGATGACCTCCTTTGGGCTGGGTCTCCGTTCAGATGGAGCTGGATGTAGTATATTTTACCATATAGAAGATTTAGAGGGTTATAGGGTTTATCCAAAATATAGTAAACTATACTAAAACATGAAGGGTGGAACCTTTTTTGATAGCAAAAAAGCGGTTGATACCGGGCTTCTTTGCGGCTGTGTGCCTCTTGGGTATTTCAGTTTATTGGATTTACCGTGCTCCGATTGTCGAGGGGGATTTTGATGAGTTGAGGGTTTCGACGCAGGGGCAGGAAGTTAAAGTCATAGTCGATAAGGAACAGATCCGTGAGATAATGGAACAAATCAATACGAGCAGCCGCAGCTGGCATCCGCAGAACGGGTTCCGCTATGATTATCTGCCTCATGGGATGCTGACTTTCAAGAAGGGGTCTGAGAAGGTAGAGCTGGGAGTGGTGCTGCCGAAAGGGAATGTGGTGACGAAGTATTGGGAGGTTGAGACGGGGTTTGGATTTGGCGGGGGACCCCGGTGACTGGGTATTGTCCCGGGTCCCAACAATCACGGTTCCCTCATGAACCATTGGGATACGTTTAAAAAAAGGGAAACAACAAATAATAAGTTCTGTATTTTACATAATCAAATAAATCTGATTCGACAAAGGATGATAGCGATGAAAGCGGTGCGAGTAACTGGATATGGGGATGTCGATAAGCTGGAATTGGTGGATATCCCGGTCCCGGAACCTGAAGCAAATGAAGTACTTGTGAAAGTGAAGGCCTGCGCAATCAATAATACAGAAATCTGGATGAGGGAAGGGGCTTACGGGAGCGGCACAAAATCGGGATGGCGGCCGGAAGGTGTACAATTCCCGCGGATTCCCGGCTCGGATATTACGGGGCAGGTTGTGAAGGTTGGAAGTGCTGTCCCCCAATCGATGGCGGGCAGGGATGTGGTGCTTTTTCCTTTTACATCGAGCGGGGAAAGTGGATTGGAACATATTTCGGAGGATATGTCATTCATCGGATCTGAGTATGACGGCGGGTATGCTGAATATGTCGTGTGGCCGGCTGAACTCTGCTTTGATATGCCTCTTCCAGGCTATCAGGAAAGCGCCGTTTTTTCGGTGAGCGGGCTGACAGCGTGGCATATGGTGAACCAGCTTCAGGTTCAAGCCGGAGAAACGGTGGTGGTCACCGGGGCGAACGGCGGGGTGGGCTCGTTGAATGTGCAGATTGCATCAAAGGTGTTTGGAGCCAAGGTCATTGCGGTCATTGGTGACTTGGCCGGGGAAGAAAAGCTGAAGGAATTAGGCGCAGCCCATGTCGTATCCTATCACTCCGAACACCTGGCAGAAGACATTCTTAATGTGAATGGGGGTCCGGTCGACTCCGTGCTGGATGTCGTGGGGGATGCTTTATTCGACACGTCTCTTCAGGTTTTGAAAAAAGGCGGGAAGTTCTGTATCTCAGGATATGCCGGGGGCCAGCAGACGAATCTGGATTTTCGGACATTGTATTTAAAACACATCACCATGTACGGTTCGGTGCTGGGGACAAGGGCAGAGTTCAAAGAGATGCTGGGAGCCATTTCTGAAGGAAGACTAGTGCCTGTCATCGATAAAACCTTTCCATTGGTACAGGCGAAAGAAGCACAGGTGTATTTTAAGGAAAAAGGGAAGCTGGGGAAGATTGTATTGCTGCCTTGAGCGGGTCAGGGGGACAGGTACCGTGGCTCATTTTTGTGTGATCTTTGATTTGATGGAGAGGAGAATATTCGGGATTCTAGTTTAGAATGATTCTTGTAAGATCATATAATTTGAATTAGGCTCATATTTTTGAAATTAGGATCATATATTTCCAATTGGGCTCATAAAATCAGATTTAGGATCATATTTGATGCCTGAGCCTTCTCTCTACTGAAATAGCGGGCTGGAATCCGGTTGAAAACTGGATTTCTACAAAACACTGCAGAGAATTTTTTAAAAATAAGTCATTTTGACTCACTTTTCTTTGAAAACAAGGGGGCATGGCCATGATTCGCGATGATGGCCATGTCCCTGATTTAATTATTTCACTTGATCTTCAAACAAATGCGCCTTCACGTTACTCATACTCCAACCCGTTCATCTCACACCATTCAATCATGATGTCCTTGTAGCATTCTCTTTTAAAAGAGTACCAGTCTTCGATCACTCCGAGTGAAATGGCCTGGTCCTTGAATCGGCGGAAGGCGCCGCGGCCGATGATGGCGTTGGAGAGCTGCTGTTTTACCTTTTTATCTTTGTGGTGATAGCAGAAACTTTCCATCATGCGGTATTCATTGATTTCATCTTCATCTGGAAGTTCGAGGTACTGTTCGGGATGGTTGAGTATTTCCACAGCAAATTCATATTCGGTCTGTTCCCAGCCTTCGAACTCGTCGATTGGCTCTTCGTCTTCTGCTGCCACAAAAACACGATCCGACAAGCTGAGGACTTCGCCGGTGGCCAGGTTCAGGTAGGAACTCACCCCATCAAAAGGAACTTCCAGGCCATCAACTAAGGATGAGAGTTTTACTTTTTTGGCCATATTGCAGCCTCCTTATCAAATGAACTTTCACTGTTATTTTAACCGTTAACGCTCTGCCTTCACTTCAGACTTCTCCTCATCCACTCCGCAATCTCCCTTTCATCCTCCCTGGGAATCTGTTCGAGCTGACGGATCACCCGTTCACGGCGCTCGGGCGGATGGTTTTGGCTTAGTTTTGCTTTGCCTTCGATTTTCGTGATATGCAGCTTGAATGCCTGGATGCCTTTGCTCAGTCCGGCGAGATATCCGGCATCTACGTTTTCCAGGCTGTACGGGCTGTCGGGAGCTTCGTATGCTGCGACCAGCTCTTCTAAAGATTTCATGCTCTCATCGGTATCATGGACGAGCTCCATTTTTCCGTACACATGGACGGTTACGTAGTTCCAGGTGGGCACGGTTTGATCCGTCTCATACCAGGACGGGGAGATGTAGCAGTGCGGACCGTGGAAAATGGCGAGCACAGTTTGGGATTCGATGTCCTTCCACTGCGGGTTCGGTCTGGCGAAATGGCCGTGTAAACAGGTTTTATCCTCATTAAGCTGCAGCGGCAGATGGGTGGCGATGGGCATGCCGTCGCCCTGGGAGATCAGGGTGGCAAAGCCGTTTTCGCTGATAATGCTATGGGCGGTCGTTTCGTCTGTGATTTTAAAATATGGCGGGATATACATAGCGGCACTCCTTTTTAAGTCTATGAAGGATAGATTCTGTAAAAAGAGACGAATCCCTCTTTATTTTGCCATGCGGCGGCTTAATCCGGAACAAGGGATTTCCCGCAGGACGTCGAACTTTACATGTAATGGAACAGAAAAGGTGACGGTGAAATGAAATTTCTATGCGTGGGCTATTTTAATCGGGAAAAGATGGATGCAAGGCCGGAGGAAGAGATCAATGCCGTCATGGGAGAGTGCGAGCCGCATCTTCAGGAGTTGTACGAAACTGGGCAGGTCCTGATGGATGCAGGTACGGGTCTTGAAGCGAAACATATAAGGCGGGGTGGCGGGAAAGTGATCGTGAGTGATGGGGAAGAAACCGGGGAGATGATCGGAAGCGTGTTCCTCATTTAAGCAGAGAATCTGGATGCCGCAGTCGGTGCGGCGAGGCTGCATCCGGCTGTGCAGGTGGAGGGCGGGGAAGAGTTTGGCTGGCGTATTGAAGTCAGGCCCGTCCACTATTTCAAAGAGTAAAAAAAGACCGGCCGGCGCCGGTCTTTTTCCTTCTTATTTCGAAGCGTTCATCGCTTCCCATTCTTCTTTGCTCGGGCCGTACACGCCGGGAACTTTCAGGTCTGCCTGGCGCATGAGGACGGTCAGCTGCCCGCGGTGGTGGGCCTGGTGCTGGATCAGCAGGCGCAGGACGGCCTGGACGGGCATGTCCATACCGAATAGGTTGACCATTTCGTTCATTTTTTCATCAGAAACCTGTTCGGAGACGGCTTCAGCCAGACGGTCGCTTACGAGTTTGTAAGTTTCGCTGATTTCGGATGCAGAAGCAGGGGCTTCTTTTTGAAGATCCGGGGCCTCGAAGCGGATGCTGACTTGAGACGGAAAGTAGAATGCGGCTCCGGTTATGTGCCACGCGACACTCCCGATGCTGTACAGGCCGGGTGCGACCTCTTGTTTCAATGACTCATCCGTGAGGGCGTCGAGCACTTTCTGGGTGACTGCCGCTTCCTGTTTCCATTCCTGCAGAAAATCGTTTACCGTTGTGAACATTGTGAATCCCTCCCATTTCCTTTAGAAGACTTTCGGTCTCATTTTATCATGGCCCGTGACCATTTTGCTTCTTTGAAGTCTCAATTTACATAAACTTGAGAATAATTTCACACGTTGTTCGTTGTATCATATGAAAAAGCTTTTTCAAAAACAAAAGGAGCGGAAAAGATGAAAAGTACGCCGGCAAATTTTATCCCGAGGCTGAAAAAAAGGAAAGAAGATGCGCTTGTGTATGTGATTGATACGTATATGCCGCTTGTCAAAACGATTGCGGCGAAGATTCTGAACAGTATGCACGACCAGGATATCGATGAATGCGTCAACGATGTGTTCCTGACTGTCTGGGAGAATGCCCGTCAGTTTCAGGGAGAAGCAGCTGATTTTAAAAAGTGGATTGGCATGATCGCGAAGTATAAGGCCATCGACCGGTACCGTCATGCAAAAAAGCGCAGGGAGCGTGAGAAGTCCGATGTCCTGTTAAAAGAGAAAGCGGGTGCCGCAGCAACGGAAGAATCGGTCATGATGAGTGAAGGTAGAAATGAATTATTGGCTGCTATCAATCGATTGAAGGACGATGACCGGGACATTTTCATGATGAAATATTACTTGGAGCTCTCCAATCGTGAAATTGCGGATCACCTGGGACTCTCGAAAGCAGCGGTCGATAACCGTTTGTACCGGGGGAAGAAGATCCTGGCGACTAATTTGAAATTGAAGGAGCTATTGATATGAGCATGAAGGAATGGATGGAACTCGATGTGGAGCAGCTGGAGTTATCGGACGTGACGGATGCGGAGAAAGAACGGGTGAAACAGCATGTTTTGAAAAAAAGGAAAAAGGCACCGGTATGGCGGCCGGCTGCAGCTGCAGCGGTCATCTTGATCGGGGCGTCTGCTGCGGCGGGCTTTGCGGTGCCGTCAATTGCTTCGCAGATCCCGTTTATGGATGATGTCATCGCGTATTTTCAAAACGAAGACCATGGCGCCTTTGATGAATTCTCCACCGATATCGGTCTTGCCGAGACGGACAATGGAACGACGGTCATGATCGATGATGCGGTCTATGACGGTACGAATATCACGGTGTCGTTCGCGATTGAAACGGATCGGGATCTGGGTGAATCGGTGCAGATGAGCGGGGCGGACTGGTTCGAGGTCGCAGGCTCTAACGGCAGTGCCGGCACCGGCGAAATCACGAAGATCAGTGACACACGCTACGTCGGCCTATCCACGTTCACCCCTCACTTCAAAGACGGCGAAACTCCGGATAAGGTGGACATTTCATGGTCACCTCAAGGGTTCAGCGGAGTTGAAAAGGATGCTGTGATCAAGGGGGATTGGTCGTTCGATTTTTCATTGGAGCGACTGGAAGGGAAGCAGCAGCTCGTAAATGAAACGGTGAAGAATGAAGAGGTGACGTTCACCCTGAAATCGGTGGAGTTCACGGATGTGTCGACGATCATTTCCTACAGTCAGCTCGTGAAAGAGAATTTCCTTGAAAAATGGCCGAGTGTGACGCCGGTGTTCAGGGTGACGGATGATCTCGGGGATGTCTATGCAGACGGTACGAGCGGACCGGGTGTCTCAATGGATGACGGCAAAACGTTTGAAGGGACGACGGACTTCGGTGCGATTCGGGATGGGGCCGGACAGCTCATAATCCAGCCGGTGATCATCGCGAGCCTGACCTCCGGGAAAGGACATGAGAAAATCGAGCTTGATCCGATTGTAATTGAGCTGGGGGAATAGATTTTTTAATGGAAGCGAAAACCGGATCCGGTCGGGGATTCCGGTTTTTTTTAGCTTGGCGCACGCCACCGCCGCTTGTTCCGGAAAGTTCAATCCGTTCCCCTGTGGAATGCAATGAGGTATAATTAAATAAGAAGAAATGCGGAGGGAGGTTATCGAGTGAGGAATGTGTCGATCTGGATTTTACTTGTTTGTCTTGCCGGTCTGCAGCAGATCCATGTACTAAAATACGAGGATGCTGCCATGAATGAAGCCGATTTAAAAGTTGATACTTCGCACCTTTCAAATATCGAGATGATTTTTTCTCCAACCTCTTCGTCCCCTCACCACGATGACAGTGCGGCTCCTCTTACCTTCCATTCAGCCCGGAAAATAAAGTCATATGCACCCGCTGATCAGACATGTTATTCCGCAGCGGACATCTCTCCAGACACACATGGGTTCATAGAAGTCATGATGTATCAGTCCAACTATCTCTCCTGATCTATACATATATTCGACCGTAAACAGATACTTTAATATGAGTACATAGAAACAGGGGGAAGCGACATTGAGTGATGAATCAATCGAACAACAGATAAAAGCTGAATTGCAGCATCCTAAATTAACGAAATTGAAAGTTTTGAAACGGGGAGTCTTCATCCTGCTGGGAGCCATCATGATGGCGCTTGGAATCGAAGTGTTCCTCGTACCGAATTTGATCATGGACGGCGGGATCGTTGGAATCTCGATCATTCTTTATAACCTGACCGGTATCGGCATCGGATTATTTATCTTCTTACTGAACATCCCGTTTTTCTTCATTGGTTACAAGCAAATCGGAAAAACGTTCGCGATATCCACATTATTCGGAATTACGATTTTATCGCTTGCGACGAGTTATCTGCATCATGTCGCCGCGTTTACGCAGGATGTGCTGCTGGCGACGGTCTTCGGCGGGATCGTGCTCGGCGCCGGGGTGGGATTGGTCATCCGGTACGGAGGTGCGCTTGACGGCAGTGAGATCCTGGCCATTCTTTTAAATAAAAAATTCCCTTTCTCAGTCGGGGAATTCATCATGCTTTTCAACGTGTTCATCTTTGCATGGGGCGGTTTCGTCCTCGGATGGGACCGGGCGATGTATTCGGTCCTCGCGTACGTGATCGCCTTCAAGACGATCGATATCGTCATCGACGGCTTCGACGAATCGAAATCCGCCTGGATCATCAGTGACAAACACGAGGACATCGGGGACGCGATCATGGCCCGCCTCGGGCGCGGGGTCACCTACCTGAAAGGGGAAGGCGCCTACTCAGGTGATGACAAAAAAGTGATCTTCACCATCGTGACCAGGCTGGAAGAAGCCAAGCTGAAGTCGATCGTCGAAGAACTGGATCCTTCGGCGTTCCTTGCCGTAGCGGATATCAACGAAGTCCGCGGCGGGCGGTTTAAGAAGAGGGATATACATTAATAGCGGCTTTAATTTAACGGGTCGATCTGGTGGAGGGCTCCTTGCTTGTGGAAGCAGGGGGGCCTTTTTGTGTGTTGGGGCGCTTGGGGTGTCCGGTTGGATTGAGTGTGAGCCGGGGGGACAGGTACGGTGGCCCATATCATGGGTGGAGTGAGCCGGAGGACAGGTCCCGTGACCATATTATGGGCAGATTTTCGATTTGATAATAAAATCTTATTTTTGATAATAAATGGACCGTTTTTGATAATATATTTGGATTTTTGATAATAAAACCATCGTTTTTGATAATATATCTATTTCCGGCGGGTTTGCAGCTCTAAAGGGTGCCGTTTTTTAAATGGAAAAGGTGGGAGGGATCCACTAAATTACATAGATTGGCTTGAAAACACTGGATTTGGACATTATTTAAGCCGTTTTTGAGAGTTTTTTATAAAAAAAGCTTTTGACAAATCATGGTTTTGCCAGGGAGAAGGCTGGTATGCTGAAACGGCGGAAAACAGACAGGGAGCCGCGTTAGGCTGGACCGCGGGGACAGGAACTGCTTAGTGGGTCAAGGTACCTATCCCCCTGACCCGCCCCCGATCCGCCACACAGCAACCGCCCGGGCCGAACCTCGGCCACGCCTCCACACCCCCGATGTGAAAGCGTTTGATAGCATGTTGACATATCAATTGAAAATGATTATCATTAACGTTGATATTATACGATGATAGGAGTTATATATAAATATGAAAAAATTAGTTGGTTTTGCGAGTATGGTAGTTTTATCGGGAAGTCTTCTGGCTGGCTGCGGGGATGAGGCATCCAGTACGAAGAAGGAAGATACAAAGGCTTCAGAGCAGACGCAGCAGGCGGCTACGCTTGACAGTGAAGTGGCTGCATACAAAGACTTCGCGACGGAGCAGCTCGATCAGTTCGTCCTCGAGACAGAGGCGTTCGTTGAAGCGGTGAAAGCCGGGGATGTTGAGAAGGCGAAGGAATTGTATGCTCCGGCGCGTATGTATTTCGAGCGTTCCGAACCGATCGCCGAGAGCTTCGGGGATCTGGATCCGCGCATCGATGCGCGCCTTGCTGATATCCAGGATGAAGGGAAAGGCGAAGAAGAGTGGTCCGGATACCACAAGCTTGAGTATGCGCTTTGGGAAGAAGGCACGACTGAAGGGTATGAAGAAACGGCAGACCAGCTGTTGAAAGATGTGAAGGAACTTCGTGCGAAAGTGGAGACGGTGGAAGTGACGCCTGACCTGATGATCACGGGAGCGGTCGACCTTCTGAACGAGGTATCGACCTCCAAGATTTCAGGGGAAGAGGAAATCTACTCTCATACGGACTTATATGATTTCAAAGCAAACGTAGAGGGTGCAGAAAAGATTTTTGCTATTTTCAAAGATGAACTCGAGAAGAAAGACAAGGATCTTGTCAGCACATTGGAAAAGAATTTCGCCACGCTTGATGAGCTTCTTGCAAAATATGAAGATGGTAACGGCGGATATGTATCGTATGAAAAATTGACTTCAGAAGATACGAAGGCCTTATCCCGTGCGGTTGATAATTTAGGGGAGCCTCTAAGTCAAATTGCCATTGTAGTGGAGTGATCTGAATGAGCAGCGAAGAGAAATCAATGTTACAGACTCAAATATCAAGGCGAGATATTTTAAAAATAGCGGGCGTCGGCGGAGCCGGGGTGCTCCTCGGAGCATCGGGGCTCACCGGTGTCCTAACGGCATTCGGTGCCAATCCGTTTGTTGATGATGACGAATCCGTTGACAACAAGGTCAATTTTTACGGAAAGCATCAGTCGGGCATCCTGACGAAGAATCCGAAGCATGTGTACTTCGCATCGCTGAATTGCACGGCGGGATCAAAAGCCGAATTGAAGGAACTGTTCAGATTATGGACGACCTACAGCGTCAGCCTGATGAACGGGCAGCTGGTCGGACCGAATTCGGCCAATGCGCTGCTGCCGCCTCCTGATACAGGGGAAGCGGCCGGGCTCGACCCGGCACATTTGACGCTGACGTTCGGGGTGGGACCGAGCCTTTTTGAAAAAAAAGAACTTGGCCTCGCCCACAAGAAACCGGCTGAGCTCAAGGATCTGCCGCACATCCCGAAGGATCAGCTGGACCCTCGCTATGTCGGAGGGGACATCTGTGTCCAGGCGTGTGCGGATGATCCGCAGGTCGCGTTCCACGCGGTCCGCAACCTGATCAGGGCTGCCCGAGGGAAAGTGACGCTGAAATGGTCGCAGACCGGATTCAATTCCTACAAGCAAAAAGGGAAGAAGGTGGAAACGCCGCGGAACCTTTTTGCCTTTAAGGACGGGACAGGCAATCCGGACACGGATGATGCGAAAGAAATGGATAAGGTGGTATGGGTGCAGCCCGGCCAGTCGAAAAGCTGGCTGACGGGCGGGACGTATCTTGCCGTCAGAAGGATCCAGATGCATGTGGAAACGTGGGACCGTACGTCACTCAGCGGACAGGAAGCAACGTTCGGAAGGCATCGTGACACTGGTGCCCCGCTTGGGAAGAAAGGCGAGTTTGATGAAGTGGATCTTGAACTCAAGGAGAACGGCAAACCGGTCGTCCCGGAAAATTCCCACGTGGCACTCGCGCGTAAGGTGAAGGACAGGATCCTGCGCCGCTCCTTCTCGTATTCGGATGGAATCAACCCGGATACAGGGGCGTTTGATACCGGGCTCTTGTTCATGTCATTCCAGCAGAACCCGAGTCAGTTCATCAACATCCAGAAAAGCATGGGACGTGCAGATAAATTGAATGAATACATCACCCACCGAGGCAGTGCCCTTTTCGCTTGTTTCCCGGGCGTGAAAAAAGGAAGCTTCCTTGGTGCTGAGTTGTTTAACTAGGAGATGGGCGCATTGAAGAAAGTGACAATACTGATCAGCCTGATCGTGCTGATGATGCTTTCGCCTTTGCAGTTTGCATCGGCGGAGGAAAACTACAGTGATTTATATATTTCTGTCGGCGACGCCATCATGAAGGTCAAGGCAGATGACTGGGACAGCGCTGAAAAGCTTGTCGCACAGTTGAGCAGTGACTGGGAAAAGGCGGATGTTCCCGAAAACGAGACATCGAAGAAGGTCGGAGACTCCATTTCCACTCTCGATGACCTTGTGAAGGAACGTGAAAAAGAACCTGTACTGGACGCGTTATCAGACGTTTCCCACAGTCTGGTCGCCCTCGAGAAGGAACAGAACCCTGTCGATCAGGAGGAACAGCGCGGCCAGGTCAAGGCAGCCCTGACTCCGATCCTTGACGAGATGGGACAGTCAATCGAGGCGAAGGACGCTGACCGTGCGTATGAGAGCTACCAATCATTCCTGTCTGCCTGGACGAAGAATGAAAAGATCGTCCGCTCACAGAGCATCCCTTTTTACGGGAAAATCGAAACGCAGATGGGTTTCCTGCGGATCGCCCTGACACAGGATGAGAAGGATTTTTCAAAAATCGAAGGAATCTACGGTGAGCTGAATTCGGCAGTCGAGGATTTTGCAGCAGGAAAGAACCTTAAGTCGGATAACCAGAACTATTCCCTTGATACGCTTGTGAGCCTGCTCGAGAAAGCGAATCAGTCGATCGATGATGGGAATCCGGAGGGGGCAGTGCCTCACCTAGAGAAATTCCTGAGTGTCTGGCCTTCTGTCGAAGGGGATGTCAGGACGAAAAACGGCAGCCTCTATACGGAGCTTGAAAACAATATCCCGGTCCTTGCCGGAAAGCTTTCTTCTGAAAACGCAGATGTAGACGCGATTCAGAGTGATCTGACAAACTATCAAAAATCGATTGTCCTCCTGCAGGACAAAACGAATTACAGCGTCTGGGATGCAGCGCTGATCATGCTTCGCGAGGGACTGGAAGCACTTCTTGTCGTGACCGCCCTCCTCGCCTTTTTACGAAAAGCGAATGCCGCTTCACAGCAGAAGTGGATCTGGGCCGGCGTCATTGCCGGTGTAGGGATGAGCGTTGTGGCAGCCTTCATTTTGAGCACGGTCTTTTCGACGGCTACTGCAGGCGCCAACCGCGAAATCTTTGAAGGCATCACCGGAATCGCGGCCGTATTGATGATGGTCGGAGTCGGTATGTGGCTTCACCAGAAATCAACGATGAAAGCCTGGAACCAGTACATCCAGAAGCAGATGGGGACAGCCCTTTCGACAGGAAGCGTCCTGTCGCTCGCGTTAGTCAGCTTCCTGTCAATCTTCAGGGAAGGTGCCGAAACGATCATCTTCTATATGGGGATCGCACCGTCCATCAGCACTGGGAAAATGCTTGCCGGCATCTTGATCGCCGTCGGAATCTTGGCGGTCTGTGCATTCGTACTCATCCGCTACAGCACGAAGATCCCGGTGCGCCCGTTCTTCAAGATCGCCACATTCCTGATTTATTTCGTGGCATTCAAAATACTCGGCGTCAGTATCCACGCGCTGCAATTGACCGACAAGATCCAGTCGACTCAATTGAACAGCCTGCCAATCGTGGACTGGGCCGGATTCTATCCTACGCTTGAAACGATGATCCCGCAGATCGTCCTTCTATTGGTCTTTGCCGTTACAGCGGTGAAGATCGAGAAGGGGGACCGGAAAGAGGAGAACCGGGCGGCTTAATTCGGCTGCACGGTTCGGCCTGCTCGTTTCGGGTCCGATTCGGTCTCATCCGGCTCTGCGGTTTTAATCGGACCGGCCAGCGGGCCTGCCTGCCCGTTCGCCTGGTCGATCGCGGGTCGGAAGTGGGTCGGGGGGACAGGTACCCTGACCCATTTTGACGGAATGAATGATATGGGGCCCGGTCCCTGGTACGCTTTTTTGAAGTGTGCCGGGGGCCGGGTTTTTGTTTTGTCTTTTTGGGATTTGAAGGCGGGGGGTTGTGGCCGGGGCGGGTGTGCCAGCGTTGGCTGATGCGGCCGGTGCAGACGCAGCTAGATTAGAATGATTCTCGAAGGATCATATATTTCGAATCAGGATCATATTTTTCTGAAATGGATCATAAATTCCGAGTTAGGCGCGTATTTTTTGTCGAATGGATCATAAATCCTGAAAATGGATCATAAATGCTGACGCCCCCCGATATTCCATCATACAGACAGCTATCTATACAGAAGAATCGCTTCAAATTACCCGGATCCAGTTAAAATAACAATCTTTTCAACTCACTTTGGCCAAAACGGCACTATAACCAGTGCCCCGCGCACCAATTTCCCCTTGCTGTAAATTCCCAACCATCTTATAATAAAAGAGAATCTTAAACAAAAAAGGAGGGAAACTCATGCAATCGTTCACTGTAGACATCAGGGCCAGGAAGAAATACCTTGTTTTCATGATGTCGATTTTTGGATTTTCAGCTGCCAACGGGACAGGTCTGTCCATTTTTAGCTGAATATCCATGAACGATGTATGATTTCCTGAAAATAGCGAAAAGCCGCAGGGGATGATGCCCTGCGGCTTTTTTATGATTTGAGAAATGCGCTGCACCAGTGACCCTATCCTCATGACGATTCGGTCAGTCCAGGCTTCAGGGTCCGGACGCCTTTGTGGGAGCTGAACGGGCGCAGCCGCATTTCTCAAGATTTTTGTTTAAGAGAGGACGACAACCAATGAAAACGAAAAACAACATATATTTGCTCTATTTTTATTTATTCTTTGCGCAGTTATTTTTTGACCGGGCGCTTTGGGTCATTTATCTCGGAGACAAGGGCATGACCTTCGGTGAAATCGGGGTGCTGGAGGCATTGCTCCACCTGGCAATCGTATTATTCGAGGTGCCGACGGGGATGATCGCAGACTTATATGGAAGGAAGATCAGCCTGATCATCGGGAATCTGTTCAGCCTCCTATATGCGCTCTTGATGCTGGTTAGCGGGACGTTTACGGTATTTACGCTCGCGTTCCTGTCGATGGGGCTGATGGTCACTTTCCATTCGGGGGCCGAGCAGTCTTTTGCCTATGACACATTGAAGAATGCGAAGCGGGAAGGCGAGTATACGCGGATCATCGGGAGCATGACGGCGATCTCACTGCTTTCACTGAGTTTGGCAAAATTCCTCGGCGGCTTCATGGCCGAAATCAGCTGGGAATGGGTGTACGGTTCGACGATCGTCACCCACGTGCTGGCCGTGTTTCCGCTTCTGTTCATGAAGGAACCTGAACGCGAGAAGACGGAGGATATCGGCGGGCGCTGGTATAACCAGTGGGTGCATCAATTCAAGCTCGGGGTGAGGGTCTGGAAAAACAACAGGGTCATCCACCGGCCGGTCGTGCTGTTCATCCTGGCGAGTGCGGTGATGGTCATCATCGTATTCTACGGGCAGGAATATTTCATCCAGCTCGGATTTTCGTCCGTCGTCGTCGGGGCCATCTTCACGATTGAAGGACTGCTCGGCGTCGTGATGGCGAAGATCGCATACAAGGTGGAAGAGAGGTTCAAGTTTTTCAACATCCTTCATTATGGGCTGGGGCTGTTCCTCTTGTTCTTCATCCTGTTCATCTTCGCGAGCGACTGGGCGATCCTGCTGTCATTCCTGTTCCTCGCGCAGCTGTTGAGTCTGTTCGAACCGATCTTCAGCTCATTCGTGCAGGGATTCCTGGAAAGCAACGTCCGCTCGACGTTCCTGTCGCTGATCGGGCTGATGGAAAGCTTCGTGATCATGATTAGCTTCCCATTGTTCGGCTATGCGATCGAGCGCAGCGGGTTTACGGATGGCTTTGCGGGCTTGCTGCTGATCTTTTTTGTTCTGGCCGGCGGGTATTTGGCTGCCGGCCGGCTGCGGATGAGGAAGAGATGATTTGTTAAACCCTTTTTTTGTAAAATAGCTGCTTTCGTGCTTTGGTGCGGGGGCGGCTTTTCTTTTTGGAGTTCTACTGGGGAAGGGGGGAGGCAAACACGGCAAAGATGAAAATGAGTTAATTGAAGGGTGAAAATTCACGGCATGGGTCGGTTTTTTTAAAAAAACTAACTAAACTTACTAGAGTATGTCTGTTTACATGGGATTTGAGGGCGAAACTCGCGTTGGGAGGGGTCTGCGGATATATTATCAAAAACGGGCAGGATATTATCAAAAATCCAATTATATTATAAAAACAACTCTTTTATTATCAAAAACCTCAATATATTATCAAAACCGGTTTTTAGCCGTTATGGGGGCCACCGGAAGCGAGCTGGATCGATATAAAGGCAGAAGGGGAAAGTGGGTCAAGGTACCTGTCCGGGACCACTGAAAAACGACTCCTAAATAATGTAAAATACAAATAAAAAAAGAAAACCTTCCTAATTTGG